>NZ_JBIAQX010000006.1:0-393939 GCF_042889445.1 Streptomyces sp. NPDC002602 | reverse complement strand
AAGGAACCTCATCCACCGAAATGGACGGGGTATCAACTTTTGGCGTTGATTTTTGGCACGCTGTTGAGTTCTCAAGGAACGGACGCTTCCTTTGTACTCACCCTCTCGGGCTTTCCTCCGGGCGCTTCCTTCGTTCTTGCGTTTCCGACTCTATCAGAGTCAGTCTCGCTTGTTTTCCGCCTTCCAGGTTCTTCGCTTTCGCGTTTTCCCTTTCCGGCGAGTCCGACTCTATCAGAACCTTTCGGGCCTGACTCCCAGTCAGCGGGGTTTGTCTTCCGGGCTGTTGGGCCCTTCCGACTCCCAGAACTCTAGTTGACGTCCCAGGCGATTCATAATCGGCCTTCGGAAATTCATTCGGGCATGCCGAATTCGTTCCCGGTGGGAGATCGTGCTGAGTTGGGTGCCGCAACGAGGCGGCGGGAGTTGTTGTCGCCAAAACCAGTTGACTCTGGGACAACTCGAAGAACCTTACGGATCCGCTGGGGGTGTGTCAACCCCTGGCTTGGAGGTCTTCGACCCGGTCCAGGAGGCGGGTCAGCATGTCGCCCAGCACGCCGCGCTCCGCGGTGGAGAGGTCCTGGAGAAGGTCCTCCTCGAAGACCGTGGCCGCGCGCATCGCGTCGAGCCACTTGCTGCGGCCCTCGTCCGTGAGCTCCACGATCACGCGGACCCGGTTGGACTCGTCGCGTTCACGGGTGACCAGGCCCTCCGACGTCATCCGGTCGATCCGGTGGGTCATCGCCGCCGGCGTGAGGCCCAACTGCTTGGCGAGCTCGCTCGGGCCCATGCGGTACGGGGACCCGGAGATGACGAGGGCCTTGAGGACCTCCCACTCCGCGTTGCTGATGCCCAGGGCCGCGGTCTGTCGTCCGTACGCGACGTTCATGCGGCGGTTCAGCCGGCTCAGCGCCGAGACCACCTTCTCGACCTGGGGATCGAGGTCCTGGAACTCGCGCTGATAGACGGCGATCTGCTCGTCGAGGCTCGGTTCGTGGACAGGCGTAGTGCCGTCGGTGTCACCCATGGCCCGAAGTATGGCACGAGCTCGTTGGCGTCTAACTCCTTCGATGTGTAGAGTTAAGGTTCGAACTTTAGGGATGAAGTCTTCAGGCTTCAGTTATCAAGGTGGTGAAAGTGACCAAGGTGATGGGCGCTGCGATGCGGCGGATCCAGGCCGGGAACGCGTTGACCGCGTTCGGCATCGGCTTCACGGTTCCGTTCCTCTACATCTACGTGGCGCAGGTGCGGAATCTGGGCTCCATGGCCGCCACGAGCGCGTTCGTGGCCTTCGCCTTGGGCGCTCTCGTCGCGCTGCCCTTCACCGGTCGGATCATCGACCGACGTGGTCCCGTCCCGGTCGTCATGGGTGCGGCGGTGGCCGCGTCCCTCGGGGCGCTGTCCCTGGGGCTGTCGACCGGTCTCGTGCCGATCCTGCTGTCGGCCCTGGCGCTGGGTGCCGGGCAGGCCGTGATGCAGCCGGCGCTGGCCACGATGATCGTGTGGTGCTCGACCCCGAGTACTCGTACGCGTGCCTTCGCGCTCCAGTTCTTCATGCAGAACCTCGGTCTCGGCATCGGTGGGCTCATCGGCGGTCAGATCGTGGACGTCGCGCACCCGGGCAGCTTCACCCTGCTGTTCGGCATCGAGGCCGTGATGTTCCTGGTGCTGGCGGGCGTGATCGTCACTGTTCGGATGCCGCACGCGCCGAGCATCAAGGACGCCGTGCCGAGGGACCCCTCGCAGGCGGGTGGCGGCTGGAAGCGGATGCTGCGGCACCAGGCCATGGTGAAGCTCCTCGTGCTGGGCTTCGTGGTCTTCTTCGCCTGCTACGGACAGTTCGAGTCGGGTCTGGCCGCCTTCGGTACCGAGGCCGCCGGGATCTCGCCTTCCACGCTCGGGTTCGCGCTCGCCGCCAACACCGGTGCGATCGTCGTGGCGCAGTTCGTCGTACTGAGGCTCGTCGAGAAGCGGCGGCGGTCGCGGGTGATCGCGCTGGTGGGTCTGATCTGGACCGGTGCCTGGCTCATCGCCGGGTTCTCGGGGCTGGGGCACGGGAGCGCCGTGATGGCCGCGGCCGCGTTCGTCACCACGTACGCGCTCTTCGGGATCGGCGAGGCGATGCTGTCGCCGACGCTCGCGCCGCTCGTCGCGGATCTGGCGCCGGAGGGTTCCGTGGGGCAGTACAACTCCGCGTTCGCGCTGGTCAAGCAGATGGCGTTGGCGCTGGGGCCGCTGGGCGTGCCGCTCGGTGCGGGCGTGCCGACGCTCTACATCGGGGTGTTCGTGGTCGTCTCGCTGGGGATCGCCTGGCTGGCGCTGCGGCTCGGCAGGCAGTTGACGCCGGCGCAGGACAACCCGTCGCTGCTGAAGGGCGCTCCGTCGGCGCCGGCGGCTCCGGTCGCCGTGGCGAAGACCGCGGAGCCCGCTTCCGTGTAGGTCACTTCATGACGATGCCCCCGGTCCGCGCTCGGACCGGGGGCATCGTCATGTCGTCCTACTGCTTGTCGGGCTGTTTGTCGGGGAGTGCGAACTCGCACCAGACGGCCTTGCCGCCGCCCGGGGTGCGGCGGGATCCCCAGTTGGAGGCGATGGTGGCGACGATGGAGATGCCGCGGCCGGTCTCGTCGGCCGGTTCGGCGCGGCGGCGGCGCGGGAGGTGGTCGTCCCCGTCGGTGACCTCGATGATCAGGCGGCGGTCGGTGCGGCGCAGCCGGAGGTGCATGGGTGGGGTGCCGTGCTGGAGGGAGTTCGCGACGAGTTCGCTGGCGGCCAGTACACCGAGGTCGCACAGCTCGACCGGGAAACGCCAGGAGGCGAGGACGCCTTGGGCGAAGGCGCGGGCGCGCGGTGCGGCCTCGATGCCTCCGAGGAGTTCCAGGGCGGCGTTGTGGAAGAGCTCGGCGTCCGCGCCGGTGCGGGCGGGCTGCTGGAGGACCATCACGGCGACGTCGTCGTCGTGATCGGCGTCCACGCCGAGTGCGCGCATCAGGCGGTCGCAGATGACGGACGGGGTGCCCTGGGCTCCGGCGAGGGCGCGTTCGAGGGCGGCGACGCCCTCGTCGATGTCCTCGCCGCGTCGTTCGACGAGGCCGTCGGTATAGAGGACGGCGGTGGAGCCGGGGCCCAGGGCGATGGTGCCGGAGGTGTGCAGCCAGCCGCCGGTGCCGAGCGGCGGGCCGGTGGGGTCGGCGGCGCGGCGTACGGTGCCGTGCTCGTCGCGGACCAGGATCGGGAGGTGGCCGGCGGAGGCGTACGCGAGCAGGCCCTCGTTGGGGTCGTGGACGGCGTAGACGCAGGTGGCGATCTGGCTGGCGTCGATCTCGGCGGCGAGGCCGTCGAGGAGTTGGAGGACCTCGTGGGGCGGGAGGTCGAGGCGGGCGTACGCGCGGACGGCGGTGCGCAACTGTCCCATGACGGCGGCGGCGCGGACGCCGCGGCCCATGACGTCGCCGATGACGAGGGCGGTGCGGCCGGCGCCGAGGGTGATGACGTCGTACCAGTCGCCGCCGACGGCCGCCTCGGTGCCGCCTGGCTGGTAGGTGGCGGCGACGCGGAGGTCGTCGGGCTGTTCCAGTTCCTGGGGCAGGAGGGAGCGCTGGAGGGTGACGGCCGCCTCGCGCTGGCGGCGCTCGCTGGCGCGCAGCCGCTCCGCGGCCTCGGCGTGGTCGGTGACGTCGGCGAGGTGGACCAGTACGCCGGTGTGGGGCTCCCGCGCGGACTCGGTGTCGGTCTTGGGGAACTCGACCGGGGTGCAGGTGACCGTGTACGAGTTGCCGCCGCCGGGCGCGGTGCGGTTCTTGGCGGTACGGGGCTTGCCGCTGCGCTGGACCTGGTCGAGGAGCGGGAGCAGGCCGAGGTCGCCGAGTTCGGGGAGGGCCTCGTGGGCGGGGGCGCCGGGGGTGCGGGGGCCGAAGCCGGCGACGTAGGCGTCGTTGACGTACGCGACGCGGTGGTCGGGGCCGTGGACGAAGGCGACGAGTGCCGGGAGCAGGCCGAGGACCTCCCGTACGGAGAGTTCGTCCAGGGTGGGCGCGGCCGGGAGGGGGCCCGTGCCCGTTCCGGAGACGGTGGGTTCCGCGGGGGTGCCGTCGCTCGGGGGCGCCGGGGCGTGGTTGGCGGCGCCGCGGGCTGCGGGGACCGAGCCTTCACCCCGTTTGGCCTGGGCGGCGGCGTGTTCGGTCCGGGCGGCGGCGCGGCGCTGCGTTCCGGGGAACCGGGCGCTCCAGCGGGTGAAGTTCACTGCGTTCAAGCCTCGTGGTGTCGCAAGTGGTCGCTGTGTCTCCCCCAGCTGCCGCTGGGCGGTGCCCCCCAGGAGTCGATCGCGGACGGTGTCACTCTGTGCAGGTGTGAGCCCACCTATGGTCACACGTCCAGTGTGGCCGACCGGACTGACAACGTCAGCTCTGGCCGTCCTTCGGCGGTTGGGGCGCGGGTGGGGGTGACGGGTGCTTGGGGCCGCCTCCTGCCGCGAGTTCGAATTCTGCCCTGGGGTGTTCGAGGGAGCCTAGGGAGACGATCTCCCGTTTGAACAGACCTGAGAGGGTCCATTCCGCAAGAACGCGCATCTTGCGGTTGAAGGTGGGGACGCGGCTGAGGTGGTAGGTGCGGTGCATCAGCCAGGCCGGGTAGCCCTTGAGCTTGCGGCCGTAGATGTACGCGACGCCCTTGTGGAGGCCGAGGGAGGCGACGGAACCGGCGTACTTGTGGGCGTACTCGGTGAGGACCTCGTCGCGCAGGGCGGCGAGGAGGTTGTCGGCGAGGGACCGGGCCTGGCGGACGGCGTGCTGCGCGTTGGGGGCGCATTCGCGGCCCGGTTCGGCGGCGGTGATGTCGGGGACGGCTGCCGCGTCTCCGGCCGCCCAGGCGTGTTCGACGCCCTCGACGGTGAGGAAGGCTGTGCAGGCGAGCCGGCCGCGTTCGTTCTTGGGCAGGTCGCAGGCGGCGAGGATCGGGTGGGGTTTGACGCCGGCGGTCCAGACGACGGTGCGGGTGGGGAAGCGGGCGCCGTCGCTGAGGACGGCGACGCGGTTCTCGCAGGATTCGAGGCGGGTTTCCAGGCGTACGTCGATGTTGCGTCGGCGCAGTTCACGCACGGTGTAGACGCCCATTTCGGGGCCGACTTCGGGGAGGATGCGGTCGCTGGCCTCGACCAGCACCCATTTCATGTCCTCGGGCTTGATGTTGTGGTAGTACCGGGCTGCGAATCGCGCCATGTCCTCCAGTTCGCCGAGGGCTTCGACTCCCGCGTATCCGCCGCCCACGAAGACGAAGGTGAGGGCGGCGTCGCGGATGGCGGGGTCGCGGGTGGAGGAGGCGATGTCCATCTGTTCGATGACGTGGTTGCGCAGGCCGATGGCCTCTTCGACCGTCTTGAATCCGATGCCGTAGTCGGCGAGCCCCGGGACGGGGAGGGTGCGCGAGACGGAGCCGGGCGCGAGGACGAGTTCGTCGTAGGCGATCTCGATGTCGCCGGCGCCTTCCTCGGCGGTGGCGAGGGTGGTGACGGTCGCGACGCGCTTGGCGTGGTCGATGCGCTGGGCCTGACCGATGACGATGCGGCACTTGGCCAGGACGCGGCGCAGGGGTACGACGACGTGGCGTGGGGAGATCAGTCCGGCGGCCGCCTCGGGGAGGAAGGGCTGGTACGTCATGTAGGGCTCGGGAGTGATCACCGTGACCTCGGCTTCGCCGGATCTCAGCTTTCGCTGGAGCCGGAGCGCCGTGTACATGCCGACGTATCCGCCGCCCACGATGAGGATGCGCGTTCGGGGCGGGGTACCGGGGGCCGTGCCCCGCGAGTTAGCAGCCTTCACCATCCCATGACGCAACGTGGCCGGGAGTTTGTCCACAGGCCCGGCAGATTGTGTGACCGGAGAGAGTGGTGGGGCGGGACTGCCAGGGGGTCTGAATCCGGGTGCAGGAGCGCAGGTCAGCAGGTGCGGAGGGAGTGATTCCGGAGGCTTGCGGCGGAAAAGTGGGGGTGAATGCTCCGATCGGGCGGTGCTCCGTCCGGGGCTGCCCCTTCTGAATTGACTCTGGCTCAACTATGTTCGTAACTCGTCGAGGAGTAGGACCAGGGCCCCGTGACCGTGGCCCCCCTCGGCGTGAAGGCGGGGAGTGTCTCCGGGGGGAGACAGATGATTACCGGGGGAAACATATGCACATTTCCGATTTTCATGGCTCTGCGACCGCTCTGTCTGCTGACAGCGGCCGCGTGATGACAGGTGCCACCACGCACGGAATGGGTCGCTCCACGCCGCTGCGTGTCGACGCCCAGCGCAACCTCGAACACGTCCTGCGCGCGGCCCGCGAGGTGTTCGGCGAGCTGGGCTACGGGGCTCCCATGGAGGACGTGGCGCGGCGCGCCCGCGTCGGTGTCGGCACGGTGTACCGGCGCTTCCCGAGCAAGGACGTACTGGTCCGGCGAATAGCCGAGGAAGAGACCGCCCGGCTGACCGACCAGGCCACGTCCGCTCTGGGCCAGGAGGAGGAGCCGTGGCAGGCGCTGTCGCGCTTCCTGCGCACCTCCGTGGCCTCCGGCGCCGGCCGGCTGCTCCCGCCGCAGGTGCTGCGGGTCGGCTCGGCCGCCGAGGACGGGATCGAGGAGGCCGAGGCCGCCAGGGTTCCGCACCAGCGTCAGGCCGGCGGGACCGGCGGGCCGGACCTTCGGGTCGTGGGCGCGCGGACGGCCGTCGAGGACGAACTCTCGGACGACTCCGGCGCGGGTGCCCTGCTGGAGGTGGTCGGCCGGCTGGTGGACCGCGCCCGGGAGGCGGGTGAGTTGCGTGCCGACGTCACCGTGGCCGATGTGCTGCTGGTGATAGCGACCGCCGCGCCCGCGCTTCCGGACCCGGCGCAGCAGGCCGCGGCTTCGGCCCGACTGCTGGAGATCCTGCTGGAGGGTCTGCGGTCGCGCACTGTCTGAGTCGTGGCGCGGAGACCCGGTGCTGCGGCGCGGAGACCCGGTGCTGCGGCGCGGAGACCCGGCGCGGCGCGGAGACCCGGCGCGGCGCGGGGACCCGGCGCGGTGACGGCGGCGGGTCGTGATCGGCTCGGCGCGGTGACGGCGGCGGGTCGTGATCGGCTCGGGTGCGGTGATCGGCGGGTCGTGATCGGCTCGGGTGCGGTGATCGGCTCGGCGTCGTGACCGGCGTGCGTTGACCGGCCTGCGCTGACCGGAGTGCTGTGGCCGGCTGGCGTGGTCATCGACGTGCGGTGGCCGGCTCGGTGCGGTGACCGGCGTGGGGTGGCCGGCTGGCGTGGTCATCGGCGTGCGGTGGGCGGCTCGGTGCGGTGATCGGCGTGGGGTGACCGGCTCGGTGCGGGCTGTCGGTGCGGGGCTCGGCGTGTGGCGGTGCCATGCGGTGGGAGCCGTGTCGGGCGCTTCGTATCGGGTGGCGTTCACGGAAGCGGTCAATCGGTTCCCTCGAACGGCCACTCGCTCGAACGGGTGAGGATCAGCACGGCGATTCGCCGGATGCTCCCCGGATGAGTGGATGGCGGTGAGAGGGGGCCGGCGCGGCCGCGCCGTGTGCCACGCTGAATCGGTGTACCGGTTGAGTGTGCCGTGCGGGGGCTTCCGCAATGAACGTTGACGGGCGAGACGAGTCACTCGGTGGCGCCGGCGGCGAGGTCGAGGCGGGCAGCCTGCCCGCCCGGCAGGTACCCGCGCAGCGCGAGCCGGGTGGCCGGCACCTCGGTTCGGGAGTCGACGACGGCGAACTGCCGCCATCCGACGCGGACTTGATTGCCCGGATGCGTGGGGGCGACGATGGATCGTACGAGGAGTTGTTCCGTCGGCACGCCGATTCCGTACGGCGCTACGCGCGCACCTGCTGCCGGGACGCGCACACCGCCGACGACCTGACCGGCGAGGTGTTCGCACGGACCCTCCAGGCGGTGCGGGGCGGGGCGGGGCCGGACCATTCGGTGCGGGCCTACCTGCTCACCACCGTGCGGCGGGTCGCGGCCTCGTGGGCGAAGACCGCCAAACGGGAGCAGTTGGTCGAGGACTTCGCGGTGTTCGCGGAGCAGGCGGCCACTGGTGCGGAGGGCGGCGCCGGGCTGGCCGGGCTCTCCGGGGACGACACCTTGCAGTGGGGCGCGGACGTTCGGGCGATGCACGAGGCCGAGCAGTCCCTGGCGATGCGCGCCTTCCGGAGCCTGCCCGAGCGGTGGCAGGCCGTGCTGTGGCACACGACCGTCGAGGAGGCTTCGCCGAGTGCGATCGCCCCGTTGTTCGGGCTGAGCCCCAACGCGACCGCGGTGCTGGCCAGTCGGGCCCGTGAAGGGCTCAAGCAGGCCTACTTGCAGGCGCACGTGAGCTCGGCGTTGGTCGAGGGCGGGGACTGCGCGCGGTACGCGGACCGGCTGGGCGCTTATGCGCGGGGCGGGTTGCGGGTGCGGGCGGAGCGGGGGCTGCGCAAGCACTTGGAGGAGTGCGTCAAGTGCAGGCTCGCCGCCGGGGAGCTCAAGGACGTCAACGCGGGGATTCCCGCGCTGTTGCCGGTGGCGGTCATCGGGTGGTTCGCCGCCGGGTACGCGTTGAAGGCGGCCGGGGTGGTGGCCGGTGGGGCCGTGGCCGCCGGTGGTGCGGGGGCTGCCGCCGCCGCGGTCGGTGGCTCCTCGGCGGGGGCGGGTGCCGGGGCGGGGGCCGCGGGTGCGGGTGCTGGTGCGGGTGGCGGTGCTTCGGCCGGGGCCGGGGGTGCGGTGGTTTCCGAGGGGCTGGGCTTGCCGGCCAAGGCCGCCATCGCCGCCGGGATCGCCGTCGCGGCGGCCGCCGGGGTGGTGTTCGCGCTGGCCGGGGACGATTCCGCGCCGCAGCCCCGGGCGAAGGCCGCGCCCGCGGTGGCGGCGCCGGAGCCGAGCCCACCGGAGACGAGGGCCCCGGTGGTGAAGGCGCCGGTGGCGCGGGTTGCCGTACCGCCTCGGCGCAGTGCCCCGCCGGCGGCGCCGAGTCGGGCGCCTTCGGCCAGGCCGTCGGCGTCGAAGGCGGCCGTCGTGCGCCCGGCGCCGAAGCCCTCGCCCACCCGGACGCCACCGAAGTCGCCGGCTCCGGCGGTGCCCGCGCCGGCGCAGGGGTTCGCGTTGGCGCGGCTCGGATACTCCGGGTACGGGAAGCACACCGGACCGGAGCTGCGGACCTGGGGCGGTAGCTGGGTGTGGCAGCGCTGGGGGCTGGAGGTCGGGGGGCGGCGGTTCTCGCAGGGCATCACCGTCGACGCCCGTTCCTCGGTGGAGATCAGCCTCAACCGGCAGTGCGCGAGCTTCTCCGCGCGGGCCGGGGTGGACGGTCTGGCGCTGCTGACGGACGCCGAGGTCCGGTTCTCGGTGTACGGCGACGGGCGGCGACTGTGGCGGTCCGGCGCCCTGGGGTACGGCGACGCGCCGGCCCGCGTCGAGGTGTCGCCGGCCGGGTACAAGTCGTTGCGTCTGGTGGTGGAGCGGGTCGGGCCTGGCCGTCTGCCGGCGTTGGCGAGCTGGGCCGACGCGGTGATCAGCTGCTCCTGAGCGTGGTGATCAGTTGCTTCGAGCGCGGTGATCAGCTGCTCTTGAGCGCGGTGATCAGTTGTTCCTGAGCGCGGTGATCAGCTGCTCTTGAGCAGGGCTGCGACCTCGGGCGGGGTCAGTGCGGCGCCCGCGGCTTCCTCCGCCGCGGAGCGGGCGGGGCCGAGAAGGGCGCGGGCCCGTTCGGGGAACCCGGCGAGGAACGCCTCCTCGGGGACCGAGCGGGGGTGCCCCGAGCGCCATGCGGTGGCCGCCCCGAGGACCCGCAGGGCTTCGCCGGGCCGGTCGGTGGCGGCCAGCAGCCCGGCCGCGGTCTCGGCGAGGGCTGCCAGGACCCGTTCCGCGCAGTGCGTGGAGATCGCGTCGGCGAAAGCGGGCACGGCGCCGGCGAGAGCGGCGCGCGGACCCTGGTCGTGTGCGACGAGGAGGGCTTCGATGTTGTCGAGCCCCGCGATGAACTGCGGGGGGACGCCGGCCCCCTTGGATTCGGCGCGGGCCACGACGTACTCGGCACGGGCCTTGGCGTGGTCGCCCCGGTAGAGGGCGATCATCGAGGCGAGCAGGCGTGCGAAGGCCCGTACGTCGTACACCCCTCCGTACTTGCGGGACTCGCGGTCCGACTCGGCGAGGAGACGTTCGGCGCCTTCCATGTCCCCGGAGCAGTAGGCGGTCTCCGCGATCCGGGCGATGGCGAAGGGCGCCTCGATGTGGGCGCCGACCTCGCGGGCGAGGCGCAGGCACTCCTCGTACTCGATGCGGGCCCAGTCGTACTGACCACGGGAGAGGGCCACCTCGCCGGCGGCGCTCGACACCTGCGCCCGCGTCCAGCGGTCGCCGACACGGGCGGCGATCTCGTGGAGTTCGACGAGGTCGGCGTCGACGGTGTGCAGCCCTCCGGTCATGTCGATGGCGACATGGGTGCGGAGCATGAGGACGATGCCGAGTTCCCAATCCCCGCCGTGCCGGCGGCAGTTCTCGACGGCTTCGTCGAGGTCGGTGTGGAAGTCGAGGAGATCGCCGGTGAGGAGGGCGGTCGTGGGCCACAGGATGCCGGGGAAGGCGCTGGTCTCCGGGGAGCCGTGGCGGAAGGTTTCCTTCATGCGGCGGGCGAGCGCCCGGTACTCGGGGGTGCGGAACTCCTCGGCCTCGCTGGATTCCGAACGCAGGAACATGCTGAGCACCTGGAGGCGCTGGTGAGCCAGGTACTCGGGTGAGTCCTCGGGCGGTTCGGTCGGGGTGAGGGCGAGGACCCGGGCGGTCCACTCGGCGCCCTCGATTCGGTAGTTGCGCAACCACCAGAACCAGCCCAGGGCGAAGACCAGGCGTTGGGCCGTGTCGGCGTCGCCGTCCCGCACGGCCAGGTCGAGGGCGGCCCGGAGGTTGTCCAACTCGATCTCGACGCGCCGGATCCAGGGCAGTTGGGCGGCCGTGCGCAGCAGGGGTTCGGCTTCCTCCGTGAGGGCGAGGAAGTGCGCGGCGTGGCGCAGGGCGGTCGTGCGGGCCTGCGCCGGCTCGTCGGCGGCGCGGGAGATGGCGTACTCGTGGATGGTTTCGAGCATCCGGTACCGCATGCCGTCGGAAGTGGGCTCGGCCAGGACGAGGGACTTGTCGACGAGGGAGCCGAGGACGTCGGCCACGTCGAGGGCGGGTTCCGCGCAGACGGCCTCGGCGGCGGTCAGGTCGCAGCCGCCGGTGAAGACGGCGAGGCGGCGCAGAACGACGCGTTCGGATTCGGTGAGGAGGTCCCAGGACCAGTCCACGACGGCCCGCAGGGTCTGTTGGCGGGGCAGGAGCGTGCGGGATCCGCCGGTCAGGAGCCGGAACCGGTCGTCGAGCCGGTCGGCGATCTGGCGCGGGGTGAGCAGCCGCAGCCGGGCGGCGGCGAGTTCGATGGCGAGCGGAAGGCCGTCGAGGCGGGCGCAGATCTCGGCGACGGCGGCCGGGTCGTCGTCCGGGGTGAACCCGGGCTGGGCGGCCGCCGCCCGGTCGGCGAACAGTCGGTGCGCGGGGTCGGGCGGCAGGGGTTCCACGGGGCGCAGCGCCTCGCCGGGGACGCCGAGGGGTTCGCGGCTGGTGGCGAGGACGCGGAGGCCGGGGCAGTGGGCGAGGAGCCGGTCGGCGAGGTCGGCGGCCGCGCCGATGACGTGCTCGCAGTTGTCGAGGACGAGCAGCAGGGCGCGGTGGGCGCAGTGGTCGATGAGCAGGGTGGTGGGGTCCTCGGCCGGTGTCTTCTCGCGGGCGACCAGGCCGTTCTCGCGCAGGCCGAGGGCGCTGAGCACGGCGCCGGGGACGGCCGCCGGGTGGTCGAGACGGGCGAGTTCGACGAGCCAGCCCGGTTCGGGGTGGGCGGCGGCCGCGTGCTCGGCGAGGCGGGTCTTCCCGGAGCCGCCGGGGCCGATGAGGGTGACGAGGCGGTGTCGGGCCAGGTCGCCGTGGAGGGCCTCCAGGTCGGGCTCGCGGCCCACGAAGGAGGTGAGGCGGGGGCGGAGGTTGCCACGCGGGGCCTCCGGCGGTTCGGGGGGTGCGGGGGGTTCCGGGCGTGCGGTGGGTGCGGGCGGTGCGGTGGGTGCGGGGGATGCGGTGGGTTCGGGGGGCGGGCGCAAGAGTTCCGCGTGGAAGGCGCGCAGGGCGGGGCCGGGGTCGGTGCCCAGGCTCTCGGCGAGGGTGCGACGGGTGCGCTCGTACGCGGCGAGGGCGTCGGCGGGGCGGCCGGCGGCGCGCAGGGCGCGGAGCTGGAGCACGTGGAGGGGTTCGTCGTACGGGTGCTCGTGGATCAGCGCGTCCAGCTCGGGCAGCAGGGACGCCGGGTCCGTGGCGCCGGCCCGGAGTTCGGCCTCGACCCGGCCGCGCCGCGCGGCCGTACGGAGGGCCTCCGGGACGGCGGCGAGCGCGGAGCGGGCCGGCTCGGGCAGGTCGGCGAGGGCGGGGCCGCGCCAGAGGGCGAGCGCGGAGCGGAGGGTCGCGGCGGCGGAGGCGGGGGGCGTCGCGGAGTCGTCGAGCAGGCGGGCGCCTTCGCGGGCGAGCCGGGTGAAGCGGTGGAGGTCCACGTCCTCGCGGGCCGCGGCGAGGCGGTAGCCGCCGGTCGGGTCGTGCAGGACGCGATCACGGTCGCCGAGGGCGCGGCGCAGCCGGGACACGAGCGCCTGGAGGGCGGCGGGCGCGTCCTTGGGCGGGGTGTCGCCCCACACCTCGTCGACCAGGTCCGCCACGGTGACGGCGAGCGGGGAGCCGGCGCGGAGCGCGAGGGAGGCGAGGAGGGCGCGGAGGCGGGCGCCGCCCATGGGGAGGGGGGCGTGGGAGTCGTCGCGGGCCTCGGTGGGACCGAGGATGAGGTACTGCACCGGGCAATTCTGCCCTTCCCCTGGCCGGGGTGGGTGGGGATTTGTGGCGGGGGCATGCCCTTCCCCTGGCCGGGGGTGGGGGGTCCCGGGCAGGGGTGGGGGTGTCCCGGGCCGGGGTCCGGGCCCCTGGGCGGGGTGGGTGTCCCGGGCCCGGGGCCCGAGCCCCTGGGTACGTGCCGTGGGTCGTGGGTCGTGGGTCGCTGTGTCGTGTGCCGCCGTGTCGCTGCCGCCGTGTCGCTGCCGGCCCGGCTGCGCCGGGCGCCTCAAACGCCGGCGAGGCTGGATTGGGCGCGGTGCGGGTGCGGCTCCAAGGCGCAGCGGGACTGGATTCGGGCACGGTCCCGGGACACCACGGATCGGCGGAACCGGATTCGGGCGGCGGTACCCGGGGGATCGGCGTTCGGGGAACGGTTGCCTGCCGCGTGCCCGTGCCGCCGTGTCGCTGCCGGCCCCGGCTGCGCCGGGCGCCTCAAACGCCGGCGAGGCTGGATTGGGCGCGGTGCGGGTGCGGCGCCAGGGCGCAGCGGAGCCGGATTCGGGCGCCGCCCCGGAACACCACGCATCGGCAGAACCGGATTCGGGCGGCGGTACCCGGGGGATCACCGATCGGCGGGGCCGGATGGGTGGTGGGAGCGGTCGTGGGGCGCCGGGGGGTGGCGGGGCTGGATTCGGGCGGCGGTAACCGGGGGATCGGCGGGGGTCAGGACAGGGCTGGGCGGCGGTGGGGGATGCCTGTGGGGACGGCGCGGCGGCGGGGGGCGGTGGTGCCCGTCCAGCAGGTGCCGCGGCGGGCGAGGAGGCGGTGCAGCCACAGTTCCATGGAGACGAGTTCGGCGAGTCCGTCCAGCGGGACCGGCCGGCCGTCGGCCGCGTCGAGCAGGGCCTGTCGCACGACGCGGGCCTCGATCAGGCCCGCGTCCGCCAGCAGGGGGGCGGCGAAGAGGGCGAGCAGGTCGGGGAGGGCGGCGCGCAGGCCGAGTCGGGTCGCGGTCTCGTTGGGGGTGTGGGCGGTGACGCCCCAGCCGGGCGGGAGTTCGCGTACTCCGGCGGAGGACAGGACGCTGCGCAGGATCGTCGCGCGGGCGCCGGGTTGGACGCGCAGGGACTCGGGGAGGGCGCGGGCGGCCCGTACGACCTGGTTGTCGAGGAAGGGGGCGTGCAGGCGTTGGCTGCGTACCTCGACGGCCTGCTCGAAGACCCGGTGGTCGGCGGCGTGTCGGGCGAGGACGGCGCGGGCGCGGGCCTCGCCGGGGCGCAGGGACAGGGGTGGGCGTCCCGCGGCGGCGGTGAGTCGGATCGCGACCTCGGCGAGGGCTTCACCGGTCAGCCAGCCCGCGGCGGGGCCGGGTCGGGACCAGGTCAGGGCGGCGAGGGAGGCGTCGACGGGGGTGAGCGCGCCGGCCGAGGGGGCTCCGTCGCGCAGTCGGGCGGCGGCGGCTTCCATGCCCGCGCGGTACGGGGTGCGGGCGAGGCGGCGGGCGGCGGAGTAGACGGTGAGCGGGACGAACAGGGACTCGCCGGCGGCGGAGCGGGCGAGGGCGGCGACGGGGCGCAGGAGGTGGCGTCTGCGGCGGTCCATCAGGAGGTCGGCGAGTCGGGCGGGATGGGCGTCGAGGACCTGGCGGGCTCCGTGGCCGGTGAAGTGGTCGGCGGAGCCGGCGGCGAGTCTGCGTCGTTCGCGGGCGGCGAAGACGAGGGAGGGGCCGGGTTCGTCGGTGAGCGGGCCGTCGAGTTCGGCGTACGGGAGGGCTTCCTCGGCGGCGGCCACGACGACGTGGTGGAGGCGGGGGTCGGCGGCGATGGCGTGGGCGCGTTCGAGTTCGCCCTCGCGGCCCTGGGGGGTGGCGAGGTCGTTGAAGGTGACGGCGAGGAGGCGTTCGCCGGATTGCCGCAGGACGGTGCCCGGGGAGCCGGGGAGGCCGGCGGCGAGGAGGGCCAGGGTCGCGGAGGCGCTGCCGCCGGAGAGGTCGGCGCCGACGCCCGGTGCGGGGGCTCCGCGGGCGGCGCGGCGGTCGGCGGGTCCCATTCCGGGCACGGGGCCGGGGTCGGGGAGCAGGGTGTCGGGGGCATGGCGGGGCGCCGTGAGCCGGGCGCGCACCGCGTCGACCAATGCTTCGCGCACGCCCTCCACGGCACGCTCGGGGTCGGCCTCGGGGGCGGCCACGGCGAGGGAGGCCACGGATTCGTAGCCGGTGATCTCGCGGGAGCCCTCGCGCAGGATCAGGGTGTGGCCGGGCGGGATGCGTCGAACGCCGACGTACGGTGTGCCGTCGCCCAGTGCCTCGGGGCTGTCGGGGCAGGCCAGGAGGGCGGCGAGGTGGCCGATGTCGAGCTGTGCCTCGATGAGGTCGGCGAGCGGGAGCGCGGCGGTGGCGTACGCGGTGCCGCCCGCCCAGGGCGTGTAGAAGACGGGGCGGGCGCCGGCGAGGTCGCCGAGGACGGTGATGCGGCGGCCGGCCTGGACGACGGCGGTGTAGCTGCCGGACCACTGTGTGAGGTGGCGCAGGGCGCCGCCGCGGGCGGCGTACAGGGCGCGGCGCAGTTCGGCGTCGGTGGCTCCGCAGCAGCCGAGGACGGCGAGCCGGGTGAACGGGTCGGCGGGGTCGGCGGTGACGGTGCGGATCTCGTCGGGGCGCCAGTCGCCGACGGCCCAGAGGGGGTCGGGGTCGCCCCACAGGAGTTGGGCGCCGACGGGTTGGACGGTGCGTTCGGCGTCCCGGGCGGCGGGATCGTCGGGGTGGGCGGCGTCGGCGATGCCTCCGTGCGGGGGGTCCGCGTAGGCGGTCGCGTACGAGGGGCCGTCGGCGCCGGGTCGGTGCGAGGACCCGTACGCGGAACCGGAAACGCCCTGGCCGGAGACGCGTCCGGCCGTGCCGAAGCTCGCGGCGATACTGCTCCACCCGACCAACCAGCGCACGCCGCCGCCTCCCCAGCCCGTGGGCACATGACCGGGGCACGTACAGCGTGGTCGGCGTGCGGGCGCGACCGTACGGGCCCCGGGTGGCTCGGGGTCCATGCTGCCACGAGACAGGCGTGCGAGAGGGGTTAAGGGGGGCGCACATGCAAACGAACACGCCCCCGCCACGCGGTATTTGGCGTTCCGTGCCCGGCGTCCCATAGGTCGGTTTCGGCCATTCTTCGGCCGTGCTGATTTCCCGCGCGGCCCGGCTTCCCGGGGCGCGGCCCGGGAGGCGGGATCCACCCCCCGAACCGTTCCGCCACCCGCGGGGATTGGGGCAGCGGCGTCCCCCGGCCCACCCGATCCACGCGGCGGGCCGACCCACGCACCGCACATCGAATCGTCGGGCCCGGGGGGCAACCAGAGCGCACGGCCGGGCGCACGGCCACACGGACGGAGCACGCGCTGACACGGGCGCCCCGGGTGTGGGCCCCACCCGACTGTGCGTACGGACAACAATCCCGCCATACGGAAGTGGAGGCCTTAACGCTTGGGAGGCGGGGAACTACGCTGGGTTTACGAAATGCCGGGCGCCTATGCCCCGGCGGCGTCTGCGTTCCGCGTGTGACGAGGGGTGGCGCATGTCCAGGGAGCTCCGCGAGCCCAATGAGAAGCTCGGCGCCGTCCTCGCCCTCGCGGGCATCAGCAACGCGGGGCTGGCCCGGCGGGTGAACGACCTCGGCGCACAGCGCGGCCTGACGCTTCGGTACGACAAGACGTCGGTGGCGCGTTGGGTGTCCAAGGGGATGGTGCCGCAGGGCGCCGCCCCGCATCTGATCGCCGCCGCGATCGGGGCGAAGCTGGGGCGGCCGGTGCCGCTGCACGAGATCGGGCTGGCGGACGCCGACCCCGCGCCGGAGGTCGGCCTGGCCTTCCCCCGCGACGTGGGGGCGGCGGTGCGGTCGGCCACGGACCTGTACCGGCTCGACCTCGCGGGCCGGCGGGGCGGTGGCGGGATCTGGCAGTCGTTGGCCGGCTCCTTCGCCGTGTCCGCGTACGCGACACCCGCTTCGCGCTGGCTGATATCCCCCGCCGACAGCTCCGTCGCGCGTGAGCCGGGGGCCGGTTCGGGCGAGTCGCCGGCGCGGGAACTCCCGACGGAAGCGCGGTCCACCGTGCCCCCGCTGTCCGTCCCGTCCCCGCTCTCCGCCCCGTCCGCGCCCTCCGACGTGATCCCGCGGATCCCGGAGACCCCGCGCGTCGCCTCCACCCCGCGTACCGCGCACGCCCCGCGCGAACCGGGTGGTGCGACGAAGGGTGCCTCGGCGCTGTCGGAGGCGCTCCCGCAGCGCGTGGGCCACAGCGACGTCACCAAACTGCGCGAGGCCGCCGAGGACGCGCGCCGCTGGGACTCCAAGTACGGCGGCGGGGACTGGCGTTCCTCGATGGTCCCGGAGTGCCTGCGGGTGGACGCGGCGCCCCTGCTGCTCGGCGCGTACACCGACGAGGTGGGGCGCGCGCTGTTCGGTGCCACCGCCGAACTGACTCGGCTGGCCGGGTGGATGGCCTTCGACACCGGTCAGCAGGAAGCGGCCCAGCGCTACTACATCCAGGCACTGAGGCTCGCCCGGGCCGCCGCGGACGTGCCGCTCGGCGGGTACGTGCTGGCCTCGATGTCCCTCCAGGCGACCTACCGCGACTTCCCGGACGAGGGCGTGGACCTGGCCCAGGCCGCCGTCGAGCGCAACCGCGGCCTCGCCACCGCCCGCACCATGAGCTTCTTCCGCCTCGTCGAGGCCCGGGCGCACGCGAAGGCCGGCGACCCGGTGGCCGCCGGGGCGGCGCTGCGGGCGTCCGAGGGCTGGCTCGAACGGGCCCGGGAGGGCGACGCGGATCCGACCTGGCTGGGTTTCTACTCGTACGACCGGTTCGCGGCTGATGCGGCGGAATGTTACCGAGACCTCAAACTCCCCCGGCAGGTACGCCGCTTCACCGAGCAGGCGCTGTCACGCCCGACCGAGGAGTACGTGCGCTCGCACGGCCTGCGCCTGGTGGTGAGCGCGGTCGCGGAACTGGAGTCGGGCAACCTCGACGCGGCGTGCGCGGCCGGTACCCGGGCAGTAGAGGTCGCGGGGCGGATCTCTTCCGCGCGGACGAACGAGTACGTACGGGACCTGCTGCACCGGCTGGAACCGTACGGGGACGAACCGCGTGTCGTGGAGCTGCGCGAACGGGCCCGGCCGCTGCTGGTCGCCCCCGCGTAGCCACGTTGTCGGTGGCGGGGTGCAGTATGCAGGGGTGGGAGGTGTCAGCGTGGGCGGCGGCGTGGACTGCGACGTACTGGTGATCGGTGGCGGAATCGTCGGCCTGTCGACAGCGCATGCCCTGTCGCGGCTGGCCCCGGGGACCCGGGTGGTCGTCCTGGAGAAGGAGCCCGGCCCGGCCCGGCACCAGACCGGACGCAACAGCGGGGTGATCCACAGCGGCATCTACTACCGGCCGGGCTCGCTGAAGGCGCGGTTCGCGGTCGGCGGGGCCGCCGAGATGGTCAAGTTCTGCGCGGAGCACGGGATCGCGCACGAGGTGACGGGCAAGCTGATCGTCGCCACGGAGCGGTCCGAGCTGCCGCGGTTGCACGCACTGGTCCAGCGGGGCCGGGAGAACGGCATCCCCGTGCGGGAGCTGGGCCCGGCCCAGATCTCCGAGTACGAGCCGGAGGTGCGCGGGCTGGCCGCGATCCATGTCGGCACGACCGGGATCGTGGACTACGGACAGGTCGCGGCCCAGCTGGCGGAGTCCTCCGGGGCGGAGATCGTCTACGGCGGCGCGGTCGACCTGATCTCGCGACGCTCCGGCGGGGTCGCGGTGCGCACCACGTCGGGCACGGTGGTGCGGGCACGGGCGCTGGTGAACTGCGCCGGGCTGCAGTGCGACCGGATCGCGCGGCTGGCCGGCGACGACCCGGGGATGCGGATCGTGCCGTTCCGGGGCGAGTACTACGACCTGGCGCGGCCGTCGCTGGTCCGGGGGCTGGTCTACCCGGTGCCGGACCCGGCGTTCCCCTTCCTCGGGGTGCACCTGACCCGGGGCATCGGCGGCGGGGTCCACGTCGGCCCGAACGCGGTGCCGGCGCTCGCGCGGGAGGGGTACGGGTGGGGCGTGGTCCGGCCGCGGGACCTCGCCGACGAGCTCGCCTGGCCGGGGTCCTGGCGGATGGCCGCCCGGCACTGGCGGTACGGCGCGGGCGAGATCCGGCGGTCGCTGTCGAAACGGGCGTTCACCGAGGCCGTGCGGCGGCTGCTGCCGGCGGTTGAATCCTCGGACCTGGTCCCGGCCTCGGCCGGGGTGCGGGCGCAGGCCGTCCTGCGCGACGGGACGCTCGTGGACGACTTCCTGATCCGGGAGGCGCCGCGCACGGTGCACGTCCTCAACGCCCCGTCGCCGGCCGCGACCGCGTCGCTCCCGATCGGGCGCGAGGTGGCCCGGCGCGCCCTGGCCACCCTGCACACGGCCTGACCGACCCGACGACCCTCCGCGGCGCGCAAGACCGACCGGACCCGGCGGACCGACCCGACGACCTCGTCCGACGCGACGACCCGGTCCGACCCGGCGACCTGGTCCGGCGGCCTCGGCCCGATGACCCGGCGGGCCGGGGACGGGCGGCGGGGTGGGCCGGGTCGTAGAATCGGCGCATTGTGTCTGAGCCCATGAATCCCCAGTCGCCGAGCGCCCCCGAGGGCGGCGCCACGTACACGCCTCCCAAGTGGCGCACCGAGCCCCGCTTCCCGGACGGGCCCGCGCCCGACCCGGCGGGCTCGCACCACGAGCGTCGGATCCGCAGCTTCCAGCCGCGCCGCAGCCGGGTGACCACCGGGCAGGGCGAGGCCCTGAAACGGCTCTGGGGCACCTGGGGGTTGGACATCGACGGGCACGAGGTCCTCGACCTCAAGGCGATGTTCGACGGGCTTCCGGTGGTCCTGGAGATCGGCTTCGGAATGGGCGAGGCGACCGCGCAGATGGCCGCCGCCGACCCCGACACCGGGATCCTCGCCGCCGACGTGCACACCCCCGGCCAGGGCAATCTGCTCGCGCTCGCCGAGCGGGGCGGCATGACCAACGTCCGCGTCGCCAACGGCGACGCGATCATCCTGCTCCGCGAGATGCTGCCGCCGGACTCCCTCGCCGGGCTGCGCGTGTACTTCCCGGACCCCTGGCCCAAGGCCCGCCACCACAAGCGGCGCCTGATCCAGCCCGAGTTCCTCGATCTGGCGGCCACCCGTCTGGCGCCCGGCGCGGTGCTGCACTGCGCGACCGACTGGGAACCGTACGCCGAGCAGATGCTGGAAGTCCTCACCGCGCACCCGCGGTTCGAGAACACCCAGGCGGACGGCGGCTACGCGCCCCGCCCCGACTTCCGTCCGCTCACCCGCTTCGAGGGCCAGGGCCTCGACAAGGGGCATGTCGTACACGACTTGCTCTTCCGTCGCTCGGAGAACTGACAAGGTCACTCCGTGTGTCAGAGCCGCTCGCTAGGGTGATGGCGTGTATCGAGCGCTCGCGGGTGTGCTCGCACGTCCGTCGGGCCGGGCCCGTACGTGCGTGCTCGTCGTGCTGCTCGCCGTGCCCGGGGCCGCGATCCTCGAACTGGTGCGGGAGCAGACCGGCACACCCGGTTTCTTCGTGGGGCTCGGTCTCGCCCTGCTGCCGGTCCCACCGCTCATGGCGGCGTTCCGGTGGTCGGGGCGGGCCGCGCCCGGCCCTTGGCGGCAGTCGCTGTTCTGCTTCGGCTGGGGGGCCTGTACCGCGGCACTGATCGCCATACTGGCCAACAGCTTCGCCACCCAGTGGATCGCCGCGGCCACCGCCGATCCCGGCGATGCCGATCAGCTCGGCTCGATGGCCATCGCCCCGGTCGTCGAGGAGAGCGCCAAGGCGGCCGCGCTGGTGCTGGTGCTCGTCTTCCGAAGACGCCGACTCGCCGGGCCGGCCGACGGCTTCGTGCTCGCCGGGTTCACCGCCACCGGCTTCGCCTTCACCGAGAACATCCTGTACCTGGGCAACGCCTTCGACGAGGACCTGTCCAGTGAGGCCGGCGTGCTCGACTCCCTCACGGTGGCGACCTTCTTCGTACGGATCGTCCTGTCGCCGTTCGCGCACCCGCTGTTCACGGTGCTCACCGGTCTCGGCCTCGGCGCCGGCCTGCTGCGCTCGCGCCGGTCGGCGCGGATCGGGCTGCCGCTGCTCGGGCTGGCCTGTGCGATGGCCCTGCACGCGCTGTGGAACAGCTCGTCGGAGTTCGGGGAGTACGGGTTCTACGTGGTCTACGGCTGCGTGATGGTCCCGGCGTTCGGGCTGCTGCTGTGGCTCACCGTGCGGACCCGGCGTCGACTGTTGCGGGCCGTCGCCGCCGAACTCGCGGTGTACGCCGCCGCCGGCTGGCTCGGCCGGGCGGAGGTACCGGCCCTGGCGTCGATGCCGGCCCGGTCGTTGGCCCGCGCCCTGGCCCGGCGCACCGGTGGCCGCGCGGCCGGCCGGACCGTCGCCCGGTACCAGTCGGACGCCGCCGCGCTCGCCCTGCTGCGCCACCGCGCCCGCCGCGGCGGACCGGGCAGGGAACCGGATTTCGCTCAGCGGGAGCGGGAGTTGCTCGGGAGGATGTGGTTGCGTCGGGCCACGGCGGCGCCCGCCCTCGCGCGGGCGGCCGTGATGGAGGACTTGCTTCCGCCGTGGTTCGACCCCGTCCCGGCCTCGGGCCGGGCGACGCTGACTGCGGTACCGGCACCGAGGCGCGCGGACGAGAGACGGCCCGCGGCCGACGTCAGGCGCTGAGACTCACGGAGCCGCGGGGCCCTTCGGCCGTGCCGTGGTCCTGGGCCAGGGGGCGGGTCAGACGTTGAGGCCCTTGGAGTTCAGCCACGCGAGCGGGTCCGTCGTGGAGCCGCCCTGGCGGACTTCCAGGTGGAGGTGGGCTCCGGTGACGTTGCCGGTGGCGCCGACGCGGCCGATGGTGTCGCCCGCGCCCACGGACCCGGAGGTCACCGACATCGAGGACAGGTGGCAGTACCAGATCTCGGTGCCGTCATCGAGCTGGAGCACGATCCGGTAGCCGTAGGCCCCGGAGTAGCCGGCCGAGGTGATCTTCCCGCTGCCCACGGCCTTGACCGGGGTGCCGGTCGGGGCGGCGAAGTCGAGGCCGGTGTGGTGGCCGGAGGACCACATGGAGCCGGAGTCGCCGTAGTGCGAGGTGAGCGTGTAGGCGGAGGTCGGCAGGACGAAGTCGCCGGATGCCTGCGCGGGGCGTTCCGCCTCGGCCTTGGCCGCCGCGGCGGCTTCGGCGGCCGCCTTCTCGGCCGCCACCCGGACCTTCTCGGCCTTCTCGGCCTGCGCCGCCTTCTCAACCTGCGCCGCCTTCTCGGCGGCGGCCTTCTCGGCCGCCTCCCGCTTGGCCTTGGCCTCCTGGGCGGCGGCTTCCTGCGCGGCGCGCTCGGCGTCCGCCCTGAGGCGGGCGTCGTCGTCGTGCGCCCGGGTCTCGGCCTGCTGGAGGATGCGGTTCAGCAGGGCCGCGCCGGCGTCGGCCTGGCCCTGGGTCCGGTCCCCGCCGCCGACCTGCTGCGGGATGCTCGCGGCCCGTGCGGCCCGCACGGTCTCGTCCGCGGCGCCGGAGGCGTGGTCGTCGTCACCCAGCAGGTCGGGGAACGAGGGCATGGTGATGGCCACTTGGGGGCGGTCCTGCGCGGTGGCCATGCCGCCCGCGCCGACGGCGGCTATGACGCCGACACCGAGCACGGTCGAGCTGCGGGCCAGTCCGCCGCGCGGCTTGAGGACGCGGTGCTTGCCGCGGAGCGGCCGGGCCGAGTCCTCGGTCGGGTTCCACTCGCCCCAGGCGCCCGCCGTGGGCGACTCCTGGATGTCGACGCCGTCTTGGGCAGGCGAGTTGGAGGCCACGGGGGCACACTCCTCAAAGCAGGGGAACGCGCGCGGCGCCGTCTCTTGCGACGGCTGGGACGACCGCGCTGCGTTATCGAACGGTAATAGACGCGGGGGAGTGATTCCAAGCTGTTGCGATTGATCGTTAACACCAATCAGCCACTGCCCGAATAGCCTTGGCCTGGACATTGAGCCCGATAGCGCTCAACTCGGGCAAAAATCAACGCACACCCTCACCACTTCAGCCACAGTGGCGAAGTGACGACCCGTCAGAGACTTAACGGAGTGCGCCACTTCACACACTCACCGTGACCGCGAGGTCCTCACCTCGAATCCTCACGACTGACCACCGGAACCGTCCGACGACGCTCCGGCTGCCCCCGCGCCGGGCGGCCCACCGCCAGCAGCGCCATGTCGTCGATCGCCCCGCCGCCCGTGTGTCGGCGCACATCACCGTTGAGCGCGTCGAGCAGTTCGTCCGGTCCGGGGAAGACCCTCCCCCGCAACCGGCCCGCCGGGTCGTAGAACCTGCCCTCCGCGTCCCGGGCCTCCGTCAACCCGTCCGTGTACAGCAACAGCGTGCCGCCCTCGGGGAACGGCCACTCCTCGGCCCGGTCGGGCGAGGGCGCCTTCAGGCCCATGCCCAGCGGCAGCGCGCGCACGGCCGGCGCGAGCACCACCAGCCCCCCGTCGGGATGCAGCAGCAACGGCTCGGGGTGGCCCCGGTTGACGAGCCGCAGCACCGCCGAACCCTTCGGGACCTCGCCGAGCACGCACGTGGTGAACCCCTCCACCGCGTCCAGGCTGTCGCGCCGGGTCCCCTCCCGGGCCAACGCGCGCTCCAGCCGCCGCGCGAGCGCCTCCAGCGACGGTTCGTACTCCGCCGCCTCCCGGAAGGCGCCCAGCACCACCGCGACGGCCTCCACCGCGCTCAGCCCCTTGCCGCGCACGTCACCCACCACCAGCCGCACCCCGTACGGGGTCTCCTGGACGGCGTACAGGTCCCCGCCGATGAAGGCGTCCGCCTGCGCCGCCTCGTACGAGGCGGCGACGTGCAGTCCCCCGATCCGATCGGCGGGCGTCGGAAGCACGGCCCGCTGCGCGGCCTCGGCGATCCCGCGCGCCGAGGCGAGTTCCTTGCCGCCGCGCCGTACGACGCGGTTGATCAGGAGCGCCAGCCCGGAGACGGTGACCACCGTCGCCAGCTCGGTCACCGACTCGGCCCGCCCACTGGTGCCGTTGTGGACGTGCAGCGCGACGACCGCGAGGGAGGCGGCCAGACCCGTCAGGAACGTCGTGCGCAGGGAGAACAACGGCGCCGCGATCAGTGGGGCCGCCGAGAAGAAGGGAGAACCCGTGAAACTCGGCGGGGTCACCAGGTCGAAGACGAACCCCAGGGCGATCAGGATCGCGGGCAACACGCGGACCACCAGCCGGGACACGCCTCCCCCGGCACCGGTCGCGCCCGCTTCCTCGCCCTGCCGGCCCAGCCCCGCCACGCTGTCTCCTGCCGCCCGGTCCCTCGCACGGGTGCGGGCCACCGCCGCATCGCCCCTCAAGGGTGGCGTCGGGAAGGTCCGCGGGCGACCGGGCCGGGGCCGTACGGGTGACGCGGGCGCGCACACCGGGTGGGAACGACCAGGGCACGGACGGAGTGCGGGAACGACGAAGGCCCGGCCCCCCTGAGGGGACCGGGCCTTCGTACTGAGTAGCGGGGGCAGGATTTGAACCTACGACCTCTGGGTTATGAGCCCAGCGAGCTACCGAGCTGCTCCACCCCGCGTCGGTAAACACAACTCTACGTCATGTGGGGGACGGCCCCCGCCAATTAACCCCCCGGGGACCCCACAGAACACCATCACCGCAGGTCAGAGGCCTTGAGAATGGATACGGGCCGACCCTCCGAGGGCCTCGCGCGGCCCCGCCCCGCCGGTGTGGGACCCGCGCCACGCCGACCGGACGGGCCCTCACCAGGGCTCGGGGGCCGGTGGATCCGCGGCGTGCGCGCGGGTGAAGGGCGCCGACCACCGGTGGCGGGAAACCGCCGGGCCGCTCCGGTCGATACCCGATCGGCCTCGCGCCCCTCTGCGGCTATGCTCTGGGGTGAGCACGCCGAGGGCCATTAGCTCAATTGGCAGAGCAGCGGACTTTTAATCCGTTGGTTGTCGGTTCGAGTCCGACATGGCCTACTGCTCGCAGGCGGTGGTCAACCCCTCTGGCCTGCTACTGAGCGCCCCACCCGGTTTCGGCCAGGTGGGGCGCTCAGTCGTTTCCGGACCCGTGCGTGAGCGGACGGCCCCGGACGGAGCGCCATCGAGCGCCACGGCGTGGGCTCTCCGGGGACGGGCGTCGTCTCCAGCGCCTCTTCGACGGCCACTACGGCGCCCGCAAGGCGGCGGGAAGGGGACCGCGGATCTGAGGAAACGATACTTCTGGAGCAATCGCGTGAATGCGCCGAGAAGTGGCCATGGCGGTCCCGGAATGCTTGGCAGAATCGGTTCCGGCCTGCCGCCGGCGGGCCCCAAGACGCCGGGTATCCGTACCTCCCGTACGTGACACCACGGCCGCAGTGATCACCCAGACCCCGTGATCGCCCCTGCCCCGACGCCGCAACCGCAAGAAGCCCCTGACGATGGCTCGCCCGTCTGACGCGACCATCCCGCGGGCCGCCGTCATGCCTCAGGGAAGCCTGACTTCCGGTACGCGGCGGTCGAGTTGGCACACCTCACAGAAGGAACCCGCCCTCCCACCGCCCAGGCCCTGCCCCACTGCCTCTTCTGCCTGGTGTCAGGCCGCCTGAAAGGAAATCCATGACGCGTACGAGGTCCGCAGTGCTGTCCGCCACGCTCCTGGCCGGCCTGCTGGGCGTGGGAAGCACGCCCGCCGCGGGAGCCGTCGGCGGCTACGACGGGCAGCCGGAGCACGATGTCGCACTGTCCGCCATCGCAGCCGCGGGAAGCGCCGCCGCCCAGGAGTTCCGGACCGGGGACGGACGGCTGTCGCGGGTGAGCCTCTACCTGAAGAGCGCTGCCGCGGCCGGACGGATCACCGTCGAGGTCCGCACGGTCCGTGAGGATCCCGGTACGGCGGTCGCCTCCCGGACCGTCGACCTCGCGCAGTCGGGCGGAGCCGGGGCGGGCTGGCTCGAGATCCCCTTCGACGACACCCGCCTCCAGCCGGAGACCACCTATCACCTGGTCGCCCAGGCCACCACGGCCGGCGGCGAGCCGGTCACCTGGTACGGCACCCGCCACACCGTCAAAGATGCTCCGGTGAGCTGGGACCGGAATGCGAGCGGCGGCTGGCGGGAAGGAGAGGGACGCCTCGCGTTCTTCGTGAATCCCGCCGGGAGCGAACGCTGCGGTGACGTGGAGGTGTGTTACGTGCCTGCCGATCAGCCCGAGCGCACCTCGGGCCTGCTCTTCAACGGGACGGCGACCGAGGCCGTACAGCCGGCGCTCGCGGTCGGCGCGTCCTATGTGGAGGGCAGCAACGTGCTGCGCCTGCCGTCGGGCAAGTGGCGGTACCTTCCCGCGGGCGCGACCGCTTCCGTGGTCGTCGACGCCGATGACCCCGGCGCACTGGCACAGATCACCGCGTCCCGGCAGTGGGTCGCCTCCGGCCGGATTCCCGGCACCCCCGGCATCCGGCGGCAGAGCGCGGAGCGCGCCCTGCTGTCCATGAGGGCCCTGCTGCAGCCGAACGGCTCCTTCGCCGCGGCCTGGTACCCCTTCTGGGACTTCTCCTGGCCCCGCGACTCCAGCTTCGCCTCGGCCGCGTTCGCACACACCGGCCACGACGAGGAGGCCTACCGGATCCTCACCTACAACGCCCGGACCCAGCGCGCCGACGGGACCTGGGAGGCCCGCACCCGCCTCGACGGCTCCGGCCCCCCGGACTCCCGGCCCTGGCAGCTCGACGCCAACGGCTGGGTGCCCTGGGCCGCCTGGCAGTGGTACCAGAGCGCACCGACCGCGAGCCGTTCCGGCCGCCTCGAAGCCCTCTACCCCATGCTCGGCAAGGCCGCCGACCACACGGCCGGCTCCCTCGACGCCGAGGGGCTGCCGCCCGCCTCACCCGACTACTGGGAACTCCCCACCAGCACCGTCAACATCGGCACGGCGGCCCCCCTGCTGGCCGGTCTCAATGCCTCCGCGGACCTCGCCCGCTGCCTGGGACACACCGAGGACGCCGCACGCTGGGCCGACGCCGCCCGGCGGCTTTCCGCGGGGATCGCGAAGCGGTTCGCGCCGATCGGCTACCAGCGCACCATCGACGGCCTCCACGGCCGCGACAGCGCCGCCGCCTTCATGGCACCGCCCTTCAACACCGCCCCCGCCGGCCTCCCCACCGCCCTCGACGACACCTACCGGGCGCTGCTGCGGCCCAACGGCGGCGTGATCCCCGGCGACGACCCCCAGACCCGGTGGGGCGACATCACCTGGACGGCCAGCACCTCCTTCTTCGCACTCGCCTGGTCCGGGCTGGGCGAACAGAAGAAGGCGGGCGACGTCGTCGACTGGGTCCTGTCCAAGCGCAACGCGCTCGGCGAACTCCCCGAGACCGTCACCGCCGACGGCCGCCCCAAAGCGGTGGTCCCCCTCGGATGGACCGACGCGATCATCCTCGCCTCCCTCCTCGGAACCGACGGCACACCACTGCCCACGCCACCCACCGCCTGGAACTGACCCGAGGGGGGCTCAGGCGTTCGCGGGTGCTCTCGGACGCAGTTGGCGCGAACGGCAGCAGGGACGCGGCGGCGGGCACACAGCGGCAGGGACGGGAAAGGGCTCGGCCCCCACCGCACCGGAGTGCCGTGGGGGCCGAGCCCGTGTCAGATGACGCTCAGACGTCAGCCGTTGCGCTTCCAGCGCGGCTTGTCGTCACGACGGCCGCCGAAGGAACCGGTGGAGCCGGTCGAACCGGAGCCGGAGGGACGGTTGTCGTCACGACGGCCGTAGGGGCGGTCGCCGGCGCCGCCGGAGCGGAAGCCACCGGACGGACGGTCGCCACCGGAGCGGAAGCCACCGGAGGGACGGTCGTCGCGACGGAAGCCGCCACGGTCGCCACCGCGGTCGTCACGGTTGAAGCCGCCCGAGGGACGGTCGTCGCGACGGAAGCCGCCACGGTCGCCACCGCGGTCGTCACGGTTGAAGCCACCGGAGGGACGGTCGTCGCGACGGAAGCCGCCACCACGGTTGTCGTCACGACGGTCGCCACCGGAACGGAAGCCACCGGACGGACGGTCGTCGCGACGGAAGCCGCCACGGTCGCCACCGCGGTCGTCACGGTTGAAGCCGCCCGAGGGACGGTCGTCGCGACGGAAGCCGCCACCACGGTTGTCATCGCGACGGTCGCCACCGGAACGGAAGCCACCGGACGGACGGTCGCCGCCGGAGCGGAAGCCGCCACCGCGGTTGTCGTCACGACGGTCGCCACCGGAACGGAAACCGCCACGGTCGCCACCGCGGTCGCCGCGGTCGTCGCGACGGTTGTCACGGCGCTCGAAGTTGCCGCGGTCCTCGCGACGCTCGAAGGTGCGCTCCTGGACGACGGGCTCGGCCACGGCGGCCGCGACCTCGGCCTCGGCGGCCTCGACCACCTCGGCGACAGCGGCGTCCGGGTCCTCGCCACGCTCGCGGGCGGAGCGGGCGACGAGGCGGTCGGCCTCCTCGCGCAGCTCGCCGGCGCGGCGGGTCAGGCGCTCCAACTGCTTGGTGAGGTCGGCGACCTCGCGCTCGGCCTGCTTGGCCGCGTTGTTCGCGGAGTCGGCCTGGACCTGCGTCAGCGAACGCGCACCGGTGATCTCGGCGACCTCGGGGTCGAAGGCGCCGACGCCCTGGACGATGTGGCGCGAGGCGTCGACGCCCGCGTCCTCCATCAGGCGGAAGATCTGGCGACGCTGGTGCGGGAGCGCCAGCGACACGACGACACCGGACTTGCCGGCACGGGCGGTACGGCCCGAGCGGTGCAGGTAGTCCTTGTGGTCGCCGGCCGGGTCCACGTTCAGGACCAGGTCGATGCCGTCGACGTGGATGCCGCGGGCGGCGACGTCGGTGGCGACGAGCGCGTTGACGTAGCCGTCCTTGAAGTCGGCGAGGACGCGGGTACGGGCGCCCTGCGTCATGCCGCCGTGCAGCGCGTCGGCCTTCACGCCGGCCTCGATGAGCTGCTCGGCGATGCGGTCGGCGCCCAACTGGGTGCGGACGAAGATGATCGTGCGGCCCTTGCGGGCGGCGATCGCGGCCGTGACGGGCGCCTTGTCCTTCGGCTTCACGACGAGGACGTGGTGGGTCATGGTCGTGACGTTGCCCTGCGCGCTGTCGACCTCGTGCGTGACGGGGTTCGTCAGGTAGCGCTTGACCAGGGTGCCGATCTCGTTCTCCATGGTGGCGGAGAAGAGCATGCGCTGACCGCCGCCGGGGATCTGGTCGAGCAGCTCGGTGACCTCGGGCAGGAAGCCCAGGTCGGCCATCTGGTCGGCCTCGTCGAGGACCGCGACCTGGACGTTCGCCAGGGAGCAGGCACCGCGGTTGATGATGTCGCGCAGACGGCCGGGGGTGGCGACGAGGACGTCGACACCGCGCTCCAGAGCGAAGATCTGGTTGCTCATGGAGGTACCGCCGCAGACGACCTTCATCTTGAGGCCGAGCACGTCGCCGTAGGGCTGGAGGGCGTCCGCGACCTGCATCGCGAGCTCACGCGTCGGCGTGAGGATGATCGCGCGGGGCTTCTTCTTCTCGGTGTGACCGCCGGCCAGGGAGGCCAGGGTCGGCAGACCGAAGGAGAGGGTCTTGCCGGAGCCGGTGCGGCCACGGCCGAGGATGTCCTTGCCGGCCAGGGCGTCCGGGATGGTCGCGGCCTGGATCGGGAAGGGGCTCGTGACGCCGTTCTGGGCGAGCTTGCGCACGATGCCGTCCGGCAGACCGAGGTCGCCGAAGGTGATGGTGGGTTCGGCGTCGGCCTCGTCGGCCTCGTCGATGGACTGGTCGGTCACGTCGGCCTCAAGAGCCTCAATGATCTCGTTCGCCTCAGCGGCCTCGATGGCCTCGGTGACCGCGAGGGTCTCGGCGGTGACGATCTCGTTCGAGTCGTTCTCGGGCATGACGGTGCGGTCAGAACTGGAAATGGACATGCGAAATGCGAAACCTTCCGGAGTCTCGGCACGCGCCCAAACTCCGTGAATCGCAAATCGACCGCCTCAATGCGGTCAGCCACGGCTAGGGAGTACGCGCCACACGGCGCTCTTCGGATTCGGCGCCGGGCAATGGGATCAAACGATCTATAACCATACGCACCCTCCTGGGGGTCTGGCAAGTCGCTCCCCCCAGAGGCGCCTGACCTGCGACGATCCCCGGAGGACAGGGCCGGACAACCGCCGGCGAACCCTCCGGTACGACTACCCGACGACCGGCGGGCTGGGCTCCGGCTGAGGCGGCGTGGGCTCCGGGGTGGGCTGTGTCACAGGCGGTTCGGGAGTGGGTTCCACCACAGGCGGAGTGGGATTCGACCCTCCGGACCCACCGGCGGCCGCGCCACCGCCGGAACCCGATCCCGACCCCGATCCCGTACCGGCGGAACCCGAGCCGCCTGAACCGGCGGCACCACCGGCGGCGGAGCCCCCGCCCGTCGGCTGCTGGGGCCCCTGGCCACCCGCCCCGCCACCCGGCCCGGCCGACGGCGAGGGAGCACCCGGCTTGGCGGGCGCGCCCGGACTGGGCGAGGCCCCGGTCGCGCCGGAGGCCTTGCCCGGCTCGACGGTCTTGCCGTCCGGGGTGGTCCCCGTACCGTCCTTCGCGCCGCGGCCGTTGCCGTGGACGCCGGAGCCCCGCCCGGAGACGGTGCCGCCCGCCGAGCCGGCGGCGTCCTTGGCGCCCACCGAGGCGGAGGGGCCGGGTTTCGCGGCGTTCTCGCCGACGCTCATGCAGCCTGCCGACGCCGCCACCGCGAGCGCGGTGACGGCCAATCGGAGGGAAGCGGACAACTGGCGCACGGGTGGCACCTCCGGGACGGGGAGCAGCGGAGCGTTCCGCATGAGCGGGTCAATGTGCCCAACTCCCCGTACCCCGTAAGAGACACGCCCTCAACCGAAGAGCCGGCCGGCCACCTGCGAGCCCAGGTGCACGGCGCCCAGCCCCACCAGCACCGACGCCAGGACGTTCGCCGCGGCGAGGAAGCGGTCGCCGCGCTCGACCAGTCGCAGGGTCTCGTACGAGAACGTCGAGTACGTGCTGAGCGCCCCGCACAGTCCGGTGCCGAGGAGCAGGCCGAGCCGCGAGGAGGCGGCACCGGCCAGCGTCGCCCCGGCCAGGGTTCCCAACACCAGGCAGGCGGCGGCGTTCACGACGAACGTGCCCCAGGGGAAGACCGAGTCGTGGCGCCCGCGCACCGCGCGGTCCGTGAGGTACCGCAGCGGCGCCCCGATCACCGCGCCGGCCACCACCAACAGCCAGTTCACGCCCGCCCCCGTTCCCGCAGCGCCGCCCGGGTCACCGCCGCGCCGGCCCAGACCGCGGCCAGCGCGGCCACCACCGTCAGACCGGCGTACGTCAGCGCGGTCCCCACGAGCCCTCCGTCGAGCAGCCCGGAGAACTCCAGGGCGTAGGTGGAGAAGGTGGTGAAGCCGCCGAGCACCCCGACACCGAGGAAGGGCCGCAGGAGCGGGTGCGGCGAGGTGCGGCCGTCCTCGGCGATCGCCGCCATGAGCACGCCGATCAGCGCGCAGCCCACGACGTTGACCCAGAAGGTGTCCCAGGGAAAGGCGCCGGGGGCCGCCGGCCACAGCAGGGCCGCCCCGTGGCGCGCCGAGGCGCCGATCGCCCCGCCGACCGCGACGGCCGCGAGGACGCGTACCTGCGGTTCGGTGCTCCCGGGTGGATCGGCGTCGGGGTCGATCGACGCGGCGTCCTCCTCGTCGGCGCCGGTCACCGGCTCACCCGTAGCCCAGGGCGTGCAGTCGCTCGTCGTCGATCCCGAAGTGGTGGGCGATCTCGTGGACCACGGTGACCTCCGTCTCCGCGACCACGCTCTCCCGGTCCTCGCACATCCGCAACGTGGGGTTGCGGTAGATCGTGATCCTGTCGGGCAGCACCCCGGCGTACCACTCGCCGCGGTCGGTGAGCGGGGTCCCCTCGTAGAGCCCGAGGAGCTCCGGATCGTCCGCGGGCGGCTCGTCCTCGACGAAGACCGCCACGTTGTCCATCAGCCGCGTGAGCTCCGGCGGAATCCGGTCCAAGGCCTCTGCGACGAGCTCTTCGAACTCCTCGCGCGTCATCTCCAGCACCCCGTCATTGTCGCTCCGGGGGAAACCGTTTTGGCGATAGCTCCCCGGATCCCATATGCTTCTCACGTCCCCGACGCGCTGCAAAGTGCCCGGCGGGCCTTTAGCCCTCATCGTCTAGTGGCCCAGGACGCCGCCCTTTCAAGGCGGTAGCACGGGTTCGAATCCCGTTGGGGGTACGCAAAACCGTGTGCGAGACTTGTCTCGCACATTGCAAGGACCTGTGGAGCAGTTGGTTAGCTCGCCACCCTGTCAAGGTGGAGGTCGCGGGTTCAAGTCCCGTCAGGTTCGCTGAAGCTCGTAAGAGTTTCGTGGCTGGGTAGCTCAGTTGGTACGAGCGATCGCCTGAAAAGCGATAGGTCGCCGGTTCGACCCCGGCCCCAGCCACAAGAAAGAAGGCCCCGTCCTCGGACGGGGCCTTCTTGCGTCACTCCTCCGCCACGTCCGTCCCCTCCGTCACGCCCTTCGCGCTGCGGACCGTGCGGCGCCACCGCGTCAGGGCGATCGCCCCCGCGGCGACGGCGACCAGCCCGAGCAGCGCCCCGTCCGGTACCGCGTCGGCGATCGAGCGGACGCGCTGCTCCACCGCGAACGAGTCGTCCACGTCCAGCAGTCCGGGCAGCGCGCTCGCCCCGTCGTAGATCAGGAACAGCGCGCCCAGGGTGATGAAGAACAGCCCCGACAGCACCGAGGTGGTGTGCAGCCCGAACCGGCCCACCCGGATGGTCCGGCCGCGGAGCCAGCGCCTGCGGCCCAGCTCGAAGCGGTCCCACAGCAGGGCCAGCAGGAACAGCGGCGCGGCCATCCCGAGGGCGTAGACGGCCAGCAGCAGGCCGCCGTAGACCGGGCTGCCGCTGACGGCAGCCACGGTCAGCACGCTGCCGAGGATCGGGCCGGCGCAGAAACCGGCCAGGCCGTAGACGGCGCCGAGCGCGTACACCGACAGGGCGGTGGTCGGCCGGATCCGTCCGGAGAGCTCCGCGATCCGCCGGGAGGCGAAGCCCAGGCCGAGGATCTGCGCGATCCCGAGCGCGATGATCAGCCAGCCGCCGACGAGGACGAGGGTCTCGCGGTTGCCGTGGAAGAACCGGCCCGCGTACGAGCCGGCCGCGCCCAGCGGTACGAGGGTGCTCGCGAGGCCCGCGTAGAAGATCCCGGTGCGGGCCAGCAGCCGTGACGTGGAGTCGATCGAGTACGCGAAGAAGGCGGGCAGCAGCAGGGCGCTGCACGGGCTGAGCAGCGCGAGGAGGCCGCCCAGCAGGGCGGCCAGGTATCCGATGTCGGTCACTGCTTGGCCGCCGCCTCGGCGCGGGCGATGGCGCCCTCGAAGGCGTCGAGGGGCTGCGCGCCGGCGAGGGGCTGCCCGTTGATCAGGAAGGAGGGGGTGGAGGTGACGCCGATGCGGTAGCCCTCCTCCTGGTCGGCGCGCACCGCCGCGGCGGCCTCCTCGCCGGCCATGTCGCGCTTGAAGCGCTCCAGGTCGGGCACCCCGGCCTCGGCGGCCAGCTCGGCCAGTCGGGCCTCTCCGAAGCCCTTCTCCTTGGCCCCCTCCGCGTAGGCGGCCGCGTGGAACCGCTCGAAGCGGTCCTGCCGGCCCGCCGCCCAGGCGGCCTTGGCGGCGGCCTCGGATTCCGCGCCGAAGATCGGGAAGTTGCGCCACTCGATGCGCAGGGTGCCGGCCTCCACGTACTTCTTCACCAGTTCGGGTTCGGTGTCCCGGGCGAACTTGCCGCAGTAGCCGCACTTGAAGTCGGAGTACTCGATCAGGACGACGGGCGCGTCGGCGCGGCCGACGGCGAGCTTGTCGGCCGCGTCGCGGCGGGCGAGCTTCAGCAGTTCGGGGTTGGCCTGCGGTGCGGGGCGGGCGGAGGCGGAGGCGGTGTCGCCCGCGTCACTCCGCTCCCCGGGGGCGGTGGCCTGCCAGGAGACCAGGCCGAGGGTGACGGCGGCGATGGCGACCCCGGCCGCGATCAGCAGGGGCCGGTGCGGGGAGGGCTTGCGGGAGGAGAAAGGGGAGGGGGAAGGGGACATGCGGGTGCTCCGAGGCTGCGGGGTGCGGGTGGAAGGACGGACCGGCGGAAACGACCGGTCCTCCTAGACCCGCAACACCGACAGCTCCACGGGGCCCGGCGTCGTTCGGTCGGGCCCGCGGACGAGGACCCGTACGGGTGTCGTCCGCCAGGCCGCCGGCTGCTCCGCCGCGATCCGGGCGGCCGGGGCGGCGTGCTGCGGGTCGCCGCAGCGGGGCGGCACCGCCGGGACCCGGCCGTGGTCCCCGCCGGGAGAGCAGGAGGGGCCCTGCCCGGAGCCCACCGAGGCGGCGGGCGGCGGTGTCGTGGCGGGGCGCGGAGAGGCGGCCGGTACGCGAGGGGTCGGTACGGGAGCGGTCGCCCGCGCGAAGGTCGTCGTCGCGCCGGCGGCCTTCGGGGCGCCGCCCCCGGCCGCCGTCGCCGGGATCCCGGCGAGCAGCACCGCGAGGAGGGCGCCCAGCAGACACCACACTCCCCGGGCGCGGAACATGGCGGGCCTCTCACTCGTACGGCAGGCGGGTTCAGGTGATCTCGTCCCGAAATGGTACGGGGAGGGGGCACAAATGCGTTCGCCACCCGGCACTCCCGGGTGAGATCCTCGACCAGGTATGTCTACTTCCTTCGCCGCCCTGCAGACGCTTCTCGGTGAGATCTCCCTCCGCGACGCGCACCGCCTCGGCCGCCGCCTCGAGGGCGCCCGCCGCATCCGCAAGCCCGAGGCCAAGCAGGCCGTGCTCGACGAGATCGCCGCGGAGGCCGAGAAGGCCGCCGCGCGTCTGGCCGGCCGTGCCTCGCGCAAGCCGGAGATCACGTATCCCGAAAACCTTCCCGTCAGCCAGAAGAAGGACGAGATCGCCGAGGCGATACGCGACCACCAGGTCGTGATCGTCGCCGGCGAGACCGGTTCCGGCAAGACCACGCAGATCCCCAAGATCTGCATGGAGCTGGGCCGCGGCGTCCGGGGCATGATCGGGCACACCCAGCCCCGCCGGATCGCCGCCCGCACGGTCGCGGAGCGGATCGCGGAGGAGCTGAGGTCCGAGATCGGGCAGACGGTCGGCTGGAAGGTCCGCTTCACCGACCAGGTGGACCAGGACGCCACCTTCGTCAAGCTGATGACGGACGGCATCCTCCTCGCGGAGATCCAGACGGACCGCGAGCTGCGCGCCTACGACACGATCATCATCGACGAGGCCCACGAGCGGTCGCTGAACATCGACTTCCTGCTCGGTTACCTGGCCACGCTGCTGCCCAAGCGCCCCGACCTCAAGGTCGTCATCACCTCGGCCACCATCGACCCGGAGCGGTTCTCCCGGCACTTCGGGGACGCGCCGATCGTCGAGGTCAGCGGACGCACGTACCCGGTGGAGGTCCGCTACCGCCCGCTCCTGGAGGAGGAGGGCGACGACTCCGACCGGGACCAGATCACGGCGATCTGCGAGGCCGTGGACGAGCTGCAGTCCGAGGGGCCGGGCGACGTCCTGGTCTTCCTCTCCGGCGAACGGGAGATCCGCGACACGGCGGACGCCCTGAACAAGCGCAACCTGCGGTTCACGGAAGTGCTGCCGCTCTACGCCCGCCTCTCGCACGCCGAGCAACACCGGGTCTTCCAGCAGCACACGGGCCGCCGGATCGTCCTCGCGACGAACGTCGCCGAGACCTCGCTGACCGTCCCGGGCATCAAGTACGTGATCGACCCGGGCAACGCCCGCATCTCCCGCTACAGCCACCGCACCAAGGTGCAGCGGCTGCCCATCGAGCGGATCTCGCAGGCCAGCGCCAACCAGCGCAAGGGCCGCTGCGGTCGTACGAGCGACGGCATCTGCATCCGGCTGTACTCCGAGGACGACTTCCTCTCCCGCCCCGAGTTCACGGACGCGGAGATCCTGCGCACCAACCTGGCCTCGGTCATCCTCCAGATGACCGCCGCCGGTCTCGGCGAGATCGAGAAGTTCCCCTTCATCGACCCGCCGGACCACCGCAACATCCGCGACGGCGTCCAGCTCCTCCAAGAGCTCGGCGCCCTCGACCCGGCCGAGAAGGACCACAGCAAGCGGCTCACGCCGATGGGCCGGCAGCTCTCCCAGCTCCCGGTGGACCCGCGGCTGGCGCGCATGGTGGTGGAGGCGGACAAGAACAACTGCGTCCGCGAGGTCATGGTCATCGCGGCGGCGCTGTCCATCCAGGACCCGCGCGAGCGGCCCTCGGACAAGCAGACGCAGGCGGACCAGAACCACGCCCGCTTCAAGGACGAGACCAGCGACTTCCTCTCGTTCCTGAACATGTGGCGCTACGTGCGCGAGCAGCAGAAGGAGCGCGGCTCGTCCTCGTTCCGCCGGATGTGCAAGCAGGAGTACCTGAACTTCCTGCGGATCCGCGAGTGGCAGGACATCTACTCGCAGTTGCGCACGGTGGCGAAGTCGATGGGGATCCACGTCAACGAGGCGGACGCCCCCGAGCAGCACGTGCACATCTCGCTGCTGGCGGGTCTGCTGTCGCACATCGGTCTGAAGGACACCGACAAGAACGAGTACCTCGGCGCGCGGTCGGCCAAGTTCGCGATCTTCCCCGGGTCCTCGCTGTTCAAGAAGCAGCCCAAGTTCCTGATGTCGGCGGAACTGGTGGAGACCTCGCGGCTGTGGGCGCGGGTGAACGCCAAGGTGGAGCCCGAGTGGGTGGAGCCGCTGGCGCAGCACCTGATCAAGCGCACCTACAGCGAGCCGCACTGGGAGAAGGACCAGGCGGCCGTGATGGCGTACGAGAAGGTCACGCTGTACGGCGTGCCGATCGTCGCCCAGCGGAAGATCAACTACGGCCGGATCGACGCCGAGGTCTCGCGCGAGCTGTTCATCCGCAACGCCCTGGTCGAGGGCGACTGGCGCACGCACCACAAGTTCTACGCCGACAACCGCAAGCTCCTCACCGAGGTGGAGGAGCTGGAGAACCGGGCACGGCGCCGCGACATCGTGGTGGACGACGAGACGCTCTTCGACTTCTACGACCAGCGGATCCCCGAGCACGTGGTCTCCGGGGCGCACTTCGACTCCTGGTGGAAGCACAAGAAGCGGGACGAGCCCGAACTGCTCGACTTCGAGCGGGAGATGCTCCTGACGGAGAAGGCGGCCGGGGTCACCAAGGCCGACTATCCGGACTCCTGGCTCCAGGGGCCGCTGAAGTTCCGGGTGACCTACCAGTTCGAGCCGGGCGCGGACGCGGACGGCGTGACCGTCCACATCCCGCTCCAGGTGCTGAACCAGGTCACCGAGGAGGGCTTCGACTGGCAGATCCCGGGCCTGCGGGAGGAGGTCGTCACGGAGCTGATCCGTTCCCTCCCGAAGCCGATCCGCCGGCACTACGTGCCCGCGCCGAACTTCGCCACGCGCTTCCTGGCCACGGCGCACCCCATGCAGGAGCCCCTGCACGTGACGCTGGCCCGGGAACTGCACCGGATGGTCGGAGTGCCGGTGTCCGCAGACGACTTCGACCCGGGCCGGATCCCGGACCATCTGAAGATCACCTTCCGGATCGTCGACGAGCGCCGCAAGAACCTCGCGGAGGACAAGGACCTGGAGGCGCTGCGGCTGAGGCTCAAGCCGAAGGCCCGCCAGGCCCTGTCCAAGGCCGCCGCGGCGACCGCCGAGCGGGCGGGCGGGGAGTCGGTCGAACGCTCCGGGCTGAGCGACTGGACCATCGGGACGCTGAGCAAGGTCTTCGAGACCCGGCGGGCGGGTCAGCCGGTCAAGGCGTACCCGGCGCTGGTGGACGCGGGCGCGAGCGTCTCCGTGCGGCTCTTCGACACGGAGGCCGAACAGCGCCAGGCGATGTGGCTCGGCACCCGGCGGCTGATCCTGCTCAACATCCCGGTGAACCCGGCGAAGTTCGCCTCGGACAAGCTCACCAACCAGCAGAAGCTGGCCCTCTCGCGCAATCCGCACGGTTCCATCCAGGCGCTGTTCGACGACTGCGCCACGGCGGCCACCGACCGGCTGATCGCCGCCCACGGCGGCCCGGCCTGGGACGAGGCGGGCTTCCGCAAGCTCTTCGACGCGGTGCGGGCCGACCTGGTGGACACGACCGTGCGGACGGTGGACCAGGTGCAGCAGGTGCTGGCCGCCTGGCAGGCCTGCGAGCGGCGTCTGAAGGCGACCAACAGCCTGGCCCTGATGGCGAACGTCCAGGACGCGAAGACGCAGCTGGCGGCGCTGATGCCGGCCGGCTTCGTGACGCTGACCGGTCTCAAGCGGCTGCCGGACCTCATGCGCTACCTGGTGGCGATCGACCGGCGGCTCCAGCAGATGCCGACGGGCGTCCAGCGCGACACCACGCGCATGGAGAAGGTCCACGAGATGCGGGACGAGTACCTGTGGCTGCTGGAGCAACTGCCGAAGGGTCGGCCCGTGCCCGAGGCGGTCACCGAGATCCGGTGGATGATCGAGGAACTGCGCGTCAGCTACTTCGCGCACGCGCTCGGGACGGCGTATCCGATCTCCGACAAGCGCATCGTGAAGGCGGTGGACGCGGCCGCCCCCTGATCGGGTTCGACTGCACCCCCTGAGCTGTTGTACAGTCTGATTCGTAACCGCCCAGCGGCTACAAATCAAGGACCTGTGGAGCAGTTGGTTAGCTCGCCACCCTGTCAAGGTGGAGGTCGCGGGTTCAAGTCCCGTCAGGTTCGCAGAAACGTCAGGGCCCGTATCCCTCAGGGGATACGGGCCCTGACGCGTTGACGGGTCCGCTCACCGCCGGTCCGCTCACCGACCGGTCCGCTCACGGCCGGTCCGTTCACCGCCGGTCCGCTTGCAGGTGTGCGGGCCGTGCGGGCTCCGAGTCGGGGGCGGTTCGCCCACCGAACGCCTGAGGGGCGCGGGGCGGCCCGGAGGCCCGTGGATCACATCCGCGACCCGCAAGGCGCGCAGAGGGGCCCTGGAGGCCTTTCCGGGGCCATCGATCGCCCCATCCGGCCCATCGGCCCCCACGGGTCACGTTCCCGTTTCATCGCGTCCGCGCCCCTTGCCTCGTCCGGCCGCATTCTCGTGCCCGAGTCGGCGGCCGGCGACCGCGCCGGGCGAAATCCCTCGTCCGTATGACGCGCCCTGTCGCTCACGTCCCCTTACGGGGTGCATTGCCGGGTGTACAAGAGTGATCAGCTGTGACGGGTGTCACCACATGAGTTTTTGAGACTCGCACATTTATGGCGGTCATACGCCGACTCGATTTTATATGTGCAATGGCACCCACCCCCGCGGGGCTGCCGGGAGTCCCGCGCTTTCGCCGCCCTCCGGGCATAAAAAAGATCGCGCTGGACCCGGCGGAGTCCAGCGCGATCGAACAGCGGAACCTGTTGGGGCAGGCCCTGCCGTTTGAAGCTTTTGGGTTTCATCGGATTGGGGGACCCGATTCAGACCCGTCAAAAAGGTCCTGCTTGCGAGCCTCAGGCCTCGCTGCGCTGCTGCGGAATTCCCGCGAGCAGTGCGCGAACCTCAGCCTCGCGGTAACGGCGGTGTCCACCCAGGGTGCGGATGGACGTGAGCTTGCCAGCCTTGGCCCAGCGGGTGACCGTCTTCGGGTCCACGCGGAACATCGTGGCGACCTCAGCCGGGGTCAGCAGCGGCTCGGCATCAGGGGTGCGAGCGGTCATGAGCGGCCTCCTCGGGAGAACCGAACCATCTCGGTTCTTTCCTCTAAATTCTGCACCTTGGCCCACGTTGCCCGAAATGGACATACGCAGGCCGAGTCGGTTATAGGACGAACGGCTTGTCCTCGGCACTACAACTACACCATCCGTCCAGCCTCGACGGCCAAACCGATGGAATTGCCCTCCGAGGTGTTCATCAGCGGCGGAAGCCGATGGACCGTCCCATAACGGACAGTCACCCCACTGTGACGATCAGTCACAGAGCGATCAGGAGTCGTCAGACCCCCCATAGAGTGCAATACCGAGCATTCCGCCCTTACTTGGACGGAAGGAACCCTCCCCGGACTCCTTGTCCTATTTTGGCACGAGGGTAGGGGAAGGGCGCAAGGGTGTAGATAGTGCGGTCCGTCACGCTTGGGCCAATGGCCCGTATCGGGACGTAGGTCCCGGCACTAAGACCCCAATACCGTGATCAAGGCTCTGATCTGCGACTTATGGCCGATCGGACGATACGGGCGACACGGCGGGCGCGCCAGGGGTCTCCGGTACCTAATTGGCGAACAGTCTCTCCCGGACGGCCTGCCAGCGCTCCGCCAGCTCCCCGTACGTCCGGGCCGCGCCCTCCCGGTCCCCGGCCCGCAGCTCCGCGATCCCCCGCGCCAGATCCCGCGCGGAGCGGTCGCCGGCCAGCCCGGCCTCCGGCAGGGTGTGCGTCAGTCCTCCGTAGTCCAGTTCGACCATGGAGCGCGGGTGGAACTCCTCCAGCCAGCCGCCGACCTCCGCCAGACCCTCCGTGAGCATGCCGTACCCCTCCGCCTCGCGCAGGGTCCGCAGCCCCCGGGCGAGCCGGCGCCTCGCCTGCACCATCGGGGTGCGGTAGCGCAGCCGCTCGCCCGGGAGGTACTCCCGCTCCTCGTCGGCCACCAGCACGAACCACCGCAGCGGGACCTGCCAGACCCCGGTCCGGATCCACGGGCGGCCGTCCGGGTTCCGCTCGCGCCACGCCTCGTACTCCTCGGTCGCCCGACGGCGGGCGGCCGGGGGCAGTGCCGCGTCCAGCAGCGGGCGCGGGAACCACTCCACGAGTTCCTCCAGCGCCAGCCAGCCGCGCAGCCTGGTCCGCCACGGGCAGACCAGCAACGTCCCGTCCCACTCGGCGGTGAAGGCGTCGGCGCTCTCGTGCCGGGGGACCGCGACCAGGGGCACCCGCACCAAGTCCGCCAGCGACCGGCGCAGTTCGTCCTGGGCGGTCGGGGTGTCGCCGCGCCGGGCGTAGTCGGCCCAGTGCGTGCGCTCCGGCTCGGGGAAGGCCGCCAGTGGCTCGTAGACACGCAGGTAGGAGGCGTAGGGAACGGTCGGCGCGGATCGCGCGGAAGGCGGCCGGGGGTCGGGGGATTCGCTCACGCTCTCGTACTCCCCCGCGCCGGCCGGCGGTACTCCGGCGGGCGCCCACGAGGTCGTCGGGACCCCGCCCGGGACCCGGGAGTGTTTCGATCCCCGGACAGGACGCCTGCGCGGGCCCCTCAGGTCTTACGCTGCTCCCAGCGCGCCCTCCCCCACCCGCAGGGGGGCGTCTTCCCGCCGCATCTCTTCCATGGGAGTCACCACCGTGACCGAAATGACCGACGGCGTCCTGCACACCCTGTTCCGCACGGAACAGGGCGGCCACGAGCAAGTCGTGCTGTGCCAGGACCGAGCCACCGGCCTCAAGGCTGTCATCGCCATCCACTCCACCGCCCTGGGCCCGGCCCTCGGTGGTACCCGCTTCCACGCGTACGCCTCGGACGGGGAGGCCGTGCTCGACGCGCTGAACCTCGCGCGCGGCATGTCGTACAAGAACGCCCTCGCCGGCCTCGACCACGGCGGCGGCAAGGCCGTGATCATCGGCGACCCGGACATCCTCAAGAACGAGGAACTGCTGCTGGCCTACGGCCGGTTCGTGGAGTCCCTCGGCGGTCGCTACGTGACGGCCTGCGACGTCGGCACCTACGTCGCGGACATGGACGTGGTGGCCCGCGAGACCCGCTGGGCGACCGGTCGTTCCCCCGAGAACGGCGGCGCCGGCGACTCCTCGGTCCTCACCTCGTACGGCGTCTTCCAGGGCATGCGCGCGAGCGCCCAGCACCTGTGGGGCGACCCGACCCTGCGCGGCCGCAAGGTCGGCGTCGCGGGCGTCGGCAAGGTCGGCCGGCACCTGGTGGAGCACCTGTTGGAGGACGGCGCGGAGGTCGTCATCACCGACGTCCGGCGCGAGTCGGTGCAGGAGATCCTCGACCGGCACCCGGGTCGGGTGACCGCCGCCTTCGACACGGACTCGCTGATCCGCACCGAGGGCCTGGACATCTACGCCCCGTGCGCGCTGGGCGGCGCCCTCAACGACGCGTCGGTGCCGGTGCTGACCGCCAAGGTCGTCTGCGGCGCGGCGAACAACCAGCTCGCCCACCCGGGTGTGGAGAAGGACCTCGCGGACCGCGGGATCCTCTACGCCCCCGACTACGTGGTCAACGCGGGCGGGGTCATCCAGGTCGCCGACGAGCTCCACGGCTTCGACTTCGACCGGTGCAAGGCCAAGGCGTCGAAGATCTTCGACACCACACTGGCCATATTCACACGTGCGAAGGAAGACGGGATTCCGCCGGCCGCGGCGGCCGACCGGATCGCCGAGCAGCGGATGGCCGACGCGCGCGGCGTCGTCGCGGTCTGACCCTTCCGGGGCTCTCGGGACCCGCCGGAGGCGCAGGGAGACGGAACTCACTGCCCTTCGGCGGGTCGCCCGCCAGGAAAGGGTTAAAATCGCAGCTGACCAGCGAGTACGGGGTGTCTCGTTGGTACTGCATCGGCGCGCGTGATGCGGGCGGCGTACCGTATGGCCGCTGAAGCAGGTACCGTTGAACCCCTACGGACGGTCTCTCCACGGAGAGTCCGCTCCGAACCATGAACGCGTGTCAGACTCTGGGGCCGTCGAGCCCCGTCACCGAGGGGGTCGAGCCATGGGGCGCGGCCGGGCCAAGGCCAAGCAGACAAAGGTCGCCCGCCAGCTGAAGTACAACAGCGGCGGGACTGACCTCTCGCGTCTGGCCAATGAGCTGGGCGCATCGCCGACAGAGCCGCTGCCCGTCAGCGCGCCGGTCGAGGTCGATGACGATCTGGATGACGAAGACGACCCGTACGCCAAGTACGCGGCCCTCTACAACGGCGATGACGACGAGGACGAGGACGATGAGTCCGGTCCTTCGGCTCAGCGCCGCGGCGCTTGACGCTCTCGGCGTCGGCGTCTGCAAAAAGTCTCAAAAGTACTGAAACCCGGTCCAGGGCATCGCCCCGGACCGGGTTTCAGTGCTGCTCAGCTCGCGTAGGAACCGGTCAGGGTCGCGCCTTCGGTGTGGTCGCCCCGGTCCAGGATCTCGCCGGCGACCCAGGCGTCCACGCCTCGGTCGGCCAGTGCGGTCAGGGCCACGTCCACCGACTCCTGCGGGAGCACGGCCATCATGCCGACGCCCATGTTGAGCGTCTTCTCCAGCTCCAGGCGCTCCACCTGTCCGGCCTTGCCGACCAGGTCGAAGATCGCACCGGGGGCCCAGGTCGCACGGTCGACCGTGGCGTGCAGGTGGTCCGGGATCACCCGCGCCAGGTTCGCGGCGAGGCCGCCGCCCGTGATGTGCGAGTACGCGTGGACCTCGGCCGTGCGGGTGAGGGCGAGACAGTCCAGCGAGTAGATCTTGGTCGGCTCCAGCAGCTCCTCGCCGAGGGTCCGGCCGAGCTCCTCGACGTGACCTTCCAGGGGCATCCCGGCGCGGTCCAGGAGGACGTGCCTCACCAGCGAGTACCCGTTCGAGTGAAGACCGGAGGAGGCCATCGCGATGACGGCGTCCCCCGTACGGATGCGATCCGCGCCCAGCAGCCGGTCGTACTCGACGACTCCGGTGCCGGCGCCCGCCACATCGAAGTCGTCGGGGCCGAGGAGACCCGGGTGCTCGGCGGTCTCGCCGCCCACGAGGGCGCAGCCGGCGAGGACGCAACCCTCCGCGATGCCCTTCACGATGGCCGCGACACGCTCGGGGTGGACCTTGCCGACGCAGATGTAGTCCGTCATGAAGAGCGGCTCGGCGCCACAGACGACGATGTCGTCCATGACCATCGCGACCAGGTCGTGGCCGATGGTGTCGTAGACGCCGAGGCGGCGGGCGATGTCCACCTTGGTGCCGACGCCGTCGGTGGCGGAGGCGAGCAGGGGGCGCTCGTAGCGCTTGAGGGCGGAGGCGTCGAAGAGGCCGGCGAAACCGCCGAGGCCGCCGAGGACCTCGGGGCGCTGCGTCTTCTTCACCCACTCCTTCATGAGTTCGACGGCGCGGTCGCCCGCTTCGATGTCGACACCTGCTGCTGCGTAGCTGGCACCGGTGGTCTTCTCTGTCATGACAGGAGAGAGCTTTCGTGTCGTTACTGCGGGTGGTGCACAGCCCTGGGAGAAGCTTGAAAGACAGGGCCGGGCGCAGGTCGAGCTGGGGCCGAGCCGGTCCGACCCGACCTGGTGGGGTCGGGTCGGACGAGGGCTACGGGCGCCGGAGCGCGTCGGCGGCGTCGGTACCGCCGGCGAGTTCGGTCTCCAGGAGCTGCTTGCCGAGGAGCTGCGGGTCGGGCAGTTCCATCGGGTACTCGCCGTCGAAGCAGGCACGGCAGAGGTTCGGCTTCTGGATGGTGGTCGCCTCGACCATCGCGTCGAGCGAGATGTACGAGAGCGAGTCGGCACCCATCGACGTGGCGATCTCGTCGACCGTCATGCCGTTCGCGATGAGCTCGGCCCGGGTGGCGAAGTCGATGCCGAAGAAGCACGGCCACTTCACCGGCGGCGAGGAGATCCGGATGTGGACCTCCGCCGCGCCGGCCTCGCGGAGCATCTTGACCAGGGCGCGCTGGGTGTTGCCGCGGACGATCGAGTCGTCCACGACCACCAGGCGCTTGCCTCGGATGACTTCCTTGAGCGGGTTGAGCTTGAGGCGGATGCCGAGCTGGCGGATCGTCTGCGAGGGCTGGATGAAGGTCCGGCCCACGTAGGCGTTCTTGACCAGTCCGACGCCGTACGGGATTCCGCTGGCCTCGGCGTAGCCGACGGCGGCGGGCGTGCCGGACTCCGGCGTCGCTATCACCAGGTCGGCGTCGACCGGGGCTTCCTTGGCGAGGCGCCGCCCCATCTCGACACGCGAGAGGTAGACGTTCCGGCCGGCGATGTCGGTGTCCGGGCGCGCCAGGTAGACGTACTCGAACACGCAGCCCTTGGGCTTCGCTTCCGCGAATCGGGAGCTGCGCAGGCCGTTCTCGTCGATCGCGATGAGCTCGCCCGGCTCGACCTCGCGGACGAAGCTGGCGCCGCAGATGTCGAGGGCGGCGGTCTCGCTGGCGACCACCCAGCCGCGGTCCAGGCGACCGAGGACCAGCGGGCGGATGCCCTGCGGGTCACGGGCGGTGTAGAGGGTTCCCTCGTCCATGAACACGAGCGAGAACGCGCCCTTGACCTGAGGGAGGACCTTGGTGGCCGACTCCTCGATGGTCAGGGGCTTGCCCTCGTCGTCGACCTGGCCGGCCAACAGGGCGGTGACCAGGTCGGTGTCATTGGTGGCCGCCACCTGGGTGGCACGGCCGTCCTGACGGGGGAGGTCGGCGACCATCTCGGCGAGCTCGGCGGTGTTCACCAGGTTGCCGTTGTGACCCAGGGCAATGGAGCCGTGGGCGGTCGCGCGGAAAGTGGGCTGCGCGTTCTCCCAGACGGAGGCTCCGGTGGTCGAGTAGCGGGCGTGACCGACCGCGATGTGACCTTGGAGCGAGCCGAGAGAGGTTTCGTCGAAGACTTGGGAAACGAGGCCCATGTCCTTGAAGACGAGGATCTGGGAACCGTTGCTCACAGCGATTCCCGCGGACTCCTGTCCACGGTGCTGCAGCGCATACAGTCCGAAATAGGTGAGCTTGGCGACCTCTTCACCCGGAGCCCAGACACCGAAGACGCCGCAAGCGTCCTGGGGGCCCTTTTCGCCGGGGAGCAGGTCGTGGTTGAGTCGTCCATCACCACGAGGCACGCTCCCGAGTGTAGGCGAGATCGACCACTGGTCCGAATTGGGGACGACCCGTAAAAGTCACAGTGCGGACAGTCGGGTAACCCGTGCGGAGGGTGACTGTCTCGATATCCGGAATGCCCTGGTTGACAGCCTGTCGTCGATTCGTACAAGCTTCCGGCTCATGCAGCCTCTCGGTGACCGCACCGTCACCCTCGTCGAGCGCCGGCACGTGGACCTCGTCCGTGTCGCGAGCGCCATCTGTTGTTGCCGGGCGTAGTTCCGCCCCGCGCTCCGGCGCGCCTTTTCTGATTTTCCCGGCGCCTCTCGCCGATTTCCCCCGCAGTGCCTTTTCGCTCGCCCCAGCCCGTTCCGCCGTGCCGTGCGCCGTCCCGCGCCGCCGCGGGGCAGGCCGGCGGGCCATGCCCTGGAGCACCTGTGACCTCGTCCGAATCCCACCTGTCCCGACGTACCTTCGGCGGGGCCGTCGGCGCCGCCGCCGCGGCCGTCGGGCTGGGGGCCGCCGCGCCGGCCGCCGCCGCACCCGCCTCCGCACCCGCCGACGCCCGGCACGCGGGCTCCGAGGAAAGGGAGTTCAAGGCCGCCCGGGGGCGTCACTCCCGGCGGCCGAACATCCTGTTCATCCTCGGCGACGACCTCGGCTGGGCGGACCTGTCCTCCTACGGGTCCCCGCACATCAAGACCCCGAACCTGGACCGGCTCGCCCGCCAGGGAGTCCGGTTCACCGACGCGTACTCCGGCTCCGCGACCTGCTCGCCGACCCGCTTCAGCCTGTACACCGGGCGGTACCCGGGCCGTACCAAGGGCGGGTTGGCCGAGCCGATCGCCGACAAGTCCGTCGGCCTGGAGCCCACGCACCCGACGCTGGCCTCGCTGCTGAAGGAGTCCGGCTACGCGACCGCGTTGATCGGCAAGTGGCACGCGGGGTACCTGCCGGACTACAGCCCGACCCGGTCCGGCTGGGACGAGTTCTTCGGCAACTTCGGCGGGGCCCTGGAGTACTACTCCAAGCTGGGGCTCGGCGGGGAGTACGACCTTTACGAGGGGGACGCCGAGTACAAGGACCTGCGGTACTACACGCGGATCATCACCGAGCGGGCGAGCGAGTACGTGTCCCGCGACCACCACGGCAAGCCGTGGCTGCTGAACCTCAACTTCACGACCCCGCACTGGCCTTGGATCGCCGACGGCGACACGAAGGAGAGCGCCGAGATCGTCCGCCGGATCAAGGCGGGCGACGGCCGGGCCCTGTGGCACCAGGACGGCGGCTCGGTGGAGAAGTACAAGGAGATGGTCGAGGACCTCGACCGTTCGATCGGCGAGGTGTTGAAGGCGCTGAAGCGCTCCGGCCAGGAGCAGGACACCCTGGTCGTCTTCTCCAGCGACAACGGGGGCGAGCGCTTCTCGTACAACTGGCCGCTCTCCGGCAACAAGGCCTCGCTCCAGGAGGGCGGGATCCGGGTGCCGAACATCGTGCGCTGGCCGGCGCGCCTGGACGGCGGGCAGGTCAGCCACGTCCCGGTGTTCAGCCCGGACTGGACGGCGACGCTGCTGGAGCTGGCCGGTGCCCGGGCGAACCGCGCGTACCCGCTCGACGGGGTGAGTCTGGCCGGATACCTGCTGCGGGGCGAGCGGGTCGCGGAGCGGAACCTGTTCTGGCGGGTGCGGGGCGAGCGGGCGCTGCGTCGCGGGGACTGGAAGTACTACCGGGGCAAGGCCGGCAAGGACCAGTTGTTCAACCTGGCCGGGGACGTCCGCGAGCAGGCCGACAAGGCGGCCGTGGAGCCGGCCAGGCTGGCCGAACTGCGGGCGGCCTGGGAGAAGACGGACGCGACGCTGCTTCCGTACCCGGCCTGATCCGGCCCTCTGAGCTGCCTGGTCCCGGTCCTGGTCCTGGTCTTGGTCCTGGTCTTGGTCCTGGTCCGGCTGATCCGTCGGGGTGCGGAGGCGCCGGCGGGCCCGGCCCGGCCGGTGTCCACAGGCTGTGGACACCGGCCGGGCCGGGGGGCGGGGATCATTCGACGGCGGAGGCCGCCTTGGCTCCCAGACCCTTGCCGCTGCCGTCGGTGGCGGTGAAGGTCAGGGTGTCTCCCTGAACGCGGTGTTCGAGGGGGCCACTGGCGAACAGCGCGGTCAGCGTCCGTTCGACGTCACCGGCCGGGCCCGTGCAGGCCATCCGCGTCGAGGTCAGCGGCCCGAAGGTGATCCGGGACCCGTCGACGACGGCCCGGGCGGAGAACCGGTTGCAGCCGAGGTTGCCGCTCGCGGCGCCGTCGGCGGCGATGGTGAACCGGGCCTTGCCCGCCGCCCCGGCGGGCAGCGAGGACACGGTGGTGCCCTGGATCAGGGAATCCGCGCTCCAGTCGGTGGCGGTGAGCGGTGCGTCCGGGGTCCGGGGCTTCGTGGTCAGGGAGATGGTGTTCCCGTCCGCGGCCTTCAGGGTGAGGTGCTCCGGCCGGCTCTCGATCGTGAGCGCGCCCTTGAAGAGTTTGGCGAAGGCGGTTTCGAACTTGATGTCCGGGCAGGCCATCGCGGTCCTGGAGCCCGGTTGGACGTTCATGGTCGAGCCCTTGATCTCCACCTTGGCCGACAGGCCGTTGCAGCCGTAGTTGCCCGTGGCCTCGTAGGGGGCCTCGGCGCCGATGGCCAGTCGGGCCGCCGCGGGCGCGGTCAGGGTCTTCCCGTCCACGGTCACGCTTTCCACGGACCAACTCGTCCCCGGGAGCGCCGGTGATGGATCCGGGCCGGAGGGGGTCGTCTGGTCCGCGCAGGCGGTCACCGCGGTGGTGACGGTGACGGCGAGCGTGAGGGCGGCGAGGACGTGCCGTTGCTGACGCATGCACCTGGGACGGGCGAGGTGCCCGGACGGTTCCCTTCCGCCTGCCGTCGGCCCGCTGTCCGACCCTTGGGGGAGGGTTTCCCTCAGCCCATCAGCGGGAGCAGCGGTCCCAGATCGGCGCGTTCGCCGCTCGCGCTGAGCCGAGCCTCGTCCAGCGCCTCTTCCCAGGTCGTACGGCCCGTGGCGAGGCGGATCCAGGTCAGCGGGTCGGTCTCCACCACGTTGGGCGGGGTGCCCCGGGTGTGCCGGGGTCCCTCCAGGCACTGGACCACGGCGAAGGGCGGGATCCGCAGCTCCACCGAACCCCCGGGGGCCTTGTCCGCGAGGGCGTCGGCGAGCAGCCGGGTACAGGCGGCGAGGGCCTGCCGGTCGATCGGGACGTCCAGGCCGGCCGCCCGGTTGAGGTCGTCGGTGTGGACGACCAGCTCCACGGTGCGGGTGACCATGAACGGCCCGAAGGCCATCGCGCCGACCCGCAGCCCGAGCAGCCGGTCGTCCGGGACCACCCGGAGCAGTTCGGCGAGCCGGGTCGCCGACTCCTCGTACAGCGGGCCGAGTTCCTCGCCGGCGGCGGTCTCCCGGGCCAGTTCGTCGATCCGTCCGGCGATCCCGGCGGTGGCGAAGGGCCAGTTCCGTACGGTCAGCTCGGCTTCGGCCGGTTCGGGCCGCGCCGCCGCCTCGGGGATGGACCGGATGATCCAGCCGATGTGCGCGGCGAGGTCCCGTACGGTCCAGGTGCCGAGGTGCGTGGGGCGGGCCAGTTGCTCGGGGGTCAACGTCGCCACGGCCGCGGCGACGTGGTCGAACTGCGCGGTGACGGCCGCGCGGATCTTGGCGGAGTCGTAGGTACGCGGCTTCTTCCGGGCGGTCGGCATGGGGCCGACCCTATCCGGCGCGCTCAGCCCGGGAATCGGCCCCGGACCGCGGCCCGGTCGGTGTCGGCGGCGAGGGTCGACGCGGCGGTGCCGAAGGGGGCGTCGACGGCGGCCTCGGCCGGGGCGTCGACCGTGGCCTCGGCCGGGGCGTCGACTGCGGCTTCGAAGGTGGCCTCGACCGTGGCCTCGGCCGGGGCTTCGACCGTGGCCTCGAAGGTGGCGCCGTTCGCGGGGAGGCCCACCCCGCGCCAGGTGAAGGGCAGGCCCCGGGCGGTCTCCGGGTGCGGCCCGTCCATCAGGTGGAAGTGGACGTGCGGCTCGGTGGAGTTGCCCGAGTTGCCGCAGGCCGCGAGGACCTGCCCGGCGGACACGCGCTCGCCGGCGCGGACCGTAAGAGAACCCCGGCGCAGGTGTCCGTACACGGCGTACGCGCCGTCGCCGAGGTCGAGCACCAGGTGGTTGCCCAGGATCGCGCCGGGTCCGGCGAACTGCCGGGCCTCCGCCTCGATCACCATCAGGTAGAGCATGCCGGGCAGGGAGGTGCGCGTCAGGTGGTCGCGGCGCCCGTCGCTCGCCCGGACCACCACCGCGTCGGCGACCGCGTACACCGGTGCGCCGAAGGCCGGGTAGGAGCGCGGGCCTCGCGCGGGCGGCCAGCACCACGCCGCCGCGGGGCGCGGCCGGTCCCCCGGTGCGGCCACGACGTCGATGGCGAAGGCCTGCCCCATGAGGTGGGTGCCGTGGCTGGGGACCTTGTCCGCCGGGCTGTTGTGGGCGAGCCAGCGTCCCGCGACGGGCGGCCCGACCTCCCGGACGGGGGCGTCGACGTGCGGTGACCGGGCCGCGAGCCGGTTGGCGCAGAACAGGAGCACCCCGCCGGCGGGCGCCGGGGCGAGGACGAGCAGGAGCGGGAAGGGGAAGCCGAGGGCGAAGTCGGTGAGCATCAGGGCGACGAAGCCGATCAGGCAGGCGCGGTAGAGGCTCATCAGCACGCCGACCCTGTTCACGGCGTGGCCGCCGCGAACAGGACGAGCAGCGGCACGACGTGGGAGGCCGGCACCTCGTGGCGGCCCCGGCCGGTGGTGTGCAGCCAGCCGGTGGCGGTGAGTTGCCGCAGGTGGTGGTAGACCTGCCCGCTGGTGCCGACCCCGTCGAGGTCGGTCAGTTCGCCGGCGGTGCGCCGGCCGGCGAGGATCTCGCGGAGCAGCCGGACGCGTACGGGGCTGCCGAGCGCGGCCAGGGCCTCGGCGGTGCGCTGCGGGTCGATCTCGTCGCCGAGGAGGCCCCGCGTGGTGTGGGCCTGTTGCCACTGGTAGTGCTCGCCGGTGGGCAGTGTCGCGGCGCCGGTGAACAGCACGCCGTCGACGCCCCGGTCCTTCCAGCCCTCCAGGGCCCAGAAGGTTCCTTCCGCCGGCGGTGGTTCGGTCGCGGGGGTGTCGCGTCCTTCGAGCGCGGACAGTCGGCGTTCCAGCTCGGCGACGCGTTCTTCGAGGCTCATGGACCCGAGATTACGAGACTACGTAATCACGTAAAAGCGTGAATCCGGCCAGGCGGGAGGGGAGAGCGGCCGAACACGCGCGAGCCCCCGCCCGGAGGACTCCGGACAGGGGCTCGACGACGCGGCGGGCGGGATCAGGCGAGCAGCGCCGGGATCGTCGCCTCGTGGGCGGTCCGCAGTTCCGCGAGCGGAATCGTGAACTCGCCCTGGATCTCGATCTCCTCGCCGTCCACCACGCCGATGCGGGCGGCCGGCAGGCCCCGCGCACCGCACATGTCGGTGAAGCGGAGCTCCTCGCTGCGCGGGACGGCCACGACGGCCCGGCCCGCGGACTCGGAGAACAGGAAGGTGAAGGCGTCCAGGCCCTCGGGCACCACGATCCGCGCACCGTTGCCACCGCGCAGGCAGGACTCGGTGAGCGCCTGGATCACGCCGCCGTCGGACAGGTCGTGCGCGGCGTCGATCATGCCGTCGCGCGAGGCCGAGATCAGGATCTCGCCGAGCAGCTTCTCGCGGCCCAGGTCCACCTTCGGCGGCATGCCGCCGAGGTGCTGGTGCACGACCTCGGACCAGGCCGAGCCGCCGAACTCCTCGGCGGTGTCGCCGAGCAGGTACAGCAGTTGGCCGGCCTCCGCGAACGCCATCGGCGTGCGGCGGTTGACGTCGTCGATCACACCGAGGACCGCCACGACCGGGGTCGGGTGGATCGCGGTCTCGCCGGTCTGGTTGTACAGCGAGACGTTGCCGCCGGTCACCGGGGTGCCCAGCTCCAGGCAGCCGTCCGCGAGACCCCGGGTGGCCTCGGCGAACTGCCACATGACGCCCGGGTCCTCGGGGGAGCCGAAGTTGAGGCAGTCGGAGATGGCGAGCGGCTTGGCGCCGGTCGCGGCGACGTTGCGGTACGCCTCGGCCAGCGCGAGCTGCGCGCCCGTGTACGGGTCGAGCTTCGCGAAGCGGCCGTTGCCGTCGGTGGCCATGGCGACGCCGAGGTTGGTGTCCTCGTCGATGCGGACCATGCCGGCGTCCTCGGGCTGCGAGAGCACCGTGTTGCCCTGGACGAAGCGGTCGTACTGGTCGGTGATCCAGGACTTGGAGGCCTGGTTCGGGGAGGACACCAGTGCCAGGACCTGCGCGCGGAGCTCCTCGGAGGTCTCTGGGCGGGGCAGCTTGCCCGCGTCGTCGGCCTGGAGGGCGTCCTGCCACGCGGGACGGGCGAACGGGCGGTTGTAGACCGGGCCCTCGTGGGCGACGGTGCCCGGGGGCACGTCCACGATCTGCTCACCGTGCCAGAAGATCTCCAGGCGCTCGCCCTCGGTGACCTCACCGATGACGGTGGCGATGACGTCCCACTTCTCGCAGATCTCCATGAAGCGGTCCACGTGCTGCGGCTCGACGATCGCGCACATGCGCTCCTGCGACTCGCTCATGAGGATTTCCTCGGGCGAGAGCGTCGCGTCGCGCAGCGGGACGGTGTCGAGTTCGACGCGCATGCCGCCGGAACCCGCGGAGGCCAGCTCGCTCGTGGCGCAGGAGAGCCCGGCGCCGCCGAGGTCCTGGATGCCCGCGACGAGCTTCTCCTTGAAGATCTCCAGGGTGCACTCGATGAGGAGCTTCTCCTGGAACGGGTCGCCGACCTGCACGGCCGGCCGCTTGGTCGGCTTGGTGTCGTCGAACGTCTCCGAGGCCAGCACGGACACGCCGCCGATGCCGTCGCCGCCGGTGCGGGCACCGTAGAGGATGACCTTGTTGCCGGGGCCGGAAGCCTGGGCCAGGTGGATGTCCTCGTGCTTCATCACGCCGATGCAACCGGCGTTGACCAGCGGGTTGCCCTGGTAGCAGGCGTCGAAGACGACCTCGCCGCCGATGTTCGGCAGGCCCAGACAGTTGCCGTAGCCGCCGATGCCGGCGACGACGCCCGGCAGGACGCGCTTGGTGTCGGGGTGGTCGGCCGCGCCGAAGCGCAGCGGGTCCACGACCGCGACCGGGCGGGCGCCCATCGCGAGGATGTCGCGGACGATGCCGCCGATGCCGGTGGCCGCGCCCTGGTAGGGCTCGATGTACGACGGGTGGTTGTGCGACTCGACCTTGAAGGTGACCGCGTAGCCCTGGCCGACGTCGACGACGCCGGCGTTCTCGCCGATGCCGACGAGCATGGCGTCGTTCTGCGGGACCTTCTCGCCGAACTGCTTCAGGTGGACCTTGCTGCTCTTGTACGAGCAGTGCTCGGACCACATGACCGAGTACATGGCGAGCTCGGCGCCCGTGGGGCGGCGGCCGAGGATCTCCCGGATGCGGGCGTACTCGTCCTCCTTGAGGCCGAGTTCCTTCCACGGCTGGGAGGCGTCCGGGGTGTCGGTGGCGTGCTTGACGGTGTCGAGGCTCATGCGCTGACCAGCTTCTTCAGGACCGAGGTGAAGAACGGGAGGCCGTCGGTGCGGCCCGTCCCGATCAGCGGTTCCACCGCGTGCTCGGGGTGCGGCATGAGGCCGACGACGTTGCCCGCCGCGTTGGTGATGCCGGCGATGTCGCGCAGCGAACCGTTCGGGTTCCCGTCCAGGTACCGGAAGGCCACTCGGCCTTCGGCCTCCAGTTCGTCCAGCACGCGCTCGTCGGCGGTGTAGCGGCCGTCCATGTTCTTGAGCGGTACGGAGATCTCCTGGCCGGCGGTGTAGTCGCCGGTCCACGCGGTCTCCGCGTTCTCCACGCGCAACTTCTGGTCGCGGCAGATGAAGTGCAGGTGGTTGTTGCGGAGCATCGCCCCCGGCAGCAGGTGGGCCTCGGTGAGGACCTGGAAGCCGTTGCAGATGCCGAGGACCGGCATGCCGGCCCTGGCCTGCTCGATGATGGTCTCCATCACCGGCGAGAAGCGGGAGATGGCCCCGGCGCGCAGGTAGTCCCCGTAGGAGAAGCCGCCCGCGAGGACGACCGCGTCGACCTGGTGCAGGTCCTTGTCGCGGTGCCACAGCGAGACCGGCTCGGCTCCCGCGATGCGGATGGCGCGCAGCGAGTCACGGTCGTCGAGCGTTCCGGGGAACGTGACGACTCCGATGCGAGTGGTCACCCTCAGGCCTCGACCTTCACGGTGAAGTCTTCGATGACGGTGTTGGCGAGGAAGGTTTCGGCCATCTTGTGGATGCGGTCGAGGGCGGCCTGGTCGACCGGTCCCTCCACCTCCAGTTCGAAGCGCTTCCCCTGGCGGACGTCGGCGATCCCCTCGAAGCCCAGCCGCGGCAGTGCACGCTGCACCGCCTGGCCCTGGGGGTCGAGGATCTCCGGCTTGAGCATGACGTCGACTACGACGCGTGCCACTGGCACTCCCGTGTGGTGGTTGGTGCGAAGGCGGTTCCATCAGCGTACCCGGCGAAAATTTCTACGCGGGTAGATATGCCTTGAGCATGATCCGCGAGCGGTTTCAGCTTCACCAACGCTTCGCAAAATCCACCGGAAAACCACGCGCCCGGGATTGCGGCGGGACACGCGGAGAGAATTAACTGGGCTTCGCAATTCAATGCGAATCACGGTACAAAGGAATCGGTCGGGATTCCGACGGATTGATGCATTGCTCCGAAACATCCACACAGGCGACATCACCGCATGTCAGCACGCGGTGACCTCGCACGAAGGGACCGATATCCGTGGCGCAGCGCGTAGTAGTCACGATCTCCGACGACATCGATGGCGGAGAAGCGGCGGAAACGGTCGTGTTCGCACTGGACGGTAAGTCGTACGAGATCGACCTCAATGTCGCCAACGCAAAGAAACTGCGGAAGGGCCTCGCCCCCTTCGTGGCCGCCGGCCGTCGACAGGCCCGCTCGGGGAAGGCGTACAAGCACACGTCGATCGCCCCCGATCCGGCGGTCGTCCGGGCCTGGGCCCGGTCGAACCACCACGACGTACCGCCGCGCGGCCGCATCCCCAAGCGCGTCTACGAGGCCTACAACGCTGCCCACTGACCCCGGATTTGCCATCCACCCCCTCTGATCGGCTAGTGTGTGGATCACGCCAAGGGGCGAGGCCGCAAGGCCGAGACCCGAAGTCGTGCGGGTGTAGTTCAGTAGCAGAACACCCCCCTTCCAGGGGGGAGGCGCAGTGTGCAATCCCTGTCACCCGCTCTGCACGCTTTACCGACCACGGTCGTGGATCAGGTAGAGTGATGCTCGCAGCGCACGGCTTTACGTCGTTGCATGCGGACGTAGCTCAGTTGGTAGAGCACCACCTTGCCAAGGTGGATGTCGCGCGTTCGAGTCGCGTCGTCCGCTCAGTGTGACAAAGGCCCCGATCATTGATCGGGGCCTTTGTCGTGTGTTCACCCCTATACCCGCGCCTTTGCCCGGCTCCGCCTGACATATGTCATCCCCCGTCATGACAGCGCGCACTGCCGCGGCGACCGGCTCGCCGCGAGCCTTGGTTCATGACCGACACAGTGACGACCGACACGGTGATCCGGGCCGAGGAACTGCGACGCCGTTACGCCGGCGGCTTCGAGGCCGTCCGCGGCGTCTCCTTCTCCGTGGGACGCGGCGAGATCTTCGCCCTGCTCGGGACGAACGGCGCGGGCAAGACCTCCACCGTGGAACTCCTGGAGGGACTGGCCGCGCCCGACGGCGGTCGGGTGCGGGTCTTCGGGCTCGACCCGTACAAGCAGCGGGCCGAGGTCCGACCGCGCACCGGGATCATGCTCCAGGACGGCGGCTTCCCCTCCGACCTGACCGTCGCCGAGACCGTCCGGATGTGGGCCGGGGTCACCACCGGTGCCCGGCCCGGGGCGGAGGTCCTGGACATGGTCGGGCTGGCCGCGCGGTCCTCCGTACGGGTCAAGCAGTTGTCCGGCGGCGAACGGCGCCGGCTCGATCTGGCGCTGGCGCTGCTGGGGCGGCCGGAGGTGCTGTTCCTCGACGAGCCGACGACCGGCATGGACCCCGAGGGCCGCCGGGACACCTGGGAACTGGTCCGGGAACTGCGCGCGGAGGGCACCACGGTGCTGCTGACCACGCACTACCTGGAGGAGGCGGCGGAGCTCGCCGACCGGCTGGCGATCCTCCACGAAGGGGAGCCGGTGCTGACCGGCACGCCCGCCGAGGTGACCGCGACCCGGCCCTCCCGGATCCGTTTCACGCTCCCGGAGGCGGTGCCCGCGGCGCGGCTGCCGCTGTCCCTGCGGGCGGCGGCGGACGGACGGCGGGTCGAGATCCGTACCGAAAGGCTCCAGGAGAGCCTCGGGGAACTGTTGCGCTGGGCGCACGAGGCCGAGGTGGAGCTGGTCGGGCTCGACGCCCGGTCCGCCTCGCTGGAGGAGGCCTTCCTGGAGATCGCGCGGAGCCGCCGGAGCCCCCTTTCCGGCGCCCGGACCGACGAGGACGAGAGGGCGGGAACCCGATGAGCGTGCCGAGCCCGACCGCACCGCGCCTGAGCCCCCGTCGGCTGGGCGCTCCGAACCCCCGCCGGCTCGGCGCTCTGGGCCGCTCCGAGCTGACCCTGTTGCGGCGCAACCGGACCGCCCTGTCCATGGCCCTGTTGATGCCCGCGGCCATGGTCTTCCTGCTGCGCTCGACGCTCGCCGCCGCGGACGAGCAGAACGCCGCGGCCCTCGGCCGGGCCACCCTGAGCGGCGGCATCGGACTCGTCCTGCTCCTCGTCGTCCACATGAACCTGGTCTCCGCGTACGTGGCCCGGCGCGAGGAACTCGTCCTCAAGCGGCTGCGCACCGGCGAGGCGGGCGACCTGGAGATCCTCGCCGGCACGGCCCTGCCGGCCGCGGTCGTCGCCCTCGGGCAGATCGGCGTCCTCGTCCTGGCCGGGGCCGCCGCCCTGGACGCGCCGATGCCGGACAACCCGCTGCTCCTGATCGTCACGGTGCTCGCCGCGATCGTGTTGCTGGCCGGCTTGGCGGCGCTGACCAGCTCCTTCACCCGGAGCGTGGAGAGCGCGGGCATCACCACGGTGCCGCTGCTGCTGGTGAGCCTGCTCGGCTCGGGCCTGTTCGTGCCGATGGACGGCCTTCCGCGAACGCTGGCATCGGTCTGCGAACTGCTTCCGCTGAGCGGCGTCATGACGCTGGTGCGGGGCGCCTGGGACGGCGCGGCGGCCGGGAACCTGACGGGAGCCGCGCTCGTCACGTTGGCCTGGACCGCGGGCACCGTGTTTGCTGTCCACCGGTGGTTCCGCTGGGAACCGCGGCGCTGAGGGCTGTCCCGCGATCCCTGGTGGATCGGTGCCAGGGATCGCGGGACAGCCCCCGGGAAACGAAAGCCGAGTCGGGGGGACGGGGACCGTGTCGAAGCTGACCGGGTGGTGGAAGAACCGCAGCAGTGCGGGAAAGGTCGAGCTCTACACACGCTGGTCGTTCCATCTCTTCGTGGTGGTCGAGATCCTGACCTTCGGACTCGGCGGCCTGGTCCTCGGCCCTCCGGAGGCGCCGGGCTCCGCCGAAGTGGGCCTGCTGGTGCTGATGTGCGTGCACTCGGTACTCGTCGGGTTCCTCTCCTCCCGGGCACTGGACTGGTTGGTGGGGCGCCGGGACCGGCCCGTGTGGGTGGCGGTGGCGACGGTGGCGGTGACGGCCTTCGGGTGCCTGGCCGCCCTCCTCCTGCGCCGGACCGGGCACGTCGACGAGACCGTCGCCCCGATGCTGGTGACGGGCATGACCTGCTTCGCCTCCGGCTCGCTGGTGATGTGCCTGGAGAAGGTCCGGCACATGTGGGTGGTCGCGCCGGCCCACGCCGTGGGCGCCGGCCTGACGGTGGTCGCCGTGGGGCTGCCGGTGGTGGAGGGCGTCGGATACACCATCGGGGTGCTGCTGAGCGGTCTGTTCCTCAGCTTCGCCTGTGGCTTCTCGGGGTGGCTGCTGCGGATCGTGTACGAACTCGACCGCGCCCGGGAGCTCCAGGCGCAGCTCGCGGTGGCCGAGGAACGGCTGCGGTTCGGCCGGGACCTGCACGACGTGATGGGGCGCAACCTGGCGGTCGTCGCCCTCAAGAGCGAGTTGGCGGTACAACTGGCCCGGCGAGGCCGACCCGAGGCGGTGGAGCAGATGATCGAGGTCCAGCGGATCGCCCGCGAGTCGCAGCGCGAGGTACGGGACGTCGTGCGCGGCTACCGCGAGGCGGACCTGGCCGTGGAGCTGGAGGGCGCGCGCGGGGTGCTGAGCGCTGCCGGAATGGACTGCCGCGTCGAGTTCGAGGCCCGCCGGGCACTGCCCGCCGAGGTGCAGTCGGCCCTGGGCTGGGTGGTCCGAGAGGCGACCACCAACGTCCTGCGGCACGGCGACGCGCAGAACTGCCTGATCCGGCTCGCCGATGCCGCCGACGGATCGGGCGCGCTGACCCTGCTGGTGGAGAACGACGGAGCCCCCGAGACGCCGGCCGGTCCGCCCGGTTCGGGACTCGCGGGGCTGCGCGAGCGCCTCGCGGTGGTCGACGGAACCCTGTCGGCGGGGCCGACCGAGGGGGGCCGGTTCCGGCTTCTGGCCCGGATCCCCGAACAACGACCGGAGGTGCGGGCATGAGCCCGCGCCCACGACTGACGGTGCGGGCGTGAGCCCCGCACCCACGACTGGAGGTGCGGGCGTGAGCCCCGTACCCGCGACTGGAGGTGCGGGCGTGAGCCCCGTACGCGTACTGCTCGCCGATGACGAACACCTGATCCGTGGCGCCCTGGCCGCGCTGTTGGCCCTGGAAGACGACCTGCTGGTCGTCGCGGAGGCGGCCTCGGGACCGGAGGCCCTGGCGATGGCCCGGGCGCACCGTCCGGACGTGGCGGTGCTGGACCTGCAGATGCCGGGGGCGGACGGTGTGAGTGTCGCCACATCACTGCGGTCCGAACTCCCCGACTGCAAGGTCATGATCGTGACCAGTCACGGCCGACCCGGCCACCTCAAGCGGGCCCTCGCGGCGGGTGTGCGGGCCTTCACGCCGAAGACGGTTTCGGCACAGCGACTGGCGGAACTGATCCGGACCGTGCACGCCGGAGGCCGTTACGTGGACCCCGAGTTGGCGGCCGACGCGATCAGCGCGGGGGACTCTCCGCTGACCGCCCGGGAGGCGGAGGTGCTGGAACTCGCGGCGGACGGCGCGCCGATCGCCGAGATCGCGGAGCGGGCCTCACTCACGCAGGGAACGGTGCGCAACTACCTGTCCTCGGCGGCGACGAAGCTGGGGGCCGAGAACCGGCACACGGCAGTGCGTCTCGCACGCCGGCGAGGTTGGGTATAGTGGGTACCGCGCTACGGCGCATGCGGACATAGCTCAGTTGGTAGAGCACCACCTTGCCAAGGTGGATGTCGCGCGTTCGAGTCGCGTTGTCCGCTCTGTACGAAGAAGCCCCCCGGTCCTCGGACCGGGGGGCTTCTTCGTGTTGCCGGGCTCTCGGTGTCCCCGGCCCGCTCGGCGGGCCGGGGACACCGGAGGTTCAGCGGCCGGTTTTCGCGGTCCAGGTCAGACCGGTGAGCCGCTCGTACGCCTCGATGTACTTGGCGCTCGTCTGCTCCACGACCTCCTGCGGCAGTGCCGGGGGCGGGAGTTCGCCGGTGCGGTCCCAGCCGGAGGCGGGGGAGGTCAGCCAGTCGCGGACGTACTGCTTGTCGAAGGAGGGCTGGGCGCGGCCCGGCTTCCACTGGTCGGCCGGCCAGAACCGCGAGGAGTCCGGGGTCAGCACCTCGTCGGCGGCGACCAGCGTCCCGTCGGCCCCGAAGCCGAACTCGAACTTCGTGTCGGCCAGGATGATGCCCCGGTCGCGGGCGATGTTCCGGGCGCGGGTGTAGATGGCCAGGGTGGCCTGGCGCAGCAGCGCGGCCGTCTCGGTGCCGACGGTGCGCGCGACCTCCTCGTAGGAGACGTTCTCGTCGTGCTCGCCGACCTCGGCCTTGGCGGCCGGGGTGAAGATGGGGCCGGGCAGCTCGGAACCGTCCACGAGACCCTCGGGCAGGCCGAGACCGCAGACCGTGCGGGTCCGGTCGTACTCGGCGAGACCGGAGCCGGTGAGGTAGCCGCGGGCCACGCACTCGATCGGGACCATGTCGAGGTTCTGGCAGATCAGGGTGCGGCCTGCCCAGTCGGCGGGGGCGCCGGCGGGCAGGGTGGTGCCGATGACGTGGTTCGGGACGATCCCCTTGAGCTGGTCGAACCACCACAGGGAGAGCTGGGTCAGGACCCGGCCCTTGTCCGGGATCTCGGTGGGCAGGACCCAGTCGAAGGCGGACATCCGGTCGCTGGCGACCATGACGAGGTTGCCGTCCTCGTCGCGGTAGAGATCGCGGACCTTGCCGGTGTGGAGGTGGACGAGGCCCGGCACCTGAGCCGGCTCGGGCTTTTCGACGAATCCGGACACGGGGTCTCCCTGTGGTTCTGTACGAGCGCGGTCCCATTGTCCCGTACCGGGCCGCGCGCCCTCGCCAGGGGGCGCGGCCCGTCGCGTCGTCCGGCGGTCGGGGCCCGGATGCCGCGTCGGTCGGGGTGCCGCGTCAATCGTGCCTCGTCGGTCGGGGCCGTGTCAGTCGTGCCTCGTCGGTCGGGGTGTCGTGTCAGTCGTGCCTCGTCGGTCGGGGTGCCGTGTCAGTCGTGCTTGCAGATGCGGTCGAGGAGATTGGCCGTGGCCCGCTGGACCCGCTCGTCCACGTGGCCGGGGCGGTCGAGCGCCGGGGACCAGGCGAAGGTGCCCGACGCGAACACCCAGGCTCCGCTGGGCGACCGGTACAGGGACGTCTCCTGGTGGCGCTTGGCGCCCTCGCTGTCGAGGTACGGGGAGTGCGCGAGCAGGATGCGGTCCTGGTGCTCGGGGAGCTGGGTGCGCGGGAAGTACCGGTCGGCCTCGCCGGCGACCAGTCCGGCGAGCTCGTCGTTCTCGGCGGCGCCGGTGGAGTCCCAGAGCCAGTGCGTGGCGTTGCGCACGATCAGGGGCGCGGGCTCGGGGACCCGCCCCGCGTACTGGATGCCGAGCAGTTGCTGTTCGGGGCGGTCGACCTCGCGCCAGAGGCTGGGGCGGCCGGGTCCGCGCCGCTTGCGGCAGGTGAGGAGCCGGTCCTCGACCCCGGACGGGGAGGGAGCCAGTTCGACCTGCCAGTACATGGTGTTGGCGGAGAGGAACACGAGCGAGGTGCCGTGTTCGCGGGCGCGCTCGACGGTGCGGCGCATGGGGGCCGACCAGTACTCGTCGTGCCCGGGGAAGACCAGGCCCCGGTAGCGGGTGGGATCGACGCGGCCCGCGTGCAGGTCCCGGGTGTCGGCGTAGGCGAGGTCGTAGCCGTAGCGCTCGGCCCAGCGGATGAAGTCGTAGGCGTGGCCCACGTGGAGCGGCAGGCCGGCGCCCGCGTAGGGGCGGTCGAAGGACACGGTGGTGGCGGCGTCCGCCTCCCCGAGGAGCCGGCCCTGCTCGTCCCAGGCGTGGTAGAGGCTCGCGCCCGTGTGGCCGTCCTCCGGGTAGAGGTTGTAGGCCTGCCAGGTGATGTCGGGCAGCAGGAGCAGCAGGTCGGCGGGCTCGTCGTCGCGGACCGTGAAGGGGATGTGGGAGCGGTAGCCGTCGACGGTCGTCAGAACGGCCACGTACGCGCCGACGTTCCAGTACGAGGGGACCTGGAGTCGCCAGGACAGCCACCAGTGGTGGCAGGAGACCGTCCGGTCGGCGGTGAGCGCGGCCGGCTGGACGATGCCGGAGAGCCGGGGACTGGAATGGATCTTGCTGGCGCCGTCACCCGCGTAGTGGCCGATGCGGTAGATGTCGACGGAGAACTGTTGGGGCGGGTCCACCGTGATGTGGAAGTCGATCGCCTCGCCGGGGGAGACCGCGCCGGTGGAGGCGAAGCCCTTGATCTGCCGGTGGACGTCGTCGGCGGTGAGCGGGCCCCCTCCACTGCGGGCGCGCGGGATCTGGCCGGCGGCGACGGCGGGGTCGACGTACCAGGGGACGACCTGGCCGGTGTCGTCGAAGTACAGCTCGCTGCCCCGGAACCAGGGCAGCGGTCCCTGCCCGAAGGGATCGTTCACCGCGTGCGCGAGCGCACCTGACTCCCACCGCCGGATCTGGTCCGCACTCATCCCGCTCCCCTCCCTCGCTCCCCCGAACGTGCATCCGTCGACCCCAGCACATCACATAACGCGCGCACTCCGTCACCGTTCGTCGCGAAAAAGCCTTGTCACATGGCCGGCCGACGTCGGGTCCGGATCCGGACGAGGGAGCGCGCGCGGGCGCGCGGCCCCGGTCGGCGCCTGCCGCGCCTCACACCAGCCGGACCGGCTTCTCCGGGCGGACGCCGATCTCCTGGAGCCAGTCCCGCAGGGGCTCCGGGTCGCCGTCCTCGACCAGGCACAGCACCCGGGGCGCGAGGTCCGCGCGGCGTGCGCCGCCCACCAGCAGCACGGGGCCGTCGAGCCAGTCCAGACCCGGCGCCGCCCCGGCGGAGTCCACGGCCGCGCAACAGACCAGCGCCGTCACGTGGTCGGCCAGCAGGTCCCGACCGCTGCGCGGCGCCTGGAGCGGGAACAGCGGCACGGCGTCCGCGGCCCGCGCCACGGCCGAGTCCGGTCCGGACTCCTCCCGCGCGAGGTCACCGCTGAGCCGGCCCGCCAGCGACTCCCCGGCGGGCACGGCATCCGTGAGGAAGGCGATGACCCGCTCCACCGTGGGGGCGGCGGGGGCCGCCAGCCCGTCGAGGGCGGCGTGCAGTCGGGCGGCCTCCGTGCGCCACTTCCGGTCCACGACCTCTTCCGGGTACGCGGCCCAGTCCACCGGGGACCAGTCCGGGCCCGCCGCGGCCGGACCTCCGTGGAAGAGTCGGGCCGCCAACAGCGAGGCGGCCTCGTCCACGGCGCCCGGCTGCTCCAGCAGATCGCACGCGGGGCGCTCGCCGAGGCGGGAGGTGAACCCGTCCGCGAGGCGGTCGCGGCGGGACAACTCGGTCAGCGCGGACACGACGCCGGCGTCGAGCCGAGCGGGCCAGCGGCCCATCCGCCAGGCCGGCAGGGCCACCCGGGTCAGCAGCCGGTCCCAGCCCGCGTAGGCCAGCCCGACCTGCTCCTGGGCGACGATGCGCAGCCCGTAGTCCACGTCCTGGGCGCGGTCCGACGCGGCGGCGGCCACCCCGCGCTCCATCTCCGCGGCGTCCACCCGGCACAGCCGCAGCAGCAGCCGGGCCGGCGGGGCGATCCAGCCGAGGCCGGGTCTGCCGCCGACGTCCACGGCGGCGTCGAGCCCCCGTACGAAGCCGCGGGCGTCGGCTATGTCGGGGTGGGCGGAGGGGCCCGTGCCGGCGACGACCGGCGCGAGGACGGCCCGGAGTTCCGCGACGCGCATCCACCACAGGAACGGCGAGCCGATCACCAGCACGGGGGCCGCGCCGGGCTCGGACTCGGGGCGGCAGGCCGCCGTGTCGGCGCGGCGGTGGGCGGGGTGGGTGCGGTCCTCCAGCCAACTGTCGCAGTCCGGGGTCAGGGCTATCGCGGAGGGCGAGGGCACGTCCATCCGGTCGGCGAGGTCCCGCACCAGGCGGTACAGATCGGGGGCGGCGGTCTCGGACAGCGGCACCGTCGGGGTCACGGCGGGGCCGGCCCGCAGCACGACGGCGGCGAATATCCCGCCGACCAGCAGCACGAGGGCGGCGACCGCGCAGACGGTCAGGGTCACAGCGGGCCAGGGATCACCGGCCAGCCGACCCGTCATCCGGGCGGCGACGAGCACCACCGCGAGGGCGGCGGGCAGCAGCGCGAGGGCCAGCGCCCTGCTGCGGACCCGCAGCACGGCGAGGGCTCGGGAACGCGCGGACGGCGTCCCGACTTCAGCGATCGAACCGGTTCCGGACACGGCCGGACCTCACCCCCTCTGCCCTGCGGCGGCTTTGCTCACTCCCCCACTGTGACACCCGCCACCGACATCGCAATGCCGGTGGGCCATGTGCCGGAATGCTTGCGCCGCACCCTAGTTGGGGCCGGCGCGACAATCAGGCGGTCCGGGCCACCATCACCCGATGGAATGGCTTTGGGCAAAGGTGGGTGCGTTCGAACGCGGCCGGATGCAGTCGCACGCGCGGGCCCGGGCGCGCAGAGTGCGCCCGGGCCCGCGTTCACGTCGTTCCGCTGTTCAGCGGCCTTCGGCTGCCTTCGCCGCGATGTCCGTGCGGTGCTGGGAGCCGTCGAGCCGGATGCGGGCGACGGCCTTATACGCCCTCTCGCGGGCCTGTGCCAGATCGGAACCGGTCGCCGTCACCGACAGGACGCGGCCGCCCGCGCTGACGACGGAGTCGCCGTCGCGGCGGGTCCCGGCGTGCAGCACGTACGCGTGCGGGGCGTCCTGCGCGGCCACGTCGGCCAGACCCTCGATCGGGTCCCCGGTGCGCGGGGTCTCGGGGTAGTTGTGCGAGGCGATGACGACGGTGACGGCGGCGTCGTCGTGCCAGGCGAGCGGCGGCTCGGTGTCCAGGGTGCCCCGGGCCGCGTTCAGCAGCACGCTCGCGAGCGGGGTGCGCAGGCGGGCGAGGACGACCTGGGTCTCGGGGTCGCCGAAGCGGGCGTTGAACTCGATGACCCGAACCCCGCGCGAGGTGATCGCCAGGCCGGCGTACAGCAGCCCCGAGAAGGGGGTGCCGCGCCGGCGGAGTTCGTCGACGGTCGGCTGGAGGACGGAGGCCATGACCTCGTCGACCAGCTTCGGGTCGGCCCAGGGCAGCGGCGAGTACGCGCCCATGCCACCGGTGTTGGGGCCCTCGTCGCCGTCGAGCGCGCGCTTGAAGTCCTGCGCGGGCTGGAGGGGCAGGACGGTGACGCCGTCGGTGATGGCGAAGAGGGAGACCTCGGGGCCGTCGAGGAACTCCTCGATGACGACCCGGTCGCAGGCCAGCGCGTGGGCGCGGGCGGCGGCGAGGTCGTCGGTGACCACGACGCCCTTGCCTGCGGCGAGGCCGTCGTCCTTGACGACGTACGGGGCGCCGAAGGCGTCGAGGGCGGCGTCCACCTCTTCCGGGGTGGTGCACACGTAGCTGCGCGCGGTCGGAACCCCTGCCGCGGCCATCACGTCCTTGGCGAAGGCCTTGGAGCCCTCCAGTCGGGCCGCGTCGGCGGAGGGGCCGAACACGGGGATGCCGGCCGCGCGGACGGCGTCGCCGACCCCGGCGACCAGCGGGGCCTCCGGTCCGACGACGACCAGGTCGGCGCCGAGCTCGACGGCGAGGCGGGCCACCGCGTCACCGTCGAGGGCGTCGACCGGGCGCAGTTCGGCCACCTCGGAGATGCCGGCGTTGCCGGGAGCGCAGTACAGCGCGTTGACGTCGGGGTCGAGGGACAGAGAGCGGCACAGGGCGTGTTCGCGGGCGCCGCCGCCGATGACGAGGACCTTCACGCCATGAAGCGTAGCCCGCGCTCCGGATTCTCTTTCGTGCGGCCACCCAATGAGACGGCCCTACTCGTTCGTGTATTCCTCCACAACGGTGGCTCCGAGCTCGCGCACGATCAGGTCGTGTCCGGTCAGGGCGCTGTCGACGAGGTCCGGGTCGTCCTCCTCGGGGACGTCGTCCTCCAGGGAGACCGGCGGGGGCGCCTGCCGCTCGGGCGGCTGCGGCGGGGGCGCGGACTGCTGGGGCGGCTGCTGGTACGAGGCCGGCTGGGACGGCTGCTGCGGGGCCGGGGCCTGCTGCTGCGGGGGCGGCGGGCTGTACGCGGGCGCGGCCGGGGCGGAGTACGAACCCATGGCGGGCACGGGCGCGCCGCCGCCGCCGACAACGGCGTCGATCTTCCAGTTGACCTGGAACTGCTCGGCGAGGACGGCCTTGAGGACGTCCTCGCTGCCGCTGCTCGCGAAGTTGTCGCGGGCTCCGACATTGGGGAAGCCGAGCTGCAGCGTCGTTCCGTCGAACCCGGTGACCTGGGCGTTCTGGCTGAGCAGGATCCAGGTGAAGCGGCGGCGGTTCTTCACCGCCTCCAAGACGCCGGGCCACATGGCCTGCACCTGGCCCGCTCCGGCGGCCATGCCGGGCGAGGGGATGGCGGGCGCGGGGCCGCTCGGGGCGGCGGCCGGGGCGGGAGCGGCCGTGGGTGCGGGGGCGCCCGATCCGGGTGCGGTGGCGCTGGGCCAGGCGCCGGCGGCGGGAGCCGGGGCTGCCGGGGCGGGGGATTGGGCCGCCGCGGCGGGGCTCGCGGCTCCGGGCCATGCGCCCGGCTGGGCCGCGGCGGGGGCGGGTGTCCGGGCGCCGGCGCCCGGCTGGGCGGCGCCGGGCCAGGCACCGGGTGCGGTGGCGGGCGCCTGCGCGGGTGCGGGTGTCGCGGGCGTCTCCGCCGGGGCGGGGGCGGCCGGGGCCTGGACGGGGGGCGGGGGTGTCGCGGGCGCGGGCTCCGGTTCGGGGGCCCGGACGGCCGCGCGGGCGGCGGCCATGCCTCCGGCGGGTCCGGCCGGTGCCATGCCGTGGGCCTCGGGCCCGGGGACGTACCCCATGGCGGGCATCGCGGCCGGCGCGCCGGCGGCCGCTGCCGCGAAACCGCCGCGCTCCAGGCGGTCCAGGCGGGCCTGGAAGGACCGCTCGTCGTCAAAGGCGGCGGGCAGCAGCACGCGGGCGCAGATCAGCTCCAACTGGAGCCGGGGCGAGGTCGCGCCCCGCATCTCGGTGAGCCCGGTGTTGACGAGGTCGGCGGCGCGCGACAGCTCGGCGGCGCCGAAGACGGAGGCCTGGGCCGTCATCCGCTCGACGACGTCGGCGGGGGCGTCGATGAGCCCCTTCTCCCCGGCGTCGGGGACGGCGGCCAGGATCACCAGGTCGCGCAGCCGCTCCAGCAGGTCGGCGACGAACCGGCGGGGGTCGTTGCCTCCCTCCACCACGCGGTCGACGACCTCGAACGCGGCGGCCCCGTCCCCGGCGGCGAAGGCGTCGACGACGGAGTCGAGCAACGATCCGTCGGTGTAACCGAGGAGGGACGTCGCCATGGCATACGTCACACCCTGCTCGGCGGCGCCGGCGAGCAACTGGTCCATCACCGACATCGAGTCACGCACCGACCCGGCGCCGGCCCGCACGACGAGCGGCAGCACGCCGTCCTCGACGGTGGCGCCCTCGCGCCCGCAGACCTCGCCCAGGTAGTCCCGCAGGGTCCCGGGCGGGACGAGCCGGAAGGGGTAGTGGTGCGTCCGGGACCGGATGGTGCCGATGACCTTTTCCGGCTCGGTCGTGGCGAAGATGAACTTCAGGTGCTCCGGCGGCTCCTCGACCACCTTCAGCAGGGCGTTGAAGCCCGCCGAGGTGACCATGTGGGCCTCGTCGATGATGTAGATCTTGTAGCGGCTGGAGGCGGGCCCGAAGAAGGCCTTCTCCCGCAGGTCACGGGCATCGTCCACACCACCGTGCGAAGCGGCGTCGATCTCGATGACGTCGATGGACCCGGGGCCGTTGCGCGCGAGGTCCTTGCAGGACTGGCACTCCCCGCAGGGGGTCGGCGTGGGACCTTGCTCACAGTTCAGGCAGCGGGCCAGGATGCGCGCGCTGGTGGTCTTGCCGCACCCTCGTGGACCGCTGAACAGGTACGCGTGATTGACCCGGTTGTTCCGCAGGGCCTGCATCAGCGGTGCAGTGACATGCTCCTGACCGATGACCTCGGCGAACGACTCGGGGCGGTAGCGGCGGTACAGCGCAAGGGACGACACGTATACGAGGTTATCCGGGCCCACCGACAAGAGCCGCCCGCCGGCCCTGCGGATCACCCGCCGAGGCCGCGGATCGCCTGCCGAGGCCGCGGATCGCCCGCCGAGGCCGCGGATCGCCCGCCGAGGCCGCCCAGGAACGCAAAACGCCCCTCACGCACCCGCCAGAGCCCACTTACCCTTGCTGCCTTCCGGCCCTGGGGGAGTTGGGTGAGATAGCGCCACGTGAGGGGCTGGCCCCACCCTAGCCGATGAAGCGACCCGGAATCGACCCGGGCCGCGGCGCCGGTCGGTCGCGGGTCGGCTGGGGGGCGGTTCGTCGGTCGCCTGGGGGTCGGTCGCGGGTCGGTCGCGGGTCGGTTCGTCGGTCGCCTGGGGGTCGGTCCGGGTCCGTTCGCCGGTCGTGGGGGGGGCCGGCGGCATCGCTCGCGTATGGCTCCCGCCATCACCCGCGGATCGCTCCCGTGATCGCGCGCGACGCCCCACCCGGATCGCTCGCGGATCGCTCCAGGCTCCGCCCCGGTTCACCGCCTCGGATCCTCTCCGGACCGCTCCCGATCCACCGCCCGACGATCACGTTCGCGAGCACCCCTGAACGTCTTGTATTGTTTGCCCCGGAGGATTCGCCTAGTGGCCTAGGGCGCACGCTTGGAAAGCGTGTTGGGGGCAACCCCTCACGAGTTCGAATCTCGTATCCTCCGCCATTGCTCTCACCGGGCAATACGACGAAGGGCCCCACCGCTTGCGGTGGGGCCCTTCGTCGTTCCTCAGACCTCGCTGTCCTGGTCTTTGTCCACATGGGCCGTCTCCGAGGCCCCCAGATGCCCCGGCCCGACTTCCCGTGCCAGCCGCCACGACGTCTGGTCGGACCGCTTCCGGACCAACGACCACGGATGGTTCGCGGCGCGGGCGCGGTGGTAGGTCAGGGCCCGAACCACGGTTGCCGCTTTGGGTTGGACAAGCCTGCCGAGATGTTCGACCGGAACGACGAGTGGTCGGCGCTGACCCGGTTCATCACCGATCCTCAGCCAGGAGCGACCCTGGGAGTGGTCTACGGTCGCCGCCGCCAGGGCAAGACGTTCTTGTTGGATGCCGCCGGCCCGTTCCACTTCGCCCACTGAACCACCGCCTCGCCGCCGAGTTCTGGGGCATCACCGACCCCCACCTGGCCATGAAGGTGAACGCGGTCGTGGGCGGCACTCCCGCCTACCGGAGCGAACGCGCACGCGGCGACACGTCAACGGGGCCGGACGACTTCGACGACTGGGTCGTCCACGTACGATTCCAACCTCGATCCCCCTATGTCATCGACAGGTCGATGCCCTCGCCGCGACCGAAGGACCGCCAGGGACCATGATGAAGAACGCCCCTGACGGCCACGCCTGGGAAGCCGCACTGGTGCGGCTCCTGGAGGACGTCTACACCTTTGCCAGGTGCGGCGCCCGGCTGCACGAGGACTGGGCCGAGGACGTACTCGCGGTCATGGAACGAGCGGTCCCCGACCCGCGGGGCTGGTCCGCCCTGGAGTGGCAGATGGACGAGGAAGCACGCAGGACGGTCCGTCCTGCGTACCCGTTCCGTGCGCTGACCGCCGGGGACGTGCGTTCCGGGCTCCGGCCGATCACGCAGGGTGCCGCCGCCGGGCTGCTCGCCTCGTTCGCGCAGGAGTGGTGGTTCGAGGGTTCCCCGGTCCGGTTCCGTGAGGACCGGAACATGGTGCTCGCGGACGCCCGGACCGTGCTGGATCGGTTCGGCCCCGACGCGGTGTTCTGGACCTCCTCCGACCTCGCGCGCACGAGCGGCGCTCCCGACTTCCTCGCGCGGGACCTCGAAGGTGGCCACCAGTTCACCGATCTCATGATGGATCTCGGCCTGATCGCGGTGTCCGCGAACGAGGTTGGCGTCTTCTGGTCGTTCAACGCGAATTGAGACAGTGATCCGATGCTGACCCGATCCGCCGCCTACCCCGACCGGGAGACCGCTCAGTGGGCCACCCAGCAGGTGGTGACCGCCAACGAGCAGGTCATCCACCGCCGGCTCGCCCAGGGAACGCGGGCCCGCCTCACCCTTGAGGCCGCCTGACCATCCCGTGAGGAGCCCGTCGGCCGGATGCAGCTCAAGGCGATGCTGCTCGCCGGGCGGGAACCCGTCGATGTCCGCGCCGCCCGGGTCATCCTGCGCCGTGAGCCCGCCGGCCGCACGGATTCGTCGTCCTGACCACCGTCCCGTTCTCCCCGTAGAGGCGACGGACCGTGTCCATGAAACCCCTCGAACACAACCGGCGCTACGGCGAGCTTGATCAGGTGCTGCGCGCCTACCTCGGCCAACCCGCGGACGATACGGCGGAGCGGCGCAGCCGCGCGCTGGACGCCTATCTGCGCCACACCTGGCACACCCGCCCGTGGGCCATCGCGGAGGCGAGCGCCAGCTGCGCGAGTACGCCCGCAACCCCCCGGGGCGCCTGCGGATCGACCTCGGCGAGTTCAAGGTATGCCTGGCGGGCCAGGTCGCGGGCGGTTCCCGCGTCGTCGCAGACAGGTCCGCCCGAAGGCACACGCTCGGCAACATGCGGTCTGCCACCTGGGCCGATCGGGGCCGGAACCCGGATGGTATGAGGGCCTGAGTCTGGGACGGGGCGCATATCTGACTGACGATTCCGGACAGCATGAGTATCGGAGGAGTTGGACCCTGTACGAGTACGAGGGGCATGTGACGCTGCCGCAGTAGGCGGCGGTCAACTGCTCTCTGTGTAGGCCTGGTTCACGGAACAGCCCACCGATGCCCCTGCCCGGCTCGAGGCTAGCCTCAGTTGCGAACACCAGTCGCGGTTGAGGTCATACGGCCGCGAGTGCGAACGGGAGGGGACCCGCGTGGGTGACGATGGCAAGATCCTCGACATAAAGACCGATGATCTGAAGGCGACAGCACCGACGTTCCACGAGCAGAGCGAGGCGCTCGGCCGGGCGCTGGGCACGCTTCAGACGTCGCTGGCGAAAGCCGGGGCTGCCTGGGGAGACGATGACCCGGGAAGGAAGTTCCACGACAAGTACGGGCCGATCGTCGCCCGGATGGAGAGGTCCGCGGACATCATCAGGGACGGCCTGGCGAGCATCCATACGGCGATGACCGACATGGCGGACGGGCACATCGAAAATGATGCTTTGGTCGAGGCCATGTTCCGCAAGGTCGCGCCCGAGCCCCGCAGCGGGCCCGACGACCGGGGGCACCAGCAGTGAGTACCGGTGACAAGGTCAGGGAGGTCGTCACCGACGTCACCGGAATCGAGTGGCCCGCAGCCGACGTCGGCAAGCTGCGTGACATCGCGAACGCCTGGCGGGCGTTCGCCGACGACATGGAAGACGTCGCGGCAGCCGCCAACAAGGCCGCTCAGACACTGATCCACCACAACACCGGCGAGGCCATCTCCGCCTTCGCCGATCCCTTCTGGGCCCGCTACTACCACGACAAGAAGGGGTGGCTCCAGGATCTCGTCGACGGCCCCCGGTCCCTGGCGGCCGGGATCGACCAGTACGCCGATGCCGTGGCCGACGCGAAGAAGAGGCTCGACCGCGAACTGGAGATCGCCGGGGCCGTCATCGTCGCCGGCACGGCCCTGGCATTCTTCACCCTCGGCGCCACCGAAGTCGCCGCGGCGGCAGCCACCGCCACCATCGTCGAACTCGCGGCGACCGTGGGAGTGGCTCTCACCACCGAGGTCGCCACCATCGCCGGCACTGCCTTCGCAGTTGCGGCCGTCACGGGCATCGAATCCGTCACCGTCGACCTCGCCGTCGCCCAACCCCTCCAGATCGCCGCAGGCCTTCAGAACGGTTTCAGGCTCGACGAAGCGAGCCGCGCGGCAACCGATGGAATGCTCTACGGCGGAATGTTTGGAGCCGCCGGCGGCAGCGCACAGGCCGTGGTCGAAGCAGGAGGCTGGAAAAGTCTTCTCCCAGGCGAAGTGCCGGGAGTGACGGCACCACGCCTGGCTCTGGCCGATCTGGCATATGGCCCCCCGCAGCCTCCCCCGGCACCAGCGAACATGGGGACTCGTCGGGATTGGTGGTTGAAAAACCAAGAGGATTCCACTGTCGCAGTACATCCCAAACTACCACCCGGCTCATATCTTTCCACCGGTGACCCCGTCTATTACAGAAAGGGGTCAACGGGTATAGGTTACGACTCGAGCACCATGACTAACTTTGACCTGGTGGCCCCGAAGCCCGGATATCATGATGTGGTGATTCACGGCAACAATCAAGGGTATTTTGAACCTGGCCGAATCAACGCCTCCGGCAAGGGATTCTCTGCGGGCAACACAAACCCCACGCATATAGTTGAGGCCATCCAGAATAACCCCAGCTACACTGGAGGGCCGGTACGACTTATTTCCTGTCACACAGGAACGGTCGGTGACGGTGTGAGGGAAGTGCCAGCCGCTCAGAGTGTGGCCAACCAGCTGGGAGTACCCGTACTCGCTCCTACCGACAAGGTTGGTGTGCGCATGCTGGGAGGGCCCGGCCAGACGCCCAAGATCTATGGCGATGGATACTGGCGCACATTCCTTCCCGTAGCCCAGTAGACCGTATTCATGAAAGTGATGGCATGAAAATCCTCGGTTTCTACCAAGAGTTTTGGCCCGAAAAGGCTGGCACGCATGCGGGAAGCATTCGTGACTTCATCCGACAGCACCCGGCGGCAGATGAAGCCGACGTAGCGCGATATCTAGGAACCGGGCGCGAGCTCATCGTATTCATGGGGGCAGTCGGGGACATCCTCGGATCCGATAATCGCATCCTCGGCGGCGATAACATCGTCACCGACGGAGAATGGGTGTGGCGTGCGGACATCCTCTTTTACCTTGCGCACTATCACCTCGCACTACCGGAGGAGTTTCTGCGTAAAGCTCGGGAAAACCAGTACGCCGTACCGGACGTGAGTCACGACCAACTTCTGAGAATCGATGAAGAAGTGGACATGATTCTTTAGATCCCATCCCGCATCGGAATCTCGCTGAGACGACCTGGTCAGTCTTTACCAGTGGGACGCTCCCGCCGTTCGGGAGGATGAAAGTAATCGGACGTGGGTCGTGGCCGGCACTTATGGACGCTGATCGAGTCGATGCTGCCGGACATGGCTTGAACATCGATTCGTCAGTGGGGGTTGATCACTGATCGGCTCGACGGGTCGCGATCCCGAGTCACTCGACTGCGCGGTGAGCGAGAGTGCCTGGCACGTGCGGCGGCAACCACCGGAGCGACCGAGCGGTGCACACCGCACGCCCGGAAACGTTCGACGCGGCGACGCCCGCCCGCCGAGGCGCGCCCCGCCTCAGCGGGCGGGCGTCAGGCGACCGGGGTCGGTGTGTCGTCCTCGGAGTCCTCGGAGTCCTCGGGGGTGGGGGACTCGGGAGCCTGGGGCTCCGGGTTGGGGGCTTCGATGGTGACGGCCATGAGGATCTGGGTCGCGGGGGTGGTGTTGTCGGCGCGGACCGCTCGGGCCATCGCGGTGCGGGCGGCGGCGGGCCGGGTCTTCGGGGGGACGACCAGGAGTGCGAAGTGGTCGTTGTCGCCGCGGGTGATGAGGACGGTGTCGTCGCCGACGGGGTCGGAGACGAGGTGCACGACGTGGCCGTCGACGACCAGGCGGGTCGGGATGTCCTGCCAGGTCGAGGCGTCCAGGCCGATGCGGCTGATCGGGCCGAGGTGGCTGGTCAGGACCGAGATCAGCTGGGGCAGCTCGGCCACGGGGTCGCTCGAACGGGGCCACCACGCGCCGTCCAGCACGCCTTCCCGGGTGTGCGTGGTCTCCAGTCGGAGCAGCGCCGTGCCGGGCTTCACCGTGTGGTGGATCTCGTCCGGGAGAAGCAGCTCGTAGTGGTGGTGGGTCTCTGAGTCGGCCATGTGGTTCGCCCGTCTCGGGGGGAGGGCGTGCTCGACCGTCGGCCGTACCGCAAGGCGGTGTCGTCGCCGGTCGGGCGCTGGCTTCGTGGTTCAACGGTACTCCGGGGGCGTGCTCCCCGCAGGGGCCCGACCGGTCGGGCGGATGAGCGGGCTGGGAGGAGTGCGGGCGGGAAAGTGCCTGGTCGTGGGAGGTTCCCGGGGCGTCGTACGGGCGTACAGTCGAAGGACCGGGAGCTTTTCGTACACCGGCCGCAGGCGAGTGTCGTTTCCGGCGATCACGAGACGCCGGGCTGCCGACGCGTGGCCCGGGGGACGGTTCGCGTCATGAACACGACCCTCGAAAGCATGCCCCTCGGACGGACCACGCATCACGACCTCGCGCCGGCGCTCGCGATGGCGGCGCGTCTTCGCCTCACTCCGCGGTCCGCGCTGGTCACCGCCTTGGACGGGGCGTGGTGGCCCCACTCCCGCGACCTCGCCGTCGAACTCCCGCCCCTGTTGGCGGCGCTCGACGAACTCTGGGGGCGGATCACCCGCGTCACCGTGAACCCGACGCACTGGCCGGTCGTCCCCCCGAGGGTGGACGTCTCGGGGCGGATCGTTCACGTCGGACGGTTCGTCGAGCAGGATCCCGACAAGTTGATCCTGTTGTCCTTCACCGTCGGCCGTTGGGACCTGTTGGTGATCCCGCCCGAGACCGCGCCCGCCTCGGCGGCCCGGCTGTTGGCGGCGGCCGCGCTTCCGGGCAGCATGCTGAGCGCCGGCACCCTGATGGCCAACGAGGCCGTCATCGGGCGCGGTGTGCGCGAGGCGCAGCGCCGGGAGGCGGACTGGGAGGTCTCCTGGGAGACGGAGGGCGGAGCGTGCATGTCGCCCTTCGGGGAGCCGCTCGGGGACCCGCACGCGAGCCCTCGCGTGCGGCGGCCGGGGCTGCCCGTGATGCCCGTGGAGGCCATCCCCCTGGGGGCGGCCGCCTTGGGGACGGCCGCCGGCATGGCCGCGGCCGGCGGATCGGGCCGGACGTCCTGATGCCCCGTACCGAGTACCCGCCGACGACCGGGCGCGCCGAGGTCCGGATCGTCGCCGCCTCCCCCGAGGCCGCCCGCGCGGTCGCCGAGGTCCTGCGCCACTTCTTCGGCGCCACGGAGCAGCGCAGCTATCCGGCGCCGGAGGGTGGCACGCGCCTGCACCTCACGGTGGACACCGATGCCGTGGCCGGGCCTGAGCGGCCCTGGTTGAGCACCAGCAGGCCGCTCAGGGGCGCCGAGACCGGCGCGCACGCCGACGAGATCTGACGGCTGAAGGGGGCGGGGGAAGGGAAGGGGGCGGGGGAAGGATCCTTTCCCCAGTACGACTGTTCCACCCGAGTGGGTGGATCGGCCGGACCGTGCCCGGGAGGGGTGGATCGTCGCGCCTATAACAGGGCCCGTCATGTTGATCGACTGATGGGCTCCCCACCATGTTGAAGGCCGCTCTCCGGGTCCTCGCCGCCGTCTCCCTCGTCTCCGCCGCGGCCGCCGCCCCGGCCGTCGCCGCGCACGCGGCGCCCCTCGCGCCCGTCGCGCACGCGGCGTCCGCCGCTCCCGTGGCGCTCGCCGTCGACGACCTGACCTCGCCCTGTGGGCCGACCGTCGAGTACCGCGCCTGGGACTGGTGGCGCACGACGACCAACCCGAGGATCGCCCGCCCCGTCGCGGCCGCCGCGGCGAACGAGCGCTGGCAGTGGCGCAGTGACACCAACACCCTGTGGCGCGGTGACACGCGGGAGACCGTCGAGGAGATCTTCGAGACCGGATTCACGCCGCGCGGCGACCAGTTGACCCCGCTGGCCGAGTACATCGTCAAGGGCGGCGGGCAGAACAGCGCGCACCTGAGCACCACGTGCGAGAAGTGGGTGGCGCAGAAGTTCGCGACCTACGGCGCCGAGAAAACGGGTTGGGTCTACGAGATCTACGCGCCCGGCGGCATCGACGTGAACGCCACCGCGCACCTGAACAACTACAACTCGCCGTACCTCTGGAACAAGGAGATCGACTTCCCGGGCGGGGTCAAGGGCCGCTACATCAAGGGCGCCTGCAAGTACCGCCTGACCTACACCGACCCGGCGACCAAGATCAGCACCTGGGAGGAGCTCGGCTGCAAGGACAACGCCGGCTTCGCCCCGTACAAGACCGACGCGGCGGCCCGCGCGGGCGCCGCCCGCTAGGTCGAGACCCCCCGGCCGAGACCCCCGGCCGAGACCCCCGGCCGAGAATCCCCGCCGAGATCCCGCACTAGGCTGCGGGCGTGCCGTCGTACTCCATGGGTCAGGCCGCGAACCTGCTGGGCGTCAGCCCCGAGACCGTCCGCCGCTGGGCGGACGCCGGAAGGCTGCCCGCCCACCGCGCGCCCGACGGGACGCGGACCGTGGACGGGGTGGCGCTCGCCGCCTTCGCCAAGGAGCGGGCGGCGAGCCCGGCGCCGGTCGCCGGGGCCGTCGCGACCTCGGTGCGGAACTCGTTCGCGGGGATCGTGACGGCGGTCCGGGTCGACGACGTGGCGGCCCAGGTGGAGATCCAGTCGGGTCCGCACCGGGTCGTCTCGGTCGTCACGCGGGAGTCGGTGGAACAGCTCGGGATCGCGGTGGGGGTGTGCGTCACGGCGCGGGTGAAGTCCACCGAGGTGTACATCGACCTGGTCTGAGGCCCGCCGGCCGCACACGGGCCCCGCCCTCTCGACGGCCCCCGCTCACCCGCAGCGCAGCGCCGCGTACAGGTCGAGTTTGTGGTCGAGGCGCGAGAGGTCGCGGCCGGTCAGGGTCTCCACGCGCTCGATGCGGTAGTGGACGGTGTTGACGTGCAGGTGCAGGGCTTCGGCGGTGCGCGCCCAGGAGCAGTTGTTGGCGAGGAACACCTCCAGCGTCTCCCGGAGCATGCCGTCGCCCAGTGCTCCCAGGGTTCGTGCCGCGAAGACGGTGCGGACCTCGGGCGGTACCCCGGCGAGCAGTTCGGTGAGGGTGTCCAACTGCTCGACTCCGCGTACGGGGACGTCGTCGTCGGCCGCGGTGAGGGCGAAGCGGGCCTGGTTCAGGGACGCGCGCAGCGCCTCGGCCGTGGAGGCGCGGGTGCCCGCGCCGAGGCGCAGGTCCACGTCGGGGTCGGCGCAGGCGCGGACGAGCGGCCACACCGAGCGGAGCAGGGCGGGGACGTCGAGTCCGGCGGCGGGGTCCTCGTAGAGGACGGCGGTGGAGGCGCCGACCGCGGACGGGACGGTGTCGAGGTGGCGCAGGGCTTCGGCGAGGGCGTCGCCCGAGGTGGCGGTCAGGACGCGGTACGGACCTCCGAGCGGGAGCCCGGCGGCGGTCAGCGCGTCGTCGAGGGTGGCCGGGTCGGGGTCCCCGGACAGGACGCGGACCAGTTCCTCGGCGGCGGCGCGGGCGGCGGCGACGCGGCGGGCCTGGCCGTCGCGGTACTGGGCGATGACCTCGGCGATCTCGTGGAGGACGCGGGGCGGGGCGGCGTCGGCGTCGGGCACGTGGAGCTGCCAGGCGTCGTAGGGGGAGCTGTCGGACTCGATGCGCAGGAAGACGCCGGTCCGGGACGGGGCGCCGGTCCGGGACGGGACGCCGCCGCGGGCAGTGGTCGCGCGCTGGGCGGGGATGGCGGGGGCGGAGGGCGTACGGGCGACGGTGCGGCCGCTCGCGGTCACCAGGTAACAGGCGACCCGGCCCAGGTGGGCGCAGGCCCGGTCGAGGAGTTCGGCGGGGCCGGCCCCGTCTTCGAGGAGGTGGCTGAGTTCGCTGCGGACGTTCTCGGGGAGGGCGAAGAGCCGGGTGGGGCGGCGGCTGAGGTCCCCCCACTGGCGCAGGTACACGGCCTCGGTCACGGCACGGAAGCTGGTCTTCGCGGGGACGGCGACGAGGGGGACGCGGTGGGCGCGGCAGGCCGCCACCAGTTCGTCGGGGACTCTGCCGTGGGTCTCCTCGCCGGCGAGGAGGGCGGTGGCCCCGGCGTGGGCGAGGGCGGAGACGAAACGGTCCGCCTTGGCGAGGTCGCCGTCCGCCCACCACACGAGTCCGCTCAGGACGAGTTCGCCGGGGCCGAGGAAACGGCCGGGGTCCTCCAGGTCGGTGGCGGTGACCCCGCTGACCTCCTGGCCGAGAAGGGCCTCATCGCCCCAGAGCAGGGTGAGGCCGAGATTGTCGGACTGGAGCAGGTCGAGGACGTGCATGGCAGGGGACTCCTTGCGGTGGGCAGCCACCCACATTCGCCAGGTGAATACGAGAAAGCCCATCGTAAATGCAAGGGCAGGAGCCCGGCCGGCCTCTTGGTTGATCCTCCAGGGCGCGCTGCCTCCGGGTGGTTGCTTTCCGTGGCCGGGACCAGTCGTCCCGGCCCCGTCCGCGTTGCTTCACTGACTGAAAACCCCCTGGGAGAGGCCGGTGGCGCGAAGTGGATCTCAACACGGTGCTCGACGTGCGCGACGCACGCCGCCGGGAGCCCTGGCGGCCGGGTGACGCCTGGCTCGGCGGGGGCACGTACCTCTTCTCCGAGCCGCAGCCGCACCTGCGCCGGCTGATCGACCTCTCCCGGATGGGCTGGCCTCCCCTGTCCTGGCGGCCGGACGGTGCGCTGGACATCGCGGCGACCTGCACCATCACCGAGCTGTCCCGCTTCGGCCGCTCGCTGCCGAAGGCCGCCGCCCCGCTGATCGAGCAGTGCTGCCGGGCCTTCCTCGCCAGTTTCAAGATCTGGAACATGGCCACCGTCGGGGGCAACCTCTGCAACGGCCTCCCCGCCGGCCCGATGATCTCCCTCACCGCCGCCCTCGACGGCGAGGTGCTGCTCCAGGGTCAGGACGGCGCGACCCGTCGGCTGCCCGTCGTCGACTTCATTCTCGGCGCGGGCGTCAAGGACCTCCGTGACGGCGAGCTGCTGCGTTCCGTGCGGGTCCCGGCCCGTGCGCTGGAATGCCGTACGGCTTTCCGGCAGGCGTCGCTGTACGGGCTCGGGCGTTCCGGCGCGCTGGTGATCGGGGCGGCCGATCCGCGGGACGGTTCGCTGACGGTGACGGTCTCCGCCGCGACCACCCGGCCGTTCCGGTTCTGGTTCGCCCTGCCGCCGACCGCGGCCGAGCTGCGGGAGGCGATCGACTCGGCCGTCCGCGCCGAGGAGTGGTTCGACGACATCCACGGCCTGCCGGACTGGCGGCGCCACATGGCCCTTCGCCTCGCCGAGGAGATCCGCCGCGAGTTGACCTCCGCCCCCGGAGTCCCTGCCACCGGGGCCCCTGCCTCCGGGGCCCCCGCCCTCGAACCGGCCCCCGTCCCCGTACCGGCCCACGACCACCAGGAGGGATCCCGATGAGCACCGACGCGCCCGAGAGCTACCGGATCGAGGTCAACGAGCGGGAGTTCACGGAGGAGCCCCGGGCCGGCCAGTGCCTGCGCACGTACCTGCGCGAGCGCGGCTGGTTCGGCGTGAAGAAGGGCTGCGACCAGGGTGACTGCGGTGCCTGCACCGTGCACGTCGACGGGCGGCCGGTGCACAGTTGCCTGTATCCGGCCGTACGCGCCCAGGGCCGCTCGGTGACGACCGTCGAGGGTCTCGCCCGGCCGGGCGGCGAACTGCACCCGGTGCAGCGGCAGTTCCTCGACGCGCAGGGTTTCCAGTGCGGCTTCTGCACGGCCGGGTTCCTGATGACCACGGCCGCGCTCCAGGCCGAGCGGGGCACCGCGCACGACGACGGCAAGTTGGACGACCTGCCGCGCGCCTTCAAGGGCAACATCTGCCGCTGCACCGGTTATCGCGCCATCGAGGACGCCGTGCACGGGGTGAAGCACGTCGAGGAACCGGAGGCGGGTCAGGCGGTGGGCAAGTCCCTGGGCGCCCCGGCCGGTCCGCTCGTCGTCACCGGCACGGCCCGCTACACCTTCGACGTGGAGGTGCCGGGGCTGCTCCACATGAAGCTGCTGCGTTCCCCGCACCCGCACGCCCGGATCGTCGCCATCGACACCCGCGACGCCCTCCAGGTGCCCGGGGTGCACGCGGTCCTCACCCACCACGACGCCCCCGAGCGGCTCTACTCCTCGGCCCGGCACGAGCATCCCACCGAGGACCCGATGGACACCCGCGTCCTCGACGACGTGGTCCGCTTCGTCGGCCAGCGGGTGGCGGCCGTGGTCGCCGACAGCGAGCAGGCGGCCGAGGAGGGTTGCCGCCGGGTGGTCGTCACGTACGAGGAACTGCCGTACGTGATCGATCCGGAGGAGGCCATGCTTCCGGGCGCCCCCGTCCTGCACCCGAAGGGGCCCGAGTCGGGGATCTTCCGCGCCGAGAACAACGTGTGCGGCGAGGTCCACAACACCTTGGGGGACATGGAGAAGGGGTACGCGGAGGCGGACGTCGTCCACGAGGAGACCTTCCAGACGCAGCGCGTGCAGCACGCCAGCCTGGAGACCCACGGCAGCGTCGCGTACTTCGAGCCCAAGGAGGAGGGCGACGGCGAGCGCATCACCGTCCGTTCCTCCACGCAGGCGCCGTTCCTGACCCGGCGGGCGCTGTGCGCCCTCTACGACCTGAACGAGGACGAGGTCCGCGTCGTCGCGGGCCGGGTGGGCGGCGGGTTCGGCGGCAAGCAGGAGATGCTGACCGAGGACATCGTGGTCCTCGCCGCCCTGAAGCTGCGGCGGCCGGTGAAACTCGAGTTCACCCGGGCCGAGCAGTTCCACGGTGCCACCACCCGCCACCCCTTCAAGATCACCATCAAGGTCGGTGCCAAGGCCGACGGCACCCTCACCGCGCTGCGCATCCGTGTCGTCTCCAACACCGGCGCCTACGGCAACCACGGCCCGGCCGTCATGTTCCACAGCGTCGGCGAGTCCTTCGCCGTGTACAAGGCGCCGAACAAGGAGGTGGAGGCGTACTCCGTCTACACCAACGGCGTTCCGGCCGGGGCCTTCCGCGGCTACGGCCTGGGCCAGGTCCTCTTCGCCCTCGAATCGGTGATGGACGAGCTCGCCGTCAAGCTCGGCATGGACCCGCTCGTACTGCGCGAGAAGAACGTGATCGGCGCCGGCGACCACCTGGTGACCCCGATCGGCCACGAGGAGGACCTGTTCATCGCCTCGTACGGGATGAAGCAGTGCATGGACGTCGTCCGCAAGGCCATCGCCGAGGACCGCAGCCACGAGGATGTCCCGGAGGGCTGGCTCACCGGTCAGGGCACGGCGGTCGCGATGATCGCGACCGGCCCGCCGGGCGGCCACTACGCGGACGCGCGGGTCGCCCTGCTGCGCGACGGGACGTACGACATCGCGGCCGGCACGGCGGAGTTCGGCAACGGCACCACCACCGTCCACAAGCAGATCACCGCCGGGGCGCTGAACACCACGGTCGACCGGATCGCGGTCCGCCAATCGGACACGGACGTGGTGCGGCACGACACCGGGGCGTTCGGATCCGCCGGCACGGTCGTGGCGGGCAAGGCCGTGATGCTGGCGGCCAACTCCCTCGCGGAGCGGCTCCGGACCTTCGCGGCCCGTCACACGGGCGTGGCGCGGCACCTGTGCGAGCTGCGGGCCGAGGCCTTCGACTGCGCGGGCCGCGTGCTCACCCTCAAGGAGCTGTACGAGGCCGCGTACGACAAGGGGAAGCTCGACGAGATCGCGGCGGACGGGCACTGGGGCGGCTCGCCGCGCTCGGTCGCCTTCAACGCGCAGTGGTTCCGTCTCGCCGTCGACCCGGACACGGGCGAGATGAGGATCCTGCGCAGCGTGCACGCGGCCGACGCGGGCAAGGTGATGAACCCGATGCAGTGCCGCGGCCAGGTGGAGGGCGGTGTGGCGCAGGCGCTGGGCGCGACGCTGTTCGAGACGGTACGGGTGGACGAGCGCGGGGAGGTGACCACGGCGGCCTTCCGCCGCTACCGACTGCCGCAGTACGCGGACGTGCCGCGTACGGAGGTCCACTTCATGGAGACCTCGGACGCGATCGGGCCGCTGGGCGCCAAGTCGATGAGCGAGAGCCCCTTCAACCCGGTGGCGCCGGCGTTCGCGAACGCCCTGCGGGACGCGACGGGGGTGCGGTTCACGGAGCTGCCGGTGACGCGGGACGTGGTGTGGCGGAAGATCGCGGAGAAAGCGGGCGCCACACGCGATCTGCAAGGCGAAAGCGAAGCCTCGTGACACGCTTGCGGCTCGTATCACGGCATCAACCTTGCAGATGAGGTTCCGCAATGAACCCGCCCGGGCATGACGTACGCATGGCCGAACTCATGCTGCACGGGGACCTCGATCACCCGGCGACCCTGAGCGTCGCGGACCTTCGGGAGTGGGAACAGCACAAGGCCGCCGTCACCTTCGACTGTGCGACGAACGGCCCCCAGCACCACGTGTTCGAAGGCGCGCTGCTCCGTGACGTCGTCGCGCACGCCGGCCCGGCCTTCGACGCCCGGCGGCGCAAGGACCGCTCCCGCTTCCTGATCGCGGTGAGCGGCGGGGACGGCCATCACAGCGTGCTGTCCTGGGCGGAGTTGGACTCCGATTTCGGGGCCACCCCGGTCCTGTTGGCGACGCGCCTCGACGGGGAGGACCTCGACGAGGCGGGCAGTCAGTTGGTGGTGCCCTCGGACCGCTGCGGGGCGCGCTACGTCAGCGCGGTCACGCACGTGTGGTTCGGTGCGCTGACGCCGCCGAACCTGGGGCTCTGACCAGGACTCCGACGCGGGCCGGGGTGCGGGCCGTGACGCGGGCCGTGACGCGGGCCGGGGTGCGGGCCGTGACACGGACCGGGGTGCGGCTCCGAGGGGGCTCCGACATGGGCTCCGAGGGCGGCCGGGGCCCGCTCCGGACGCTTCCTCACGGTTGGTGACCGCGAGAATTCAGCAGGTGAGCGATAGGTGAATCCCTGACTGAATTGTCGTCAATAAGCTTCCACTTTTTATCTCGATTTGATAACGACCTCCCCGATAAGGCCTGGACCTTTGCGTCGCTACACGCGTAACTCGCTTTGTTTGCACAGGAGTTGACAGTTCATCAAATCAAACCAGAAGGTAACGGTCTGATTTCTTGGGGCCGATTCCCGTTTGTCCGAATTCTCCGTACCGCCCTTCTGGCAGGCTTCCGCGCACCCACCCCCCATCACGATTTGAGGTGCGCATGTCCAGACGTAGAAGGCGTGAACACCGGCGCAAGCCACGCCGGTTCATACTCGTCACCGCCGCCATGGCCACCGCGGCGGTGATCGCGGGAGGCGTCGCCTACTCCGGACTGGGTGACAACGCCCAGGCGTCCCCGCCCGCACAGGCCGAAGCGCTCGCCGCGGAGATACCCGCGCCCGCCGCCGCACCCGCCCGGGACGCCGAGCCGGCCGTCATCAAGGACGCGCCCGCCAACGAGAACGCCCGCGGCATGATCTACGACGGGCTCAAGGCCGCGCCGAAGGGCGACCGTTGCGTCGGCGTCTACCGCACCGACGCCGGGCACTGCACCCACGGCCCCGACGCACCGCCCAAGGGCGTCGACATCAAGAAGGACATCCCGCCCGTCGTCAAGGCGAAGGCGCCCGCGGCCGACCCGGCCCGCCCCGCGTCCGACGACCCGGCCCCCGCGGAGGGCGGCAAGCGCGCCCAGGACGCGCCCGCCGCCGACGCGCAGGCGGCCACGAACACCGCGAAGGCCGCCCCGGCCCCCGCCGCCTCGGCCGCCTCCGGCCAGGCGGTCGCAGCAGGGCCCGCCGGCCAGACCGTCCAGTGCGACGGCGACGGCAGCACCGGCAACCGCGTCCAGGTCGTCTACGTACACGGCCCCGACCGCGACCGGTACTCCGAGTACGTGGCCTCGTTCCGCAAGTGGGCCGTCGACGCGGACCTCATCTACTCCACGAGCGCCAAGGAGACCGGCGGCGTCCGCCACATCCGCTACGTGACGGCCGCGGACTGCACGCCGACCGTGCTCAACATCGAGCTTCCGGCGTCGGCCCTCTCCGAGTTCAGCGCGAGCAACAAGGCGCTCGCCGGCAAGGGCCTCGACCGCCGCGACCGCAAGTACATGATCTTCGCGGACACGCAGGTCTACTGCGGCATCGGCACCTTCAACGGCGACGAGCGCCACGGCCAGGACAACCTGAGCAACTTCGGCCCCTCCTACGGCCGTACCGACTCCGGCTGCTGGGGCGGCCACACCGCCGCGCACGAGCTGGGTCACAACCTCGGCGCGGTCAACAACAGCGCCCCCAACACCAGCCGCGGCGCGCACTGCACGGACGAGTGGGACGTCATGTGCTACTCGGACACCCCGTACTACCCCAAGATGCGCAACGTCTGCACCAACCAGGCGGCCGAGAACATCCTGGACTGCAACCACGACGACTACTTCCACACCAGTCCCAAGGCGGGCAGCTACCTCGCCACGCACTGGAACATCGCGGACAACCAGTTCCTGATGCGCACGGCCGGCGGCGGCGGGGGCGGCACCGACCCGAACCCGAACCCGAAGCCCACCCCCACCCCGAAGCCCACGCCGACCAAGAAGCCCACGGGCGGCCCCACGGTCACGGCCGGACAGATCCAGTCCGACTCCGTCGTGGTGAGCTGGCCGAAGGTGGAGGGCGCCGCCTGGTACCAGGTGCAGCTCAACGGCAAGCACCTGACCTGGACCCAGTCCCAGACCCTGCGGATCTACAACCTGAAGCCGGGCAGCGAGTACAAGATCGCCGTGTCGGTGCGGGACTCCGCGGGCCGTGACAGCGGCGCCGGCAAGACCACGACGTTCCGTACGAAGAGCACGGGCGGCGGCGCCACCACCAAGCCGAACACCCGCTACCTGCTCGGCAACGGCAGCACCGGCATGAACGCCGAACTGTGGGGCGGCCGGACCGCCGACGGGACGGTCCTCGTCGGTGGCCGCGCCAACGGCTACGCCCAGCAGCAGTGGTACTTCGACGACGCGGGCAGCGGTCTCGTCCGCATCCGTTCCGCCGTCTCCGGCAAGTGCCTCCAGCCGGGCAGCACGGCGGCGGCCGGCATGTGGGTCGCGCAGCAGCCCTGCACGAACTCCGGCGCGCAGAAGTGGCGGGTCACCGCCCGCGGCAACGCCGTGACCGTGACGGACGCGGGCGGCGGTTTCGCCCTGACGGTCAGCAACCGCCCGTACTACGGGAACTGGCTGCTCGACCTCCAGCGCGCGGACGGCCGCGCGGCGCAGGCGTGGACGGTCCAGAAGGCCGCCTGACCCTCCTCGTGAACCCCCGGCGGACGGCCCCTCCCCACGCGGGGCCGTCCGCCGGCTCCCTCATCTCGACCCACCGCACTTCGGAGTACCGCGATGATGCGCACCAGACACGCGTTCCTGTTCCTGTTCCTGCTGCTCGCACAGGGCCTGGCCGTATCCACCGACGCGCACGCGCACGGTGACACCGTCAAGGTGGTGATCACCGGACAGCGCGAGGGGCACGTCACCACAGAGATCACCTGGGAGAACGACGGGGATCCCGTCGAGGAGGCCGTGGCCGCCACGGTGAACGCGACCAACCCCGACGGCTCCCGCACCATGGGCCCCTGGGGGCTGGTCCGCGACGCGGGCAAGCCCAGCGGCTGGTCCACGACCGAGATACTGCCGCCGGGCACGTGGAAGGTCACGGTGGACGTGGGCTTCCCCGACCTGGGACACGGAGAGAGCGAGATCGCGGTTCCGGTGACCGACCCCGCCCCGTCGACCGCGCCGTCGACCGCCCCCACGACGGTGCCGAGCCCCGTCGCCTCCCCGACCCCGTCCGCCCCCGCCGCCTCGACCCCGCAGGTTCCGGACCCGTCCACCGCCCCGGTGGCGAAGAAGTCCGACGACACCGTCTGGTGGACCACGGCGGGCGTGGTGGTCATCGCCCTCGCCGGCGCGGCGGTCGGCGTCCTCCTGCGCCGCGCACGGGCCCGCAGGCGCTGACCCGCGCGAGCCGTTTCAGGCCTGGGAGGCGTACGCCACGAAGCCTGCCCAGGCCTGCGGCGTGAGCGCGAGCCGGGGTCCGGGGACGTTCTTCGAGTCCCGGACGTGGACCGTGCCGGGGGCCGACGCGACCTCGACGCAGGAGTCGCCCTCACTGCCGTCGCTGTGACTGCTCCGCCGCCTGACCGGCCGGGCACCCTCACCGTAAGATCGTTTACGTCCCGAACATCCGGTTCCGGGGCGTGAGTTCCGATCGCACCGAAGGACCGCCCGTGGACGACGCACTCCCGACGACCCTTGAGGACACGCGTTTCGGCGCGATCACCGTCCGCCTCGAAGGCCAGGAACGCGTCGAGGTCGAAGGCCCCGGGATCCCCCCGGTCTCCCTGGTCCGCGCCCCCGACTCCGAGGTGGACCCGCAGGTCCGCATAGGCACCCGCGACCCGGAACACCTCACCCTGACCATCGACGGCCTGACCAACCCGCTGCTCCCGGCGAAGGGCCGCCTGACCAGGAGTTCGTACCGGGTCGAGGTCGAGCACGAGGGCGCGCGTTACGTCCTCGTCCCGGACTCCGTCCCCGGCAGTCGCCTCACCCGCGACGGCACCCACCTCGGGGACTTCACCGCCGACGGCGACGCGCTCGTCATCGCCGAGTGGCAGGAGGACGCGGACCTCCGGCCCCTGGACGCCTCCGTCGGCTACGCCCTGGCTGCCGCCTTCGGCACGGGCGCCCAACCGATGTGGATGATGATCGTGGACGGCGTGACCTCCGCCCTGCCGTAGCCGCCCCGTCGCCGCGGCGGGGCCCCGGAGCCCCGCCGCACACCTCCACCAGTCGAACTTCGGCTAGTCGAATTTCGGCATCTCGCCCGTCGTCTTCGACATGTCGATCACCGCGAACGCCGCGCCCTGCGGGTCCGTCACCGCCGCGAACCGCCCGAACGGGCTGTCCATCGGCCCGAAGTGCAAATGCCCGCCGTGCTTCTTCGTCTTGGCGACCGCCTCGTCGCAGTCGTCGACACCGAAGTACACCTGGACGTACGAGGGGATCTCCGGCGGGAAGTCGGTCCCCATGTTCATCCGGCCCAGCACCGGGTTCTCCTTGCCACCCAGGCTGAAGACCTTGAAGTCCATGCCGGCCATCTCCGGGTCGTCACCCGCGTCCATCTGCTGCTCGCCGTAGGGGAAGACCTTCGGGAGGAACGCGTCGGCCTTCGCGACGTCCCGGCTGAAGACCTCCGCCCACGCGTACGAGCCCGCCTCGCCCATCCGCTCGAAGCCCTTGTGCTCACCCGGCTGCCAGACCCCGAACACCGCGCCGCTCGGCTCCTTCGCGATGGCCATCGTGCCGAAGGCGCCGACCTGCATCGGCTCCATCAGCAGCTCGCCGCCCGCGTCCTTGATCTTCTCCGCCGTCGCCGCCGCGTTCGACGAGGCGAGGTACAGACACCACTGCGAGGGAGCGTCGGCCCCCGGCATCGGCGGGACGACGGCCGCCACGGCCTTCCCGTCCTTGTAGGCCTGCGTGTAGTTGCCGTACTCGCTGCTCGCGTCGCCGAAGGTCCAGCCCAGCACGTCGGCGTAGAAACTCTTCGCGCCCTCCACGTCGGTGAACATCGCGTCCACCCAGCAGGGAGCGCCTTCCGGGAACTCAGTCATGATCGATCGACTCCTGTGTCGGTACGACTGTCGTGTACGACGTGACCCGTCTCGGTTCACACGCTAGGCCGCCGGTGTGCCGCCCGCGCGCGGAAGGCGCGCACGGGGGAGTCTGGAGTCATGGACAAGGAGATCACCATCCGGCTGGCCCAGCAGCCGGAGGCGGACGCCCTGCTCGGCCGGAGCCCGCTCGCCGCGCTGGTCGGCATGCTGCTCGACCAGCAGGTGCCGATGGAATGGGCCTTCTCGGGACCCCACACGATCGCCCGCCGCCTCGACGCCGACGACCTCGACGCGCACGTGATCGCCGCGTACGACCCGGAGGCCTTCGCGGCCCTGCTCAGCGAGAAGCCGGCCGTGCACCGCTACCCGGGATCCATGGCGAAGCGGATCCAGCAGCTCTGCGCCTACCTGGTGGAGCACTACGACGGGGATGCCGAGGCCGTCTGGCGGGACGCGACGACCGGCGACGAACTGCTGGCGCGCCTCAAGGAACTGCCCGGCTTCGGGGAACAGAAGGCCCAGATCTTCCTGGCCCTGCTCGGCAAGCGGTTCGGCGTCCGCCCCAAGGGCTGGCGGGAGGCGGCCGGCGGCTACGGCCCGGCGAACATCCACCGCTCCGCGGCCGACATCACCGGCCCGGAGTCACTGGCCAAGGTGCGGGCGTACAAGCAGGAACACAAGGCCGCGGCGAAGGCGGCGAAGGCGAAGAAGCCGCCGGCGGGCTGACGGCTCCCGGCCTGCAGACAGGCCCGCAGACAGGCCCGCAGAGAGTGACGAGGGCCAGGGCGGGCGGTGCGGAAAAACGGCTCGGCCGTTGTCAGACCCCCCACCTATGATCATGATCATGACTGAGAACCTCACCCGCGCCGCCACCGCCGAGACCATCACCGACGGCCCGGGCAGCGTCATCACGCTCCTCACCGACACCCCCGAACTCACCTGCAACACCGCGAGTTTCGAGGTCGGCGCGGCCGGCGCCCCGGTGCACTTCCACACCAAGGCCACCGAGTTCTTCCACGTCACCGACGGCCTGCTCGACGTCCTCGTCGGCGACGAGATCCACACCCTCGGCAAGGGCGACTTCATCAGCGTCCCGGCCGGCGTGAAGCACGCCTTCGCCCCGGCGGCCGGCCGGACCGCCGAGGTGCTCGTCGGCTTCACCCCCGGCATGGCGCGCTTCGACTACTACCGGCTCCTCGGCCGGGTCCGCGCCGGCGAGGCCACCGTGCAGGACATCATCGACAGCCAGCCGGTGTACGACAACCACTACGCCGAGAGCGAGGCCTGGGCCGGTCGCCCGCGCAGCGCCGAGGCGTAGACCTCGTCGGCGTCGAGCCTCCGCAGCTCCTCCGCGATCAGCTCGGAGAGGCTGCGGACCTTGAGCGCCACCTTGCGGTCCGGCCACCCCGGCAGGATCAGACCGGCCAGCACACCCGCGGGCCGGTCCACCCGGATCTCGCCCTCGCCGGTCTCCAGCACGACGCGGGTGATGACCGGCCCGTCCGTGACCACCCGGCGCACCGGCACCCGCAGCCGGCCCTCCAGCCAGCGCACCAGCAGCTCGGCACTCGCGTTGTCCGCCTCGCTCTCCACCGCCGCGCCCGTCACCGGCAGCGGCTTCTGGTCCAGGGCGGCGGCCAACAGCGAACGCCACGGGGTCAGCCGCGTCCAGGCCAGGTCGGTGTCCCCGGGGGCGTAGGACCGCGCGCGCTCCTCCAGGACGGCGACCGGGTCCACCGCCGCCTGCGCGTCGGTGATCCTGCGCTGGGCCAGCGCGCCCAACGGGTCCCGGGCCGGGTCGGCGGGCGCGTCGGCCGGCCACCAGGCCACCACCGGGGCGTCCGGCACCAGCAGCGGCAGGACGACCGAGCCGGCCTGGTCGGTGAGCTCCCCGTGCAGCCGCAGCAGCACGATCTCCCCCGAACCGGCGTCCGTGCCGACCCGCAGCTCGGCGTCGAGCCGGCTCGGCGGAAGCTTGCGCGGGCCGCGCGTGCTCCGCTTGATCACCGCGATGATGCGGCACGGGTGCTCGCGGGAGGCCTCGGAGGCCGCGCGTACCGCGTCGTAGGCGTTCTCCTCGTCGGTGACCACGACGAGCGTCAGCACCAGCCCCATCGCGGGACTGCCGACGGCTCGCCGGGCATCGAGCAGAGCCCGGTCGATCTTGCTGGACGTGGTGTCGGTGAGTTCGGTCCGCATGCCCCGAGTCTGTCAGCGCCCACCAAGCGTCCCGCAACCGGTTCACTGGAATACGCCTCGACTCGCCTCGCCTCCCCCGACCGGGCCCCGGCTACTTGCGCCGGCGGGCCGTACCGAAGAGGGACCGGGAGATCTCGCGGCCCAGTTGAGTACCGATGGACCGGGCCAGGGAGCGGAACATGCCGCTGCCCACGACCTGTTGGGCCAGCGAGGGATCGGGCTTGGGAGCACTGCGGGCCGCCTTCTGCGCCTGCTTGGCCTCCTTCTCCGCCTCCGCCGCCGCGGCGGCGGCCTCCGCCTCGGCCTCGGCGGCCGCCTGCTCCGCGCTGATCTTCTCGTACGCCGACTCGCGGTCGATCGGCTCCGCGTAGCGGGAGTAGAGCAGCGAGGCCTTCACGGCCCCCTCCAGGGTCGCCGCGTCCACGGGCCCCATCAGCGACTGCGGGGCACGCAACCGGGTCGCCGCGACGGGAGTGGGGGCGCCGTTCTCGCTGAGCACGGTGATCACCGCCTCGCCGGTGCCCAGACCGGTGAGGAGTTCCTCCAGGTCGTAGGGGGAGTTCGGGAAGGTCTTCACCGTCGCCTTGAGCGCCTTCGCGTCGTCCGGGGTGAAGGCGCGCAACGCGTGCTGCACCCGGTTGCCGAGCTGCGCCAACACGTCGGCCGGCACGTCCTTCGGCGTCTGGGTCACGAAGAAGACCCCGATGCCCTTCGAGCGGATGAGCCGCACCGTCTGGGTGATGGACTCCAGGAACGCCTTGGAGGCGCCGTTGAAGAGCAGGTGCGCCTCGTCGAAGAAGAAGACGAGTTTCGGCCGATCGAGATCGCCGACTTCCGGCAGGTCGGTGTAGAGATCGGCGAGCAGCCACATCAGGAAGGTGGAGAACAGCTGCGGTTTGTCCTGGACCGCCGGAAGTTCCAGCACCGAGACCAGACCGCGCCCGTCGGCGGCCGTCCGAAGGAATTCCGAGGTATCGAATTCGGGTTCTCCGAAGAACTCCGACGCACCCTGCTGTTCGAATGCGGTGAGGGCTCGGAGAATCACCCCGGCGGTGACCGTGGAAAGTCCCCCGATGCCCTTGAGCTCGGCCTTTCCCTTGTCGGACACGAGGAAGGCCACCACCGCCCGCAGGTCCTTGAGGTCGATCAGTTCCAGGCCCTTGGAATCGGCGTAGTGGAAGATCAGCCCCAATGACTGCTCCTGGGTCTGATTGAGCTGGAGCACCTTCGACAGGAGCACCGGACCGAAAGCGGTCACCGTGGCCCGCACGGGGATGCCGGTGCCGATGCCGCCCAGGGAATAGAACTCGGCCGGGCAGGCCGTGGCCGACCAGTCCTGGGCCACGTCCGCGGCGCGCTCCCGGACCTTCTCGTTGTCCACGCCGGGCGCCGAGATACCCGAGACGTCGCCCTTGATGTCGGCGAGGAACACCGGCACGCCGTTCGCCGACAACTGCTCGGCGATCAGTTGGAGGGTCTTCGTCTTCCCGGTGCCGGTGGCTCCCGCGACCAGCCCGTGCCGGTTCAGCATCGACAGCGGAACGCGGATCTGGCGGTCCGGCAGACACCGCCCGTCCCACAGCAGGGCACCCAGGTCCAGCGCGGGTCCGGTGAAGGCGTACCCGGCGGCGATCCGGTCGGCCGGAGACGCGGGGTCGGTGCTCTCACTCATGATTCACTCCCGAAATAGCCCTGCCTGTCACCTTTGCACCCACGCAGCGAGGCTGCGCCCGCAGGCACCGGCCCGGTAGGCTTTCCGTGTGATCTTCAAGCGCATCGGAAGCGGCCGGCCGTACCCCGACCACGGCAGGGAAACCACCCGGCAGTGGGCGGACGTAGCCCCGCGCCCGGTCCGGCTCGACCAGCTCGTGACCACCAAGGGGCAGCTCGACCTCGAAACCCTGCTCGCCGAGGACTCCACGTTCTACGGCGACCTCTTCGCGCACGTCGTGAAGTGGCAGGGCGACCTGTACCTGGAGGACGGGCTGCACCGCGCCGTGCGCGCGGCGCTCCAGCAGCGCCAAGTGCTGCATGCACGCGTCCTTGAGATGGACTGATTGCGCCTTTCGGGTCTGCCTTACCCGATCAACAGATCATTTAGTAGGCATCGTTCCGGTACGGCACTACGCTGCGCCCATGAGCATGCTCACACCCCCCGGCATGGGCGGAAAGTACCGCGTAACGGGAGCTGCCTACCCCCGCATGAGCCGACCCCGGCGACGCCGCCGGATCGTGTTCGCCCTGCTCGGATCCGTCCTCGCACTGGCCCTGCTCGGCTACGGGGCTTTGCAGCTCATCGACGTGTTCCGAGGCAACGGCGGCAAGAAGACGGTCGCGGCGGGCAAGGACTGCCCGACCGGCTCCCCGAGCAAGGCCGGACCGGCCTCGGCCGTCTCCGCGCGCCCCGCGTCCCCGGCCGCCGCGGTCACCCTCCCCAAGCCCGACGAAATCACCGTCAACGTCTACAACGCGACCCCGCGCGCGGGCCTCGCCAAGCTGGTCGGCGACGAGCTGAAGAAACGCGGCTTCACCATCGGCCAGGTCGGCAACGCGCCCGCCGCCTTCGACAAGAAGGTCCCCGGCATCGGCATACTGCTGGGCGCCCCCACCACCGACAAGGCGGCGTACTCCGTACTCGGCACCCAACTGACCGGCGTCACCCTCCAGAACGACACCCGTGAGGGCACGGACATCGACCTGATCCTCGGCAACACCTTCAAGGAACTGAACACGAAGGCGGACGCGGACAAGGCGCTGGCCGTACTGGCCCACCCCGTACCCGCGCCCGCCAAGACGTGCTGATCCGCCGGGCCCACCCGGCGGAGCCGACCGCGCCCTATTCGGCGGAGCCGTACATGCGGTCGCCCGCGTCGCCCAGGCCCGGCACGATGTAACCGTTCTCGTTGAGCCGCTCGTCCACGGCGGCCGTCACCACCGTCACCGGCGTGCCCGCAAGCTCGCGCTCCATGATCTCGACGCCCTCGGGCGCGGCCAACAACACCACGGCGGTCACGTCGTCGGCGCCGCGCTTGATGAGCTCCCGGATCGCCGCGACCAGCGTGCCGCCGGTGGCCAGCATCGGGTCGACCACGTACACCTGACGCCCGGAGAGGTCCTCCGGCATGCGCGTCGCGTACGTGGAGGCCTCCAGGGTCTCCTCGTTGCGGACCATGCCCAGGAAGCCCACCTCGGCGGTCGGCAGCAGCCGCACCATGCCGTCCAGCATGCCGAGACCGGCGCGCAGGATCGGCACGACCAGCGGACGCGGGTGCGACAGCTTGACGCCGGTGGTCGGGCCGACCGGGGTCTCGATGTCGGCCTGCTCGGTCCGCACGTCACGCGTGGCCTCGTACGCGAGGAGGGTCACCAGCTCGTCGGCGAGCCGACGGAAGGTGGGGGAGTCGGTGCGCTTGTCGCGCAGAGTGGTCAGCTTGTGCGCGACCAACGGGTGATCGACGACCTGCAAACGCACAACATCCTCCAAGACTCAGCTGCCGCCAGCTGCCGGGTTTCGACCTGCGACCTGCGAAAACGGCCGCGGTGTGCGACCCACACCCAAAAGGCTACGCGGTGACACACCCCCTCCGCGTCCGAAGCCGCCCGCGGGCCCGCGACACGCGGAGATGCGGCCCGCCCGGACGCCCAGCACCCTTGGTTGATGAGCACCCCCCTCGTCATCGCGGCCGTGGACGGATCGGAACACAGTCTCAAGGCGCTCGAGTGGGCCCGGACCGCCGCACTCCTGCACGGCGGCGGGCTCATGGTCGCGCACGTCCTGCCCGACAGCGCCCAGTTGTACGCGGGCCGGCGCTCCGCCCTGCACTCCGCGTCCGAGCCGGAGCAGTACACCGACCCGGTGAGCGAGCACGTACGGGAACTCCTCGCGCGCGCCCCCGAACTGCCCGCCGAGGTCCGCTACGAGGCCCTGGAGGGGTCCGTGCCCGAGGCGCTGCGGGTCATCGGCGCCGAGTACGCCCCCCGGATGCTCGTGATGGGATCCCGGGGGCGCGGCGGCTTCGCCGCCCTGTTGCTCGGCTCCAACAGCCGCGCCGTCGCCTCCACCACGACCTGCCCGGTGGTCGTGGTCCCGCACGCCGGACGCGTCGTGGAGGCCTCCGGGGAGGAATCGGCCGGGCGGGTGGTGGTCGGCCTGCACGCGGCGGAGACCCCCGACGACGTGCTGGCCTTCGCCTTCGAGGAAGCCGCCGTGCGGGGGACCGCCGTCCAGGTGGTCTCCGCGTACGCCGTCCCGCCCTCGACGATGATCGGCGTCGACAGCCCCTTCGCGGTGATCCCTCCGGAAGGCCTGGCGGACGGCGGCGACGGGGTCCCGGCCGAGCGGGAGATGCTCCGCTCCCAGACGCGGCGATTGGCCCCGTTCCGGGTCCGCCACCCGCACGTGCCCGTCGAACAGGCCGCCGTGCCCGGCGAGGCGGCGGGCCGGCTCGTCACCGCGTCCCGCTCGGCCGCCCTCGTCGTGGTCGGCCGCCACCACCCCACCCGGAGCGTGGGCCCGCTCATGATCGGCTCCGTCGCGCACGCGGTGCTCCACCACGCGCACGGCCCGGTCGCGGTGGTGCCGACGCGGACGGAAGACGCCTGAGCTGCGAGAACCCCGGCACGGGGGTGGCATCAATCGGGCGGTCCGGGGGAAGGTGGGTTCGGGGGGCGAGGACGACCGGACCAGCAGCCGGGGTGATGGCCCATGCCAGAAACAGAGCCGAGCGTGGAGAGCGGAGAGGCCGAAACGGCGGCGCAGCGCAGAGCGCGGCGCGCCCAGTTCCTGCGGGACCTGAACGAGGCCCGGGAACTGCGCGACCGCGTCCAACCGCGGCGCGCCCGCGCCGCCCGCATGCGCCAACAGATGCGGATGCGCACCTTCCGCTGGTGATCCGTCCCGGCTCCCCGGTTGATCCGCCCGGCTTGCCCGGTTGATCCGCCCCGCTTGCCCGGTGATTCGCCCGGCTTGCCTGGTGATCCGCCCCGCTTGCCCGGTGATCCATCCGGCTTCCGGGGCCGTTCGGCCCTGCCGGAGTTTGAGTCGCTCGGCCCCGGGGCAACGCCCCTCGGGGGAATGGCGCCTCGGCCGGCGCGGGCCCCTTCGACCCGTCCACCCGGCGGCGGCGCCCGGGCGCGACACGGCGGAAGACCTCTCGCAAAGCCGCTGTTTCTGCCACGATGCCGATTGGGCGGGGCACGAAACGGTGAGCAGCACGACCGTTTCACCCCATCCTCCGGCCGGGGGGACATCCAACCGGCACGCCTATGACCAGTGGGAGAGTCACGGTGTATTTCGCCGCACTGCTCGCGCGCACCGAAGATGGGTGGGAAGCGAGCGACCTGGAACTCGACGACGTCGAGTCCCTGACCGATCTGATCGATCTCGCCCGTTCCGCCGCCGTCGACGACGAGCCGGTGGTCGCCCTCATCGAGCAGGAGGACGCCTGGTTCGGCGTCATGCGCCTGGACGGCGAGGAAGACCCTCGGTACTTCGTGTCCAACGCCTCCGTAGCCGGCCGCAGCTCCTACGGCTCGATGCTGACCAAAGAGCTGCTGGGCAGCGACGAGGAGGACGACGAACTCGACGAACTCGACCTGGACGGCACCGAGGACGGCGAGGAGGAGAGCGTCACCGCCTTCGCCGACGAGGACGACGACACCGACTCCGCGCTCGGCACCGGCGCAGAGCCGTTGCCGGCCGGCCCGTTCGGCGACCTCGGGCTGCTGAACGACCTCGGCGTCAGCCCCAAGCAACTGACCGCCCTGGAGGGCGACGCCCTCTCGGAGATCGCCGAATCCCTCGGCGCGACCGAGGTCCTGGAGGCCGTCCGCTAGTGATCGACGAGCACGACACGCACCACCCCGGTCCCGACCCCGTACGGGACCCCTGGCGGGACTCGATGCGCCTGGCGCTCCGGGAAGCCGCCCTGGCGGTGCCGGCCGGCGACGTGCCGGTCGGCGCCGTCGTGCTCGGCCCGGCGGGCGAAGTCCTGTCGACCGGGCACAACGAACGCGAGGCCACCGGCGACCCCACGGCGCATGCCGAGGTGCTGGCGCTGCGCCGTGCGGCTACCGCCCTCGGGGAATGGCGACTCCCGGGGTGCACCCTCGTGGTCACCCTGGAGCCGTGCGTGATGTGCGCGGGCGCCCTCGTGCAGTCCCGGGTCGCCCGCGTCGTCTACGGCGCGGACGACGAGAAGGCGGGCGCCGCCGGATCGCTGTGGGACCTCGTACGGGACCGCCGGCTCAACCACCGGCCGGAGGTGGTCCGCGGGGTGCTCGCGGACGAGTGCGCCCGCCGGCTGAAGGACTTCTTCCGCGACCTGTGACCGCTGTGACGCGGGTCGCCCCGAGACGGATTTCAGAGCACGGGCCACTTTGGGCTAAGCTCTCTCTCGGTAGCGTGTCCGAGCGGCCGAAGGAGCACGCCTCGAAAGCGTGTGATGGTGCAAGCTATCCGTGGGTTCAAATCCCACCGCTACCGCTCTGATCGAGAGCCCCGCCCCGCAAGGGTCGGGGCTCTCGGCTTTTCCCCGGGCCTTCGGCATTCCCCGGGCCCTCGGCATTCCCGAGGCTTCGACTTTCCCGGGTGGCTCGGCTTCCCCGGGGTCCTCGGCCCTTCCGGGGCCCTCCGGGGGACAGGCGCGTGACCGGCCGCCCCCTCGGCCGTTGTCACGGCATGACCAAGACCCAGCGCATCCTCGCCGCCTTCGCCCTCGCGGGGGCCGCCGCGGGCCTCGCCGCTCCCGCCGCCTCCGCCGCGCCGATCGCCCCGCTCACCCTCCCGGACCTGCCGACGGCGGCCCCGGGCATGCCGCGCGGGGCGACGCCCGGATCCGTGAAGGAGATCGGCGCCAAGCTCAACGACCTGAACCAGCTCAACCGACTGATGGACCTCCCCAACGACCTCGCGCCCGTGATCGCGCCCGTACAGCCCATCACCGACCTCGCCGGCGGTATCGAATAGCCGCACCGGATTCGAACCGTCGGCTCGAACAGTCCGGCGGGCAGACCGCGCGGTCCGGCGAGCGGCCCGCGTGCGGCCCGCCAACCGTCCGGAGCGCGGGCCGCACGCGAAGAAGGCCCCGACCGGGGGTCGGGACCTTCGACGTCGGGACGGGGGAAGTGGCATCGGGGGGACAAACCACTCCCCCGATGAGGACGGACCTGCCGGTCCGTGCCGCGGTACAGGGGGAAGCCCACGGCTCGGACCCCGCAGTGAGGCCCTGTCCCTCGCTCACCGATTTCCTGCCAGAACCGGTGGGCTCGTCCTCCATCCTGCGCCCGCCCCACCCCGCCGCCGGGCGGCAAAGGGCCCGGAACACCGGGTCATTGGTCCCTAAAGGGCAGGTGAGTGTCCAAACCCGACCGGTTAGACTCACCCGACTTTGCAGGACCGGTTGGGGAGGCCGACACCGCTCGTGGACACCAAGAAGATCATCACGGGCGCGCTCGCCGTCTTCGTACTCTTCGTGATCATCACCCAGCCGATCAAAGCCGCCGATATGGTCCAAATAGGCTTCCAAGGAATCTCGGACGCCGCCCACGGGATCGGCGAGTTCATGACCGAACTGGTGACCTGAACCCGTACGCTGAAGCGGCTTCCGGACATACCGGCCCCCCACTCCGACGGGTGGGGGGTCTTTTGCGTTATCCATGTTCGAACTGAATGCCCGTATATGGGCAATTTACCCTCAACACGGAGATATGCGGTGCTTGCGCATAGTGCACATCTCTTGTGATGCTATGACCGCTTTTGACGGATAGTTGACTGAAGGGGTGGCGTGACCGTGCCGGCCAGTACTGCGCCTCAGGTGCCACCCCAGCAGGACCCCCAGGAGCCACAGCACAGCCAGAGCCTTCCGGGCCCGCACGCCGCCCCCGGCGCGCGGGACACCCCCCGCTCTCCCGGCCCGCACGGTGCCCACGGCCCGCAGGCCGCCACCCCGCCCCACCAGGACGCCCAGGTGCCCCCGCAACAGGAGTCGCCCCGGCAGGAGTCCCCGGCGGGACCCTCCCGGGAACCGTCCAGCCCCTCACCGACGCAGGCGCCCGCGACCGGCGAGGCCGCGCAGTCCCCCGCACCGCCACCCCAGGAGGCCCCGCAGGAGCCGCCCGTCGCCCCGAGACCGCCGAGCCGGGGCGCCGACACCCGGGCGCTCACCCAGGTCCTCTTCGGGCAACTGAAGGCGCTCCAGCCCGGCACCCGGGAGCACGACCGGGTGCGCGGCGCCCTCATCGAGGCCAACCTGCCGCTCGTGCGGTACGCGGCGGCCCGCTTCCGCAGCCGCAACGAGCCGATGGAGGACGTGGTCCAGGTCGGCACGATCGGCCTGATCAACGCGATCGACCGCTTCGACCCCGAACGCGGGGTCCAGTTCCCGACCTTCGCGATGCCGACCGTGGTGGGCGAGATCAAGCGGTACTTCCGCGACAACGTCCGCACCGTCCACGTCCCGCGCCGCCTCCACGAGTTGTGGGTCCAGGTCAACGCCGCCACCGAGGACCTCACCACCCAGCACGGCCGCACCCCCACCACCCCCGAGATCGCCGAACGACTGCGGATCTCCGAGGACGAGGTGCTGTCCTGCATCGAGGCCGGCCGGAGCTACCACGCAACCTCGCTGGAGGCCGCGCAGGAAGGCGACGGCATGCCCGGGCTGCTCGACCGCCTCGGCTACGAGGACCCGGAACTGGCCGGCGTCGAACACCGGGACCTCGTACGCCATCTCCTCGTACAACTGCCCGAGCGCGAACAGCGGATCCTGCTGCTGCGGTACTACAACAACCTGACGCAATCGCAGATCAGCGCTGAGCTGGGCGTATCCCAGATGCACGTGTCGCGACTCCTCGCCAGGAGCTTCGCCCGCTTGCGATCCGCAAACAGGATCGAGGCGTAACCGGATCGGGTGGAGCTTCCCCGACCCGTTTCCCGACAGACCGGGCTCATTCCGCTCTGTCGCTGGAGATACATGTCGACATGGCGCTACAGCGTGTTGCCGACATGTGACATTCTGCTGGAACCGCGTTTGCCGCAGCCCCGCCTCCGGTATTCAGGTGGAGGCTGCGTTCCTCCGACGGGCGCGCAGAAGACGCGACCGTCCGCGACCTCAAGGGGGTGGCATGTCCGTAGACCAGGGCAGCTCACAGGTACTCACGCTCGTCAAGCGTGCGGTGCCGGCAGTGTCCAACCGCTCGGAAGCCATCGACACCCGCACCCTCTCCCGCTCCCTCTTCCAGCGCCTCGCAACCCTGGACGCGGACAGCCCCGAACGTGTGTACGTACGCGACACCCTGATCGAACTGAACCTGCCCCTCGTGCGCTACGCGGCGGCCCGCTTCCGCAGCCGCAACGAGCCCATGGAGGACATCGTCCAGGTCGGCACGATCGGCCTGATCAAGGCGATCGACCGGTTCGACTGCGAACGCGGGGTCGAGTTCCCCACGTTCGCGATGCCGACCGTGGTGGGCGAGATCAAGCGGTTCTTCCGGGACACCTCCTGGTCGGTGCGCGTCCCGCGCCGCCTCCAGGAGCTGCGACTGGCCCTCACCAAGGCCAGCGACGAGCTCGCCCAGAAGCTGGACCGGTCCCCGACCGTGCCGGAACTGGCCGCCGTGCTCGGCGTCTCGGAGGAAGACGTGGTCGACGGCCTGGCCGTCGGCAACGCCTACACCGCCTCCTCGCTCGACTCGCCCTCCCCCGAGGACGAGGGCGGCGAAGGCTCGCTCGCGGACCGCCTCGGCTACGAGGACACGGCACTCGAAGGCGTCGAGTACCGCGAGTCCCTCAAGCCGCTGCTGGCCAAACTCCCGCCCCGGGAACGGCAGATCATCATGCTGCGGTTCTTCGCCAACATGACCCAGTCGCAGATCGGCGAGGAGGTCGGCATCTCCCAGATGCACGTCTCCCGACTGCTGACCCGCACGCTCGCGCAACTGCGCGTGGGCCTGATCGGCGAGTAGGGAATCAACCGGCTCCGCACCGTTCCCAATTGACGAAGCGTCAGGAAAACTGACGCGATGCGAACGGGATCACGCGCGGCGCTGGCCCTCACCCTCTGCTGCTCGACCGCCGCCGCGGCCCTCACCGGCTGCGGCGGCGCGACACGCGACGGCTACGTGGCCGTGGGCGCCGCCGCGCCCGGTCCGGAGCGGGGCGCGGGGGAGAACGTACCGCCCCGGGGACAGGTGGAGCTCCAGCGACTCGGCGCCCCGCCGGCCGCGGGCACGTCCTCCGCCTCAACCGGTACGCCGGCCGACCCGCCCGCGCCGCAGACCTCGGGCGACGTCGGGAGGGGATCGACACCCCCGCCGGGCGGCGGCTCCGCACCAACTCCGGGCGCGGGCACGGAGCCCGGGGACCCGGGCACGCCTGCGGGCTCACCTCCGGGCACGACGGAAGGTACGGGCGGCTCCGGCAGTGCGGGGACGTCCGGCGGTACGGGCGGCACCGGCGGTACGGGGACGTCCGGCGGTACGGGCGGCTCGGGCAGTGCGGGGACGTCCGGCGGTACGGGCGGCTCGGGAAGTACGGGCGGCACGGGCGGATCCGGTACGCCCAGGCCGCCGACGACCCCGCCGGGCACCCCGCCCGCCCCGACACCGACCCCGGCCACGCCGGCGAAGCTGGTCCTCGGCGCCCCGACCCGGTCGGCAGCGGCGGACCGGTGGTGCGAGAACGTCACCGTGCGCTTCACCAACACCGGCACCACGGCGGCCGGCTCCGGCACGATCACCTTCGCGACGCACATCATCGGCGCCCTCGGCGTGGACTGGGCCACCCGCACGACGACGCAGCCCCTGCCCACCCCGATCGCGGGCGGCACGACGAAGGCGCGGACCTACACGGTCTGCGTCGAATCCTGGCGCGTGCCCCTGGGCATGCACGTGGACACCCGGAACGTCACCGCCACCTGGAACTGACGAAGGAGCCGGCCTCCGCGTCACGGCGTCACGGCGTCACGCAATCACGCCGTCATCCGATCGCTACAGGACGACCCACAGGACCAGCGCGAGGACCACGAGCAGAGCCGCCCCCAGGGCGACCCACGTGCCCGTCTTCGAACCGGCCTGGCGCTCGGCCCGCCGCTGCTGTCGCGCGCCGGGGCCGGCCTGGCGGGCCGGTGCGGCCTCCTCCACGAACGCCCGGAACATCTGCGTGCTGCCCGCCGGGTCGTGGTTGCCCTCGGGGACCTGTGAGTTGTGGTTCTCAGCCATGGGTCAGGACCCTAGCGGGTTTTCCCTTTCCTTTACCGCCCCACCCTCCGAATTCATTTGCCTGTAGCAACCATCCGCTTCTATGGTTGCTCAAAGCAACAAGATGGGGGGCTGCCCGGTGACGACTTCGACCACCACCACAACCGCGACGACGAGCCCGACGACGGCTCCCGCGTACGAGGAGTTGGCCCGCCGGCTCACCGACATCGGCGCGGTCAAGCGCGACCTCGCCCGCACCCTGCCCCCACACTGCCCGCCCGGCTCGGCCGCCGTGCTCACCGTGCTCGACCGGCACGGCGAGATGCGGCTGGGCCGGCTCTCCGAACTCATGGCCATCGACATCTCGGTGACCAGCCGGCACGTGACCCACGTCGCCGAACGCGGCTGGATCGAGCGCGAGCCCGACCCCGTCGACGGCCGCTGCCGGATCCTGCGGCTCACCCCGACCGGCCGCGCACTCCTGACCGACCTCGGAGTCCGGTACACGCGGGCGCTGGAACGCGCCCTGGCCGACTGGTCCGCCGAGGACGTGGACGCACTCAACACCCTGCTCGCCCGACTCCGATCGAGCTTCTAGACCCCAAGGAAACGCATGGCTACGACCACACCCGACGGTGTGCGGGAAAACGGCCGGCCGGAGATCACGTCCGACGGCGCACCCATGACGCACCCGCAGATCATGAAGGCCCTGTCCGGGCTGATGCTCGGCATGTTCGTGGCGATCCTGTCGTCCACGATCGTCTCCAACGCCCTGCCCCAGATCATCAGTGATCTCGGCGGCACCCAGTCCTCCTACACCTGGGTCGTCACCGCCGCCCTGCTGTCGATGACGGCCGCGACCCCGCTCTGGGGCAAGCTGTCCGACCTCTTCAGCAAGAAGCTGCTGGTCCAGATATCCCTGGTGATCTACGTCCTCGGCTCCGTGGTCGCCGGCCTGTCCCAGAACACCGGCATGCTCATCGCGTGCCGCGTGGTCCAGGGCATCGGCGTCGGCGGCCTGTCCGCCCTCGCGCAGATCGTGATGGCCGCGATGATCTCCCCGCGCGAGCGCGGCCGTTACAGCGGCTACCTCGGTGCGGTGTTCGCCGTCGCCACCGTCGGCGGCCCGCTGCTCGGCGGCGTCATCACCGACACCGACTGGCTCGGCTGGCGCTGGTGCTTCTACGTCGGCGTACCCTTCGCGATCATCGCGCTGATCGTGCTCCAGAAGACGCTGAAGCTCCCCGTGGTCCGGCGCGACGTCAAGGTCGACTGGCTGGGCGCCTTCCTGATCAGCGGCGCCGTGTCGCTGCTCCTGATCTGGGTCACCCAGGCCGGCGACTCGTACGACTGGGTCTCCTGGACCAGCCTGGCGATGACCGCCGGATCAGTGGCCCTCGGCGCGCTCTTCGTCCTCGTCGAGTCCCGCGCGAGCGACCCGATCATCCCGCTGCGGCTGTTCCGCAACAAGACCATCACCCTGGCCTCGGCGGCCTCCCTGTTCGTCGGCATCGCGATGTTCTCGGGCACGGTCTTTTTCAGCCAGTTCTTCCAGTTGGCCCGCGGCGAGTCCCCCACGATGTCCGGAATCCTCACGATTCCGATGATCGGCGGGCTCTTCGTCTCCTCCACTCTTTCCGGTGCGGTGATCACCAAGACCGGCAAGTGGAAGGCCTGGCTCGTCGCCGGCGGAGTGCTGCTGACCGCCGGACTCGGACTGCTGGGCACCCTGCGGTACGACACCCCGTACTGGCACATCGCGGTGTACATGGCGCTGACCGGACTCGGTCTCGGCATGATGATGCAGAACCTGGTCCTCGCCACCCAGAACCAGGTGGCCCCCGAGGACCTGGGCTCGGCCAGCTCCGTCGTCACCTTCTTCCGCTCGCTCGGCGGCGCCGTGGGCGTCTCGGCGCTCGGCGCGGTCATGGCCAACCGGGTCACCCACTACGTCCAGGACGGGCTGACCGCCCTCGGGCCGAAGGCCGCCGCGATGGGCCACGGGGGCACCGCCGGTGGTGGGATCCCCGACCTCGACAAGCTGCCGGCGCCGTTCCGCACGGTGATCGAGTCCGCCTACGGGCACGGCGTCGGTGACGTCTTCCTGTACGCCGCCCCGTTCGCCCTGCTCTCCCTGCTCCTGGTGCTGTTCATCAAGGAGGTCGCCCTGAAGTCGAAGCCGGCCGCCCACGCGCCGATGGCCGCGAGCGCCCCGCAGGCCCCCGCAACCGAGTCGATCAAGGCCTGACCCGCCCGGTCCCCCACATACGCGGAGCTCCGGCAGGGCTGTTGCCCTGCCGGAGCTCCGCGCGTTCCGGGGTCGGTCCGCGGCCGTCCCCGCGATGGTCGGATCAGGAGGTGCCGGTGGCACCGGAAGCGGGAGCGGTCAGGTCGTAGAAGGTGGCGCCGCCGACCGTTTCGGCCTTGAAGTTGGCCTTCACCCAGGTCTCGATGGCGCTGCTCGCGCCACCGCCGGGACCGCCGCCCATCCGGGTCGTGCCCCGCTCCTGGCCGGTGCCGCCGCCCTCGGTGCCGGCCTGACCCGCGCCGGCCTGACCTGCGCCGGCCTGACCGCCCTGGCCGATGAACCAGTGGATCTTCCCGGCCTTCACGTACGCCTTGAACCGCTCCAGGGTCGGGGAGGGGTCGCTCCCGTTGAAGCCGCCGATCGGCATCACGGGCACGCCCGAGGCGAGCTGGTAACTCGCCGCGTTCTGGGAGCCGATGGCGGCCGCCGCCCAGGTGTACCGCGAGGCGTCGGCGCGCAGGGCGGCCGTCGCCTCTGCGCTCGCCCGGGTGCCGTTGAGCAGTCCGCCGGTGCCGCCGGGACCGCCGCCGCCCGGGCCGTTCCCGAACCGCTCGCCGCCTCCGGGCGCCTGTCCGCCGGGGCCACCCTGACCACCGGGACCTCCCTGGCCTCCGGGTGCCTGGCCGCCGCCGGGCACGGTCCGACCGGGACCGCCCTGGGTACCGCCCTGCGCACCACCCGGGAGCCCGCCCTGGGGAGCCCCGCCCTGGCCGCCCTGGCCGAACGCGCCGCCGCCCGGGCCGTAGAAGGCCCGCATGCCCGGACCCCCACCCGGCCCCCGACCGCCCGCGACCGCCGGACCGGCGGTGACGATCGAGCCCGTGTGCGGGGTGTTCACCGTCGTCAGGCAGTACGCGAGGGGCCCGGCCAGCGCGGCCGCGAGGCCCACCCCGGCCACCGCGAGGAGGACCGGGCGGCCCAGCCGCGCCGCGAACGGCAGGAGCACCGCCGCTCCGAGGCCGGCGACCAGTACCGTCCAGCGCAGCCAGGGCAGGTACCCGTCGGCTCGGCCCAGCAGGACGAAGGCCCACCACGCGGTGAGCGCGAGGGTCCCGGCGAGGGTGAGGGAGGCCGCGCGGCTGCCCCGCTCCTCCCACAGGACGGCCACGCCCATGCCGACCAGCGCGGCCACGAAGGGAGCCAGGGCGACGGTGTAGTACTCGTGGAAGATGCCCTGCATGTAGCTGAAGACCACGGCGGTGATCAGCAGCGATCCTCCCCAGGCCAGGAACGCCGCGCGGGCCATGCCCTCCAGCGAGTCGGTGGCCCGGCGGGCGCGCCAGGTGATCACCAGGCCGGCCACGAGCAGCACCAGGGCGGCCGGCAGCAGCCAGGAGATCTGTCCGCCGATGTTGCCCGCGAAGAGCCGGTCGACACCGGTCTCGCCCCAGCCGCCGCCCCCGCCCCCGCCGGGGCGACCGCCGCCGCCGACGCTGCCGGTCTCGTTGCCGCTGATCCGGCCGAGGCCGTTGTAGCCCAGGGTCAGTTCCAGGAAGGAGTTGTTCTGCGAGCCGCCGATGTACGGGCGGGAGCCGGCCGGCCACAGCTCGACGATGGCCACCCACCAGCCGCCGGCCAGCACCATCGCCAGCCCCGAGAGCAGCAGTTGTCCGAGCCGCCTGCGCAGCCCGGTCGGCGCGCAGACCGCGTACAGCAGGGCGAGCGGCGGCAGGATGACGAAGGCCTGGAGGGTCTTCGTCAGGAACGCGAACCCGACCGCGACACCCGCCCAGACGAGCCACTTCGTGTGCGCGCCGTCGAGGGCCCGCAGGACGCAGTACACCGTGACCGTCAGGAGCAGGGTCAGCAGCGCGTCCGGGTTGTTGAAGCGGAACATGAGCGCGGCCACCGGGGTCAACGCGAACGCGGCCCCGCCGATCAGGGCCGCGGCGGGCCCGAACTGGCGGCGTACGGAGGCGTACAGGACGGCGGTGGTACCCACACCCATCAGGGCCTGGGGAACGAGGATCTGCCAGGCCCCGAGCCCGAACAGCCGGACGGACAGCGCCATCGGCCACAGGGCGGCCGGGGGCTTGTCGACGGTGATGGAGTTCCCCGCGTCCGAGGACCCGAAGAAGAAGGCCTTCCAGCTCTCCGAGCCCGCCTGGACGGCGGCGGAGTAGAAGGAGTTCGCGTAGCCGGAGGCGCCCAGGTTCCACACCAGCAGCAGGCCGGTGGCGAGCAGCAGGGCGACGTACGCGGGGCGTTCCCAGCGGGGCCTGCCGATCGCGGCGTCCACCGCGGCGGGTGGGGAGGAGGGGAAGAGGGGGACTGCTGCCGTGGTCATCGGTTGTCGTCCTTCGCGGGAGTGCCGCGCCGCTCGGGGAAGACCCAGGCGCGGAAGAGCAGGAAGCGCAGCACGGTGGCGGCGAGGTTGGCCGTGATCAGGACGGCGAGTTCGGTGCCGTGGGCCGGCTCGGTGGTGGCCGCGCCGAGCGCGGCCAGGGAGCCGCTGGTCAGCGCCAGGCCGATGCCGAACACGACCAGGCCCTGGGCCTGGTGGCGCATGGCCCGGGCGCGGCCGCGCACCCCGAAGGTGAGCCGGCGGTTCGCGGCGGTGTTGGCCACGGCCGACAGCAGCAGCGCGGCGGCGTTGGCGGCCTGCGGCCCGACCGAGGAGCGGAAGGCGGAGTACAGCAGCAGGTAGAGCAGCGTGCTCAGCAGCCCGACGGCGCAGAATCCGAGGAGTTGCCGGGCCAGCCCGCGCGGTACCTCGGGCAGGGCGGTCCGGTCGCGCGGATCGTCTCCGAAGGGGCGGGCGAGCCGGTCCAGCGGCAGCGCCCCGATGGCCAGCGCGCGACCCACCCGCCACATGCCCCGGAGGTCCTCGGCGGCCGTGCGGGCGATGTGGACGGTGGTGTCGGGGTCGTCGACCCAGTCCACCGGCACCTCGTGGATCCGCAGTCCGGCCCGCTCGGCGAGGACGAGCAGCTCGGTGTCGAAGAACCAGCCGGTGTCCTCCACCAGCGGCAGCAGCCGTTCCGCGACCTCCCGCCGGATGGCCTTGAACCCGCACTGGGCGTCGCTGAAGCGGGCGGAGAGGGAGGAGCGGAGCAGCAGGTTGTAGGCGCGGGAGACGAACTCGCGCTTCGCGCCGCGCACCACGCGCGCGGAGCGGGCGAGGCGGGTGCCGATGGCGAGGTCGGAGTGGCCCGAGATCAGCGGGGCGACCAGCGGCAGCAGCGCGTTGAGGTCGGTGGACAGGTCCACGTCCATGTACGCGAGCACGGGTGCCTCGGAGTGGGACCACACGGTGCGCAGGGCGCGGCCCCGGCCCTTCTCCTCCAGCCGGGTGCTGCGTACGCCCTCGACGGCGGCGGCGAGGCCGGCCGCGACCTCGGGGGTGCGGTCGGTGCTCGCGTTGTCGGCGATGGTGATCCGGAAGGGGTACGGGAAGGTGCGGGTGAGGTGCTCGTGGAGCCGGCGCACACACGGTCCGAGGTCCTTCTCCTCGTTGAACACCGGGATCACCACGTCGAGTACGGGCACACCGGGCACGGGCGCCAGGGGCGCACGGGCCGGGAGGGCTCCGGGGCCGGGAGAGGTGTCGGTTGGCATGTACCGACAGTCGCCGGTGGGGCTGTCACCGGTGTGTGGTGAGCCTGTGCCCCGTCTGTGAGTCCGTGGCGGTCGCGAGAGGCAGCCGTACCTCGAAGCTGGTGCGACCCGGCCGGCTGTGTACGTCGACCTGTCCCCCGTGGGCCGAGACCACGGCCTGGACGATGGCGAGTCCGAGACCGGTGGAGCCCGCCGACCTGGAGCGGGAGGCGTCGCCGCGGGCGAACCGCTCGAAGACGTGGGGGAGGAGTTCGGAGGGGATGCCTGGCCCGTCGTCCTCGATCAGCAGCCGGACGGCGGATGTTTCACGTGAAACATGGGCGGTGACGGTGGTGCCGGGTGGGGTGTGGGTGCGGGCGTTGGCGAGGAGGTTGACCAGGACCTGCTGGATGCGGGCCGGGTCGGCGCGGATCGGCGCGGGCTCGTCGGGGAGGTTCAACCTCCAGTGGTGCGCGGGGCCGGCGGCCCGGGCGTCACTGACGGCGTCCACGACGAGCGGGGCCAGGTCGGTGTCGGTGTCTCCGGTGGGCAGTGGGCGACCGGCGTCCAACCGGGCCAGGAGCAGCAGGTCTTCGACGAGGCCGGTCATCCGGGTGGCCTCGGACTCGATCCGGCCCAGCGCGTGCCGGGTGTCGGGGCCGGGCTGCTCGTGGCCGCGCCGGGTCAGCTCGGCGTAGCCGCGGATGGAGGCCAGCGGGGTGCGCAGCTCGTGGCTGGCGTCGGCGACGAACTGGCGGACCCGCATCTCGCTCTGCTGTCGGGCGGTGAGGGCCGAGGAGACGTGGCCCAGCATGCGGTTGAGGGCCGCGCCGACCTGCCCCACCTCGGTGCGGGGGTCGGCCTCCGCGTCGGGGACGCGTTCGTGCAGGGCGGGCTCGCCGCTGTGCAGGGGGAGTTCGGAGACCCGGGTGGCGGTGGCGGCGACCCGGTGCAGGGGGCGCAGGGCGACGCCGACGAGTGCCTGACCCGCGAGGGAGGCGGCGATCAGCCCGGCCAGGGTGACGAAGACCTCCACCGCGACCAGGGTGTGGACGGTGGAGTCCACGTCGCTGAGCGGGAAGCCGAGCACGAGGCTGCCGTCGGGGGAGGTCAGCACCCGGTAGCCGCCGAGCTGCGGCAACTCCACGTCGGTCGGGTCGGACCCGCCCGGGGCGGACGCGTGGGCGACCTGCTCCAGCGCCGCCGTCTGGCCGTCGGTGAGCGGCTGGCGGTGGTCGAGGTCGGGACCGCCCACGGCCGCGCTGCGGGCGGTGCCGATGACCTTCCCGTCGGAGTCGAGCCGGATCCCGGCGGCGCCGAGGGGGCTGCCGGGGGCCAGGACGAATCCCAGGCTGTTCTCGCGGGCGGCCTTGCCGGCGCCGGGCCCGCGGAGCGCCATGTCGAGGGAGACCCGCAGCTGGTCGTCGAGCTTGTCGACCAGGTTCTCGCGCAGCGCGAGCGTGGTGACGGTGCCGATGGCCGCGCCGACGACGGCGATGAGCGCCACCGCCGACAGGACGAGTCGGGTCCGCAGCGACCAGGGCCGGCGGAGCCGGCCGCCTCGTCGCAGTCGACGTACGGGCACTACTCGGCCGGCTTGATCAGGTAGCCGGCGCCGCGGCGGGTGTGGATCATCGGGGGCCATCCGGGACCGCTCTCCAGCTTCCGTCGCAGGTAGGAGATGTACAGCTCGACGACGTTGGCCTGGCCGCCGAAGTCGTAGGACCACACCCGGTCCAGGATCTGCGCCTTGCTGAGGACGCGGCGCGGGTTGCGCATCAGGTAGCGCAGCAGCTCGAACTCGGTGGCGGTCAGATGGACCTCCCGGCCGTCCCGGGTGACCTCGTGGCTGTCCTCGTCGAGCCGCAGGTCGCCGACGACCAGAACGGATCCACCGCGCGCGGCCTGCGCCGCGCCGGAGCGGCGGACCAGGCCGCGCAGCCGGGCCACGACCTCCTCCAGGCTGAACGGCTTGGTGACGTAGTCGTCGCCGCCCGCCGTCAGGCCCGCGATCCGGTCCTCGACGGAGTCCTTGGCGGTCAGGAACAGCACCGGGACCTGGGGGAGCTCCCGGCGGAGCCGGCCGAGCACGGCCAGGCCGTCCATGTCCGGGAGCATGATGTCGAGCAGCACCACGTCGGGGCGGAACTCCCGGGCCGCGCGGACCGCGCCGGCGCCGTCCCCCGCGCTGCGGACCTCGCAGCCCTCGTAGCGCAGGGCCATGGACAGCAGCTCGGAGAGCGCGGCCTCGTCGTCGACCACGAGCACCCGGCAGGGGCCGCCATCGGGCCGGACGAGGGCCGTGTGAGTGCCGGTGGACGTGGACGCGTGTGAGGTGGTCGTCGCAGTCATGGGTACACGCTGACCGTTGCCTCTGAGAGCGTTCTTGCGCCAACCTGTGAATTTCCTGAGAAACGCCGGAGGCCCGCGCGGGGCGGTTCCGGCGGGTGCTCAGGGCAGCCGGAACAGCCGGGCTCCGTTGTCGTGGCAGACCGCGCGCAGCCAGTCGTCCCCGAGGCCGAGGCGCTCCAGGGCCGCGAGCTGGTGTTCGTAGGGGTAGGGGATGTTCGGGAAGTCGGTGCCCAGCAGGATCCGGTCGCCGAGGTCGACCAGCCTGCCCAGGTCCCCGGCCGGGAAGCCGCTGAACTGCTCGGAGAAGTCGGTGAAGGCCATGGTGGTGTCCAGCCGGACCTCGCCGTACCGCTCGGCCAGGTCGAGGAAGTCGGCGTACTCGGGCATCCCCATGTGCGCGACCACCAGGGGCAGCCGGGGGTGGCGGGCCAGCAGCCGGGCGACGGGTTCGGGCCCGGTGTGCTTGCCGGGCACGGGCCCCGAGCCGCAGTGGATCACGATGGGGATCCCGGCCTCCGCCAGCAGTCCCCAGACCGCATCGAGCCGGTCGTCGTTCGGGTCGTACCCGCCGACCTGGAGGTGCGCCTTGAAGACCCTCGCCCCGGCCTCGACGGCCCGGGCGGTGTACGCCGCCGCCCCGTCCTCCGGGAAGAAGGTCGCGGTGTGCAGGCAGTCGGGGGTCCGCGCGGCGAAATCGGCGGCCCAGGCGTTCAGCCAGGCCGCCATCGCCGGCTTGTGCGGGTAGAGCATGGCGGTGAAGGCGCGCACCCCGAACCGTCGGAGCAGCGCGACCCGCTGCTCCTCCTCGTGCCGGTAGGTGATCGGCCACTCGACGCCGGTCAGCGGTCCGACCGCGTCGAAGTAGTCCCACACCTTGTCCAGGACCCGCTCGGGCATGAAGTGGGTGTGCACGTCGACCAGCCCGGGCAGCCCGAGCCGCTCCCGGAAGACGCGCACCGCCCGCGCCGTCGACTCGTGCGCCGCTTCCCCGGTGGCCCGCTCGGTACTCGGGTCGATGGCCGGGTCGGGGCTCGGCTCAGTGTTCGGCGCGGACAAATCCGTGGCTCCGTTCGACGGTCGCGACGTGCAGGGTGTAGCTCTCGTACCAGTCCTCGCGGCCCCGCCGCATGGCCGCCTGGTGCTCCCGGTCCTCGCGCCAGGCGGTCAGCGACTCCTGGTCGCGGAAGTAGGCGACGGTGATGCCGAGACCGCCCGGGGTGCGCGCGGACTCGTGGCCGAGGAGGCCGGGGTTGGCCCCGACGAGCTCGCTCATCCGGGCGCCCGTCTCCGGGTGGCCGCTCTCGTCGGCGGTGCGGACATCGGTGAAGACGGCCATCAGGTACGGCGGTTCGAACGCCGGTACGGGCTGGATGCTCATGCCCTCCACCCTCTGCGGCGGGCCCCCGGGATGTCCACAGGAAAGCCGCCCACGAGGCCAAAGGGATCCAAGACTTGACCATGGACGGCCGGTGCGGCCTTCACGACGGGCGACTCGGCCGTGGGCGGCTCGCTCGCGCCCGTCAGAACAGCCCGTCCTGCCCGACCTCCGGGGCCGGCGGCGCGACCACGGCCGTCGGCACCTGCGCGCCGCCGTCCTCCCGCGGTGCGACCAGCTCCCAGCCGGCGAGCAGTCGTGTGTCCACCACCAGTCCGTCGGCGAAGTGCAGATCCGGTCCGGCCGCGCCCACGAGGGTCCCCGTCACCGTCCCGTCGGGCACCATCTCGGTGACCACCCGTGCGGGTTCGGGCAGCGCGTCGAGGCCGAACGGGACGGCGTGATCGACGACTTCGCAGCCCAGCCGCTCCAGCGACTCCGGCCATCCCGGCAGGGCCGCGGCCCGGGCGTGCAGCTCGGCCACCTCCCCGGCCCGCTCCGCGCGCGGCGGCAGGTGGGCCCGTACGGCGCGCTTGCGGGCGTAAGCGATCCGATCGGGCACCCCGAGTGCGGCCCGCAGCAGTTCCTCGGTGCGCCGGGTCGCCATCAGCGGCCCCCGTCCAAGCCAGGCCCAGGTCACCGCCCCCTGCTCCAGCAACCGGGTCGGGCCGCGTTCCTCGGCGGTGATGCCGACCTTGAGCAGGCCGGGCCCGAACCACGCCAGGTACACCCGGTACGTGCGCGGATCGGCGACGTTGGTGTCGGCGGCCACCGAGAAGGACCGGTCCAGCCGGGCGCACTCGGGACACTGGGAGTTCCCCGCCCGGCCCGGCACCGGCCGGCCGGTCGGGCACGGGGTTCGCCGGCCGGCCCGCCACACGCCCAGGCAGTGCCGCTCGCCCCGGGCGGCGAAGGCCAGCCGGTGGCCGTACCCGAGCACGCTGCCGCGCTCCCCGCGCCGGGGCCCGTACCAGCCGATGGACGGGCCGCCGTCCTTCCAGCGGATGCCGGTACACCACCAGGTCACAGCGGGAGCGGCCGTTCGAAGAAGGTGTCCAGGACGACAGTGGCCTGCGTTCCGCTGACCCCGTCGATGGCGTAGAGGCGGCGCAGTACGTCCTGCAGTTGCACGGTGGTCGCGGAGCGGACCTTGACCAGCACCGACGCGCTGCCGGCGATGACGTGCGCCTCCTGGATCTCCGGGATCGCGGCGAAGGCCTCCGCCGAGTCCCCCATCCAGGCGTTGGAGTCGACCATCACGTAGGCCAGGACCCCGCTGCCCACCGCGGCCGGGTCCACGTCGACCGTGGTCCGCCGGATCACCCCGCGCTCGCGCAGTTTCCGTACGCGCTCGTGCGTGGCGCCGGCCGAGAGGCCGACGGCCGCGCCGAGGGCCGCGTAGGACTGGCCCGCGTCCTGCTGGAGGCGCAGGACGAGCGCCCGATCGATGTCGTCCACGCGATCTTCCTCTCATGTGCCCGTCGGGCCTTGCGAAGACGGTACCTGATCCTGCAATCTCACCATCACACCGAACATCCTTCGGCCAAGCGTGGATCAGGGGAAACCATGTCAGGCATCGCAGACCACGACCTGTACGAGATTCTGGACGATCGTTTCCGCACGGGCCGCTGCGCCAACGGCGACATGCGCCTGGAGCGCCTGTACGACGACTGCCGCTGGGCGGAAGGACCGCTCTACCTGCCCGCCTGGCGGCAACTCGTGTGGAGCGACATCCCCAACGACCGCATGCTGCGCTGGGACGAGGCGACCGGCGCCGTCTCCGTCTTCCGCTCCCCGGCCGGCCACTCCAACGGCAACACCCTCGACCGCGAGGGCCGCCTGATCACCTGCGAGCAGGGCAACCGCCGCGTCACCCGCACCGAACCGGACGGCAGGCTCACGGTCCTGGCGGACCACTGGGACGGCAAGCGGCTCAACAGCCCCAACGACGCGGTCGTGCGCTCGGACGGCTCCGTCTGGTTCTCCGACCCGGACTTCGGCATCACCAACGACTACGAGGGCCACCGCGCCCCGAGCGAGATCGGCGCCTGCAACCTCTACCGCGCCGACCCCTCGACGGGCGAGGTCCGGCTGGTCGCGGACGGCTTCCTGGGCCCGAACGGCCTCGCCTTCTCCCCGGACGAGAGCGAGCTGTACGCCGCCGACACCCGCGCGGGACACATCCGCGCCTTCAAGGTCACCGACGACGGGACCCTGACCCACGACCGGGTGTTCGCCCTCTGCCCCTCCGTGGACAACATCCGCTTCGACGACCAGGGCCGACTGTGGGCCGCGGCCATGGCGGACGGCGTGCGCTGCCACGCGCCGGACGGCACCCTGATCGGCCGGCTCCGCGTACCGGAGCCGGTCTCGAACATCACCTTCGGCGGCCCGAAGAACAACCGCCTCTTCATCACCGCCACCACCTCGCTGTACTCCCTGGTGATGTCGGTGACCGGCCTCCCCCGCGTGGCCCGCTGAGCCCTGCCGCACACCGGACCGCACGGGACGGACGCACCCGGTCCACGACCACCGGCCTATCGGGCGACGAACTGCGTGAGGATCGCCTGCACCTCGTAGATGTCGACGCCCTTGGTGAAGGTCTTCTCCACCGCGGGCGTCGGGCTGCCCGATATCCAGATCTTCAGCTCGGCATCGAGATCGAAGTGACCGGCGGTCTCCACCGAGAAGTGCGTGATGCTGCGGTAGGGGATGGAGTGGTACTCCACCTTCTTGCCGGTGAGGCCCTGCTTGTCGACGAGCACCAGCCGCCGGTCGGTGAACAGGATGGTGTCGCGGATCAGGAGATACGCCGCGTGCACCTGCTCCCCGTGCCCCAGCAGTCGCTCGTAGTCCCGCTGCGCCGACACCGGATCGACGGTGTGCGCGTTCCCGAACAGACCCATGGAACTTCCCTTCGAAGACTCAACGACCCTCGAAAGGCTAGCCGGCCCCTCCCCGCAGGACGTCGTCCACCAGACCGACCCCCACCCGGAGATCCCCCGGAGACACCGGACCGGAAAACGCGAGAGGCCCTCAGGATTTCTCCTGAGGGCCTCTGGCCTGCTGTGCACTCGGCAGGATTCGAACCTGCAACCTTCTGATCCGTAGTCAGATGCTCTATCCGTTAAGCTACGAGTGCTTGGGCTTCCCGGGGTTTTGCGCCCCGTTGGCCTTGCGAGAACAACAATACATGGACCTCGGCGGGACGCGAAATCCATTGACCTCACCCCCGCTGACCTGCGAAAACGCCTCAGAAGAAGATCATCTGGGTGGGTCCGGGAAGTGAGCCCGGCCGGCTTCCCCAGGGGTCCGCGAGGGCTCGCGGTGTGATCACCAGGGCAGAACCCCACCCGACCGCTCGGCCGCGTCCGAGGACCGGGCAGCGGCCGGAAGTCGTCGAAGAGTCGCCCTGAAAGCGGTCACCCGAAGCCGGGCAAGAAGAGACGTTCACGAGAACGGTCACGAGGGCCGAACGAGGCTGCCCGAACGCACCGAAGCCCCGGTCCTGAGGACCGGGGCTTCGGTGAGGTGCGGAGGCGGAGGGATTTGAACCCTCGATGGGGGGTAAGCCCCAAACCGCATTAGCAGTGCGGCGCCATAGACCGGACTAGGCGACGCCTCCAGCACACCCTCGCGTACGAAGGTGCGTGCAGATGATGACACAGGCTCGGGGCCGGTCACCAATCCGCTCCCACGGTACAAGGAACGACAGGTCCAGGGCAAAGGCTTAGGACCCCGCGCGCGGCCCCGGTGCGGGCGGGCCCGCCAACGGCCGTACCGAGGGATGTGGCGACGGTGTACCGGCGGGTGTTCCCCGGGAATCGGGCAGGCGTCCCGAGGCGGCGGCGCGCCGGGGACGCACACACGCACGTCGTGCCGCGTGCGCAACGTCGGGGCCGGCAGGTCGTTGGTGAGGCGTACGACGTACGGACGACCTGGAGTGCCACATGCTGCGTCTCGCCGCCTTCGCCGTCACCTCCGCCCTGGCCGCAGCGGCCGCCGGACCGCTGCCACCGCTGCCCCTGAACCTGCTGTCGCCGTCGGCGTCGGCTCCCGACCGGTTGACGGTCGCCGTGTCCAACACCGGCAACCCGCTCGCCGACGGCGACTACTCCCTCGAGTGCGAGCCGGTCGGCGGCAACCACCCCCGGGCCCAGGACGCCTGCGCCCGGCTCGACGCCTTCGCGAAGAACGGCGAGAACCCCTTCGCCCCCGTCTCGAAGCGGCAGTTCTGCACCATGGTCGACGGCGGGCCCGCCACCGCCCGGATCACGGGAACGTGGGACGGCAGGAAGGTCGACGCGACGTTCCGGCGAACGAACGGATGCGACATCGCCCGGTGGAACAACATGGAACCTGTGCTTCCGAGTGGGCGTTCCTGACCTGGGAGGATGCGAAGGATGGGCGGAATACACCGCACATCCGCCGCCCCGCCGAGGGCCCGTGCCCTTAGACTCCTCCCGTGACATGCCGGTAGTCGTGGTCAGGGGAGGAAGCTCGTCGTGAGCAGCAGGCCATCCCGAGGCGCTGCTCGCCTCGCAGCAATACTCGACGCTCTTCCCGACGCGCTGTTGCTCGTCAACGCCAACGGCACGGTCGTCAACGCGAATTCGATCGCCCTCGAAATCATGGAGAGTCCCGGAACCGGGCTCGTCGGGCGCGGTGTGCTGGACCTGCTGCCCGAGTTCGACTCCAAGTTGATCCCCGGCTCCATGCGCCGGCCCGGCGACGACGAAGGCGGGCGGGCCAAGCCGAAGCGGATGACCGCGCGGCGCACCGACGGATCCGAGTTCCCCGTCGAGGTCACCAGTGCCCACCTCGACGGCCGCGACGCCTACCGCGAGCCCGCCCCGTCCTACACCGGTGACGAGCTGCTCATGCTCGTCGTACGGGACCTCTCCGAGACGGTGGACACCGAGGCCGAGCTGGCCCGTTCCCAGCGGCAGACCGAGATGATCCTGCGGGCCGCCGCCGAGGGCGTGGTGGGTACCGACACCGACGGTCGGGTCGTGCTGGTCAATCCGGCCGCGGCGCAGATCCTCGGGTACCGCGCCACCGACCTCGGCAACCGCGAGCTGCACGGGCTGATCCAGCACTCCCGCGCCGACGGCTCGCCGTTCCCGTTCGAGGAATCCCCCCTCGCCGACACCCTGCGCAGCGGACGCAAACACCGGGTCCGCGGGCAGGTCCTGTGGAACAAGTCGGGGCAGCCCGTCTCCGTCGACCTCACCACCTCGCCCGTACGGGACGGGGAGCTGCTCGTCGGCGCCGTCATGACGTTCACCGACCGGCGGCCCTACGACGCCCTCGCGGCCCGCAACGCCCAGTTGATGGCGCTGCTCGACGACTCGCTGCGCGGTCCGCTGGCCGAACTGCGCCGGGAGCTGGCGACGCTGGCGGCCGATGACGCCGGTCAGCTGTGGCCGGAGGCCAACCAGCTGCTGCACCACCTGGCCGCCGGGTACTCGCGGATGACCACGCTCGTGGACAACGTGCTCGGCTTCCAACGACTGGACGCGGGCAGCGACAAGCTGGAGAAGAAGAAGGTCCTGATCAACACGGTCGTCGCGGCCGGCATCGACGGCGCGGTCGAGTTGATCGGGCCGGGCCGGGCACAGTTCGCCGTGCACGCGCCGACCATCGAGGCCGAGGTGGACGGGGAGCGTGTCGCGGCCGCCCTCGCGCATCTGGTCGCGGACGTGGCCGGGGTGGACGCCACCGGCAAGACCGCGCAGGGCAGCGGGTACGCCGACTCGACGATCGTCGTGGCCGCCGCGCAGCGCGGTGACGTCGTACGGATCGAGGTGCGCGGGCCCTACGAAGGGGGCAACCCCGTGCACGAGCCGATCGTGCGGGGCATCGTGGCCGCGCACGGCGGTGTGTTGCAGACGGTCGAGGTCCCGGGTGCGCCGGGCGGTGCGTACGTGCTGGAGTTCCCCCTCGGTGCGGGAGCCGGCACGGTGACCCTGCCCGAACCGGCGAAGGAGCCCGAGGACAAGACCCCCGAGGACAAGCCGGGCCGCGACGGCAAGGGCGAGTCCGGCGGCCGGCGCGCACGGCGCAGCGGGGTGGACGCGTTCCTGGACGACGAGGCCGAGGAGCCGAAGGCCCCCGAAGGACGCGGCCCCGGCCAGGGTGGTGGCGGGAGCGCGCTGGCGCTGCCGTCCGGACGGCGACGGGCCGACGGCAGCCCCGCCGACTCCGGTCCGGCGCAATCCGGGCTGGCGCAGTCCCCGGTGAACCCGGCGGGCCTGGGCACCGGACGCCGCCGGGGTCGCGACGGCGACGGCAGCGGGAACGGCGCCGCGGCCGGCCCCGCCCGGGGTCCCGAGAACGGTGTGAACGGCGGGCAGGGCGGCTCCGGTCGGCCCGTGCCCCCGCAGGGCACCGCGATGCCCGCGTTGCCGCCCGTACCGTCGGTCCCCGTGACCGAGCACCCCGCCGGGCGACGGCGGGCGCTGGGGCCCGCGGGTCCGCCCGCGCAGCCCGGAGGTCCCGTGCCGGCGACCGGCCTCGTGCCGCCCGCCCCGCAGCGCCCCATCGCCCCCGAGGGCGGCTTCGCACTGCCCGCCGGCCCGACCCCCGCGGCGAGCCCGGTTCCGGGACCCGCCCCGGCCGCCCCGCAGGCGCCCGCCATGGCCGGTTCCGTGCCCGCTCCCGCCGAGGCCGACTCCGATGCTCCGGGCGGACGTCGCGGCCGGCGGGTGCTCGGCGCCCCGGCTTCGGAGCCCGAGACCCCCGACACCGCGCCCGAGGCAGGTGCGCAGGAAGCCGCCGACCCGGCCCACCCCACCGGTCGGCGTCGCGGCCTGCCCGCGCCCCCGGCGTGGCCGGTACCCGCCGCCCGGACCGCCGTCGAGGACGACGAGGCCGCCGCGCCGGCCGCCGTCCCCGGAGCCCGGCAGCCGCAGGACGCCCCGCCGGAGGCCGCGCAGCCGATCAGCGTGCGCGCCCTCGGCACCCTGGGCCAGGGCATCTCCGTCGACGCGAGCGGCTCCGGTCGCAGGCGCCGACTGGCCGAACCCGCCGCTCAGGGACGCGCCTTCGCCATAGGGGCACCCGAGGCGGGCTCCGCCGAGGGCCCCGAGCCGCTGGACGGCCCCGGTGGCGCCGTCGAGGTGGTCAACCGGCCCGTGCCCCGCCCCGTGGACGACGAACTGCCGCCGGAGCCGCTGGACAACCCGCGCCGGCTGCTCGTGTGGCCCGCGCCCGACGCGCAGACGCAGCGGGCCCTGAGCGACCGCGGCTACCGCCCGGTGATCGTGAACTCCCGTGAGGAGGTGGACGCGCAGATCGCCGCCTTCCCCGCGGCGCTGTTCGTCGACCCGCTGACCGGACCGATCACCCGTACCGCCCTGCAGTCGCTGCGTCAGGCCGCGGTGGCCGCCGAGGTTCCGGTCCTGGTCACGGCCGGTCTGGGACATGCCACGCGCGAGGCCGCGTACGGCGCCGATCCGGCCGTCCTGCTCAAGGCGCTCGCGCCCCGCGACAGCGAGCAGCACCCGTCCCGGGTCCTGTTGATCGAGGAGCACGAGGAGATCGCCATCGCGCTGAGCGCCGCCCTGGAGCGGCGCGGGATGCAGGTGGCACGCGCGGGCGCCGACACCGACGCCGTGGAGCTGGCGACCCGGATGCGCCCCAACCTGGTGGTCATGGACCTGATGCAGGTCCGGCGCCGCCGGGCCGGGATCGTGGACTGGTTGCGTGCCAACGGACAGTTGAACCGGACCCCGCTGGTCGTCTACACGACCGCCGGGATCGACCCGGCCGAACTGCTGCGGCTGGCCTCGGGCGAGAGCGTCCTGTTCCTCGCCGAACGGGCCACGACCGCGGACGTGCAGGGCCGCATCGTGGACCTGCTGGCCAAGATCGGCACCAACTAGCCATCCTGGCCGCATGGCCATCACCGACACGACCGAGCGCACCGTCCCCGCCGACAACGGGGAGGTGAACCTGCTCATCGCCCGTCAGGTGGAACCGGGCCACGAGGAGACGTTCGAGGCCTGGGCCCACGGGATCCTGGAGACCGCCGCGAGCTTTCCGGACCACCTCGGCTACGGGCTGTTCCGTCCCGCCTCGGAGGGCGGGCCCTGGTTCCTGGTGCACCGCTTCCGCAACGAGGCCGCGTTCCAGCGGTGGCAGGACTCCGCCGAGCGGGCGCAGTGGTTCTCCAACTGCCTCGGACACCACCACACGGAGATAGCCCGGCGGGAACTCCACGGCATGGAGACCTGGTTCGCCAAGCCGGGTACGACCCGACCCGCGCCGCCGCGCTGGAAGATGGCGGTCAGCTCGGGGCTGGCCATCTTCCCGATCTCGCTGGCGGGCAACGCGCTGCTCGGGCCGTACCTGGTGGATCTGCACTTCGTGGTGCGCACGGCCGCGTTCGCGGTCGTCTTCAGCACCCTCATGACCTACGTGGCCATGCCCGCCGTCAGCAAGCTGCTGCGGCCATGGCTCGCCCGGGGCTGACCCGCCGGCCACGGCGCGTTCTCCGGTTCCACGCAGGAGATCCACTCGCCGCCGCCGTGGACGCCCCGGTGCGGTGGCCGGAAGGGTTCACCGTGTCACGGCGCCCGGCAAACCTTTCCGGCCACGGCACTAGCCGAGCCTGGTGACCTCCAGCGCCCCGTCCGCGTACTGCTTCCGGATCACCTTCTTGTCGAACTTGCCGACGCTCGTCTTCGGTACCGCCTCGATGAAGGCCCAGCGCTCCGGGAGCTGCCATTTGGCGATCGACTGGGCGAGGAACGCGTGCAGCCCCGCGTAGTCCACGCTCGCGCCCTCCGTCCGGACGACCGTGGCCAGCGGACGCTCGCCCCACTTCTCGTCGGGGACGGCCACGACCGCCGCCTCGGCCACCTCCGGGTGCGCCATCAGCGCGTTCTCCAGCTCGACGCTGGAGATCCACTCGCCGCCGGACTTGATGACGTCCTTGGCCCGGTCGGTCAGCGTGAGGAACCCGTCGGCGCTGATCACGCCGACGTCGCCGGTCTTGAGCCAGCCGTCCGCGCTGAACTTGTCCTCGGGACGGAGCGGCTCGCCGTCGGCGCCGCCGTAGTAGGCGCCCGCGATCCAGGTACCGCGCACCTCCAGCTCACCCGCCGACCGGCCGTCCCACGGCAGGTGGTCGCCGCCGGGTCCCACCAGGCGCCCTTCGACACCCGCGGGGAAACGCCCCTGGGTGATCCGGTACGGCCACTCCTCCTCGGCGGTCAGACCGGCCGGCGGGTGCGCCATGGTGCCGAGCGGCGAGGTCTCCGTCATGCCCCAGGCGTGACAGAGGCGGACGCCGAGCTTCTCGTACGCCTCCATGAGGGAGGACGGACAGGCCGCGCCGCCGATCGTGACCTGCTTCATCGAGGTCAGGTCGCGCGGGTTGGCGGTCACCTCGGCGAGCAGCCCCTGCCAGATGGTGGGGACCGCCGCGGCGTGGGTGGGCTTCTCCCGCTCGATCATCTCGGCGAGCGGGGCGGGCTGAAGGAAGCGGTCCGGCATCAGCATGTTGATGCCGGTCATGAACGTGGCGTGGGGCAGTCCCCACGCGTTCACGTGGAACTGCGGAACGACGACGAGCGTGGTGTCCCGGTCCGTCAGACCCATCGACTCGGCCATGTTGACCTGCATCGAGTGCAGGTAGACGGAGCGGTGAGAGTAGATGACGCCCTTGGGGTCGCCGGTGGTGCCCGAGGTGTAGCACATGGCCGCGGCCTGGCGCTCGTCCAGCTCGGGCCACGCGTAGGTGTCCGGGCGGCCCGCCAGCAGGTCCTCGTAGTCGTGCACGCGCACGTCGAGGCCTTCGAGCCCGGAGCGGTCGCCGACGCCCACGACGACGACGTGCTCGACGTTGGGCAGGTGCGGCAGCAGCGGGACCAGGAGGGGGAGCAGGGTGCCGTTGACCAGCACGACCCGGTCGGCCGCGTGGTTGACGATGAAGACCAGCTGCTCGGGGGGCAGCCGCAGGTTGAGCGTGTGCAGAACGGCGCCCATGGACGGGATCGCGAAGTACGCCTCCACGTGCTCGGCGTTGTTCCACATCAGAGTGCCTATGACATCCGACTCTTGGACTCCGAGCTCGTCACGCAGGGCATGGGCGAACTGAGCAGCGCGGGCGCCGATCTCCGCGAAGCTGCGCCGGTGCGGCTCGGCCTCACCTGTCCAGGTGGTCACCTGGGAGTTTCCGTGAATCGTCGACCCGTGGGTCAGGATTCGCGAGATCAGCAGTGGTACGTCCTGCATGGTGCTCAGCAAAGCGTCCTCCCGGTGAGCGCTGCGGCGCTGCGGCGGCTACGGATGCTGCCGATTCTGCGCACGTACCGGTCGGCATGTCACTACCTCACGGGTGGAAACCCTGGCGATGTTTCACGTGAAACAGCGCGCGGGTGGCACGCGTACTCGTGTTTCACGTGAAACACGGTGACACGCGTCCTCAGCGGACGACGGTGAGTTCCGGGTCCTCGCGCAGCTTGACCAGGGCGCGGGAGACCGCGCTCTTGACCGTGCCCACCGAGACCCCGAGCAGCTCGGCGGTCTGCGCCTCGCTCAGGTCCTCGTAGTAGCGGAGCACCACCATCGCCCGTTGCCGGTCGGGCAGCCGGGTCACCGCGCGCCACATGGCGTCGCGCAGGGCCTGCGCCTCCGCGGGGTCGGTGGCCGGCGACTCCTCGCTCTCCGGAAGCTCGTCGCAGACGAACTCGTCCACCTTGCGCTTGCGCCACTGGGAGGTGCGGGTGTTGACCAGCGCCCGTCGTACGTAGCCGTCGAGGGCGCGGTGGTCCTCGATGCGGTCCCAGGCCACGTACGTCTTGGTCAGGGCCGTTTGCAGCAGGTCCTCGGCGTCGCAGGGGTTGGCGGTGAGGGAGCGCGCGGTGCGCATCAGGACCGAGCCGCGGGTCCGGACGTACGCCGAGAACGACGGGTACGTCGTCGGATTCGAGGCGAGTGTGCACACAGGCGTGGTCATGACTCCACGCTAGGAGCGGAGCGGGCTCCCCGGATCGGCCGCAGGTGCCGAAGCGGGGTCCATCTCAGGTTGTAGGGCCGGGCCGTACCCCACCTCCTGAAGGTGGAGGAGGCTGCTCGCCCTCGGCCGTTCCCGGGCCTTGGTCGCCTCCTCTCCTCCGCCGTGATCGGCCGTCCCCGGCTGCCGTCCCTCAGTCGTCGGAGCCGAGTATCAGGGCGGAGGTCGGAACCCCGGTGCCGGCGGTGACCAGGGTGCGCGCGGCGCCCGGGACCTGGTTGACGGAGGTGCCCCGGAGCTGGCGGACGGCCTCCGCGATGCCGTTCATCCCGTGCAGGTACGCCTCGCCGAGCTGGCCACCGTGGGTGTTCAGCGGCAGGGCGTCGGCCGCGACGAAATCGGCGGCCTCGCCGGGCGCGCAGAAGCCGAACTCCTCCAGTTGCATGAGCACGAACGGGGTGAAGTGGTCGTAGAGGATGCCGACGTCGATGTCCGAGGGGCGCAACCCGCTGGTCCGCCACAGTTGGCGGGCGACCACGTTCATCTCGGGGAGCCCGCTGAGGTCGTCGCGGTGGAAGGAGGTCATGGCCTCCTGACGACGACCGGCGCCCTGGGCGGCGGCGGTGATCACGGCGGGTTTCCGGCGCAGATGACGGGCCCGTTCGATGCTGGTGACGACGATCGCCTGTCCGCCGTCCGTCTCCTGACAGCAGTCCAACAGCCGCAGCGGTTCGACGATCCACCGCGAGGCCGCGTGATCGGCGAGGGTGATGGGCTTGCCGTGGAAGTACGCGGCGGGATTGTTGGCGGCGTGCCGCCGGTCGGTGACCGCGACATGGCCGAAGGCCTCGGGGGTCAGACCGTAGGTGTGCAGATAGCGCTGGGCGGCCATCGCCACCCAGGAGGCCGGGGTCAGCAGTCCCCACGGCAGCGACCAGCCCAGTGCCGCGCCCTCCGCCGAGGGCTCGCGCTGCTGGACGCCGGAGCCGAAGCGGCGGCCGGAACGCTCGTTGAAGGCGCGGTAGCAGACCACCACCTCGGCGACGCCGGTGGCGACGGCGAGGGCGGCCTGCTGGACGGTGGCGCAGGCCGCTCCGCCTCCGTAGTGGATGCGCGAGAAGAAGGAGAGGTCCCCGATGCCCGCCGCCTGCGCGACGGTGATCTCGGGGCTGGTGTCCATGGTGAAGGTGACCATGCCGTCGACGTCGGCGGGACTCAGTCCGGCGTCGTCGAGGGCGGCGTGCACGGACTCCACGGCCAGCTTCAGTTCGCTGCGGCCGGAGTCCTTGGAGAACTCGGTCGCGCCGATGCCGACGATGGCGGCGCGGCCGCCGAGACCGTCGCGGGTACGGACGCTCATGCCGGCTCCCCCAGGGTGACGGTGACGGTGCCCGTGACGTGCAGGCCGACGCCATTGGCTCCCAGGACGCGGATCTCCGCGGTGTCCCCGTCGCGGGCGACGACGGTCGCGGTGAGGGTCATGGTGTCGCCGGGGTGGTTGGGGGCGCCGAGGCGGATGGCCACTTTGCGCAGCACCGCGGACGGTCCGAGGTGGTCGGTGACGTACCGGCCGACCAGGCCGTTGGTCGTCAGGATGTTCATGAAGATGTCCGGGGAGCCCTTCTCGCGCGCGAGCTCCGCGTCGTGGTGCACGTCCTGGTAGTCGCGGGAGGCGATGGCGCCCGCGACGATCAGCGTGCGGGTGACCGGGATCTCCAGCGGCGGCAGCGTGTCGCCGACGTTCATGCGTCGTCCCCCTCGGGTGTCGCGGCGCCTGCGGGCACCGGGTCCGAAACGAGCGCGCCCAGCTCGGCGAGCAGTTCGCTGCCGCAGCCCAGGTACGCGTCCAGTTGGCGTCCCCACAGGAAGTGCCGGTGTACGGGATGGTCCAGGTCGGCGCCCATGCCGCCGTGCAGGTGCTGGCCCGCGTGAACGACCCGCTTGCCCGCCTCCGAGGCCCACCAGGCCGCCGTGAGCGCGTGCTCGCGCGCCGGCAGACCCGTGTCGAGCCGCCATGCCGCCTCGTACGCGGTGACACGGATCGCCTCGGTGTCCATGTACGCGTCCGCCGCGCGCAGCATGACCCCCTGGTTGGTGGAGAGCGGTCGGCCGAACTGTTCGCGGGTGGAGGTGTACTCCACGGCGCGGGCCAACGAACCGGCGCAGACGCCCGCCTGGAGGCCCGCGAAGGCGGTACGGGCGGCGGACAGCACCTCGTCGTGGGCCCGCGGACCGCCCAGCCGTTCGCCCTCGACCCCGGCCAGGGTCAACGCGCCGGCCGCCCAGGGCGCGGTCGTCTCCACCGCCGAGATCCCCACACCGGGCGCGTCCGTACGTACGAGCCACAGCGCCCCGTCCGCGTCCGGCACCAGGACGTGCGTGGCATCGCGCAGCCAGGGCACGGCCGGCGCGGTGCCGGTGAGCCGGCCGTCCGGATCGGCGGTGATCCGGCCGCGCGACGGGAAGGCGCCGGTGGCCACCGCCTCACCGGTGCCCAGGGCGGGCAGCAGCCGGGCACGTTGCGCGGGACTGCCGTGGCGGGCCACGGGAAGCACTCCGTACGCGCAGGTGGCGGCGTACGGAACCTGCGCGGTGGAGCGGCCCTGCTCCTCCAGCAGCAGCACCAGACCGAGCAGACCGACCTCCTCGACGGCGGCGATCAGCCCGGCCGCGGTCAGGGCCTTCCACAGCTCGGCGTCGCTGCCGGTGCCGGCGGCGGTGAGGCGTTCGTGGGTGGCGAGGTCCCGGAAGATCCGTGCGGCGAGATCGGCCGCGGCGGCCTGCTCCTCGGTGGGGTGGAAGTCCATGTCAGCCCGCCTCGGCCCGGAAGACGGGAAGTTCGAGCGTGTCGTCGACGCGCAGGAACTCCAGTTGGACGGGCAGGCCGATGCGAACCTTGTCGTACGGGACGCCGGTGATGTTGCTGATCATCCTTACCCCCTCGGCGAGTTCGACGAGCGCGACCGCGTACGGGGGGTCGAAGGCCGGGAACGGCGGGTGGTGCATGACCACGTACGAGAAGACCGTGCCGGCGCCGCTCGCCGCGACGGTGTCCCAGTCGGGGGAGGCGCAGGCATTGCAGCCGGGGAGCCAGGGGAAGCGGAGGGTCGAGCAGGCCGTACAGCGCTGGATCAACAGGGTGTGGTCGCGGACGCCGTCCCAGAAGCCCTGGTTGTCGCGGTTGATCACGGGGCGGGGGCGGGCGGGGCGGCGGGACGCGGTGGCTTGGGTGGAGTGGTCTTCACGGCTCGGCCGGGCGGGTTGCCCCGACGGCCGGGACCGGCTCTGGGCGGGCGCGTACTTGAGGATGCGGAAGCGGTGGGTCCCGGCGAGTTCGCCGTTCGCGCGGACGTCCATCCGGGTCGTCACGAAGTAGCCCGCGCCCAGCTTGGTCGTCTTGCGCGCCGACACCGACTCGATGACGGCGTCGAAGGCGACGCGGTCGCCGGGGCGCAGCGGACGGAGGTACTCCTGCTCGCAGTCGGTCGCCACCACGGAGGTACAGCCCGCGTCGTCGAGGAGCAGGAGGAGCTCGTCGTAGGCGGAGGAACGGTCGGCGTGCCCGGAGAGGCCGCCCATCGTCCAGGCCTGGAGCATGGTGGGCGGGGCGATGGCGTCCGGGCCGGTGTAGGCGGGGTTGGTGTCACCCATCGCCTCGCACCAGTGGCGGATCATCGCCTCGTTGACCGCGTCCTTGGCCCGCCCCCCGGTGGCGGCCGGCTTCCCCTCGAAGGCCTTCAGCCGGGTGTGGAACCGGGCTTCCGCTGCCGCCGCGTCCGCCGCTGCCTGTGTCGAGGTGTGCGGGAGGGTGTCCGCCGCTCGTGTCGAGGTGTGCGGGAGCGTGCCCGCCGCCCCCTCGGCTCCGTCCACCCCTTCGGCTCCGTCCACCCGTTCGGCTCCTTCGGCCCCTTCGGCTCCTTCGGCCGTCATCGCTTCCTTCCCTTCATGCCGAGCCGCATCATGGCGACGATCTCCCGCTGGACCTCGCTGACCCCGCCGCCGAAGGTGTTGATCTGGGCGGCCCGGTTCAGACGCTCCAGCTCGCCCCCCGCGAAGGCCGAAGGCCCCCGGATCAGCGCCTCCTCGCCGACGGCCTCCTGACACATCCGGTACACCTCGACCGCGGACTCGGTACCGAGGAACTTCACCCCGCTCGCGTCGCCCGGGGCCAGGTCCCCGCTGCCCACGTCCTGGACCAGGCGCCAGTTGAGAAGGCGTACGGCGGCCAGTCGGGCGTGCGCCTCGGCGAGCCGGGACCGCACCCAGGGCAGGTCGGCGGGGCGTTCGCCGGTGACCGGGTCAGGGGTCCTCGCGTGCGCGAGAGCGCGGTCGTAGAAGTCCTCCGCCTGCATGCCGATGGCGGCCAAGGCCACGCGTTCGTGGTTGAGCTGGTTCGTGATCAGGCCCCAACCGCCGTGCTCGGGGCCGACCAGGTTGCCGGCGGGGACGCGGATGGAGTCGTAGTAGGTGGCCGTGGTGGTGAGGCCACCGACGGTGTCGATGGGGGTCCAGGCGAAGCCGGGGGCGTCGGTGGGAACCAGGATGATCGAGATGCCCTTGTGCTTGGGGGCCTCGGGGTCGGTGCGGCAGGCGAGCCAGATCCAGTCGGCGTTCTGGGCGTTGGACGTGAAGATCTTCTGGCCGTCGATGATCCAGTCGGCGTCGTGCTCGGCCTCCGCGTCGCGTACGGCACGGGTACGGAGCGAGGCGAGGTCGGTACCGGCCTCGGGCTCCGAGTAGCCGATGGCGAAGACGATCTCCCCGGCGAGGATCCGGGGCAGGAAGTAGTCCTTCTGTTGCCGGGTTCCGTACTTCATCAGGGTCGGGCCGACGGTGTTGAGCGTGACCATGGAAACGGGGGCGCCGGCCCGGTAGGCCTCGTCGAAGAAGACGAACTGCTCGTCCGCGCCTCTGCCTTGACCTCCGTACTCGACGGGCCAGCCGAGTCCGAGCAGCCCGTCGGCGCCTATCCGGCGCAACAGGGCGCGCTGCGCGGCCGGATCCTCGGGAAGCCCGTCCGGCATCAGGTTCGCGAAGTACTCCCTCAGTTCGGCGCGGAGCCGCAACTGTCCTTCGGTCGGGGCGAGGTGCACGGCGCAGGCCTCCCGGTGTCACGTCAACGAGAAGACCTGACTGTCCGTCAGATTTGTTGTGGATGTCAAGACGCACCGGCGCCTCGTCGGAAGCGAGGGCCGTACGGCCCGTCGCGACAGGAGTCCGCACGACCGGCCACCGGGCCGGCAAACGCCCGAGGGCGCCCGCGCCACCGGACCCCAGCCGGTCCGGTCACACAGACGCCCTCAACGCTCGTCGCGGCTCAGGCCGCATTCGGACGATCAGAACGAGGATCAGAACAAGGGGAAGAAGTTGACCGCCAGGTTCGCGTTGTGCTGCTCGATCGCGGTGAACGCCGACCCGTTGACCTGCGCGGTGCTGTTCTGGTTGGACGCGCCGGAGCCGGTGGCGACCTGCTGCGAGGTGGAGGAGTTCCCGTTGTTGTTGCCACCCACGCCACTGCCGACAATGCTCGCGAACGAGCCGTCGTCGGCCGCGGCCACACCGCCGAACAGGGCGACGGCGAGCGGGAGAGCGGCGGCAGCGGCGATGACGCGGGCGGTACGGATGCTTGCCATGTCTTCATCCTCCAGAAAACCGAAGTGGACTTCACACCAGGGCAGTTGGCCGACCGACCCGGTCATAACGTGTGGTGACGACGTCGCGACACCAGAGTTGCCCACCGAATCCCCGGCGAACCATCCCGGAGCCGCCGATTCCCCCGCAAGCATGAGCAACATCGGATAAACCCCATTCGCGCCCCGAGCGCCCCAGGTCAGCGGATCCCCGCGCTTCGAAACCCCTGCGACACCCGTGCGGAATCGTTCCGCCAAACCACCGCACCCCGGACATGCCAAAAAGAGCCGCGCCCTCCGGGAACCCCACCGTCTCCCGGGTCCGCGACCCTGCGTCACCTTGCGGCGCAAAGCTCCGCGCCCCCTGCGCGCCCCCGGCGTCCGCCGGGGTGAACCGCCCATGCCCCGCTCCGGGGCACGCCGTGGCGCGATCCGCGGTCGTGTGACGACCGGGCTCAAGCGCCTACCACTCCACTCACTCCACGTGCTGCCGTCGTACCACCGCGCCGGCTGCTGTCGCGCCGGCAGCGCCTCGCGCCACCGCGTGAACGTTCCGCCGCGCCGTCGTCTCGGCGCTCGTCGTGTCTCTTGTCCTCACGTTCGTCTTGCCGTCTTGCCGTCTTGCCGTCTTGCCGTCTTGCCGTCTGCCTTGTCGTTCGTCGCGTCGCTTGTCTTGTCGTTCGGCTCGTGGCTCTTGTTGCCATTGCCTTGTGGCCCGCCCTGTCGGGCGCCTCCGTCGTGCGCCGTGTGGTGCGTCCTGCCGCTCGGCCTCGTGGCCGCGCTGCCTTGCCGGCCTCCTGACATCGGTGCCGTACGCGCCGTACCGCTCCGCTGCCATGCGAGGTTGGCTCGCTGCCGCCGGACTGCCTAGGCGATGCTCTTCCGTACTCCCGGCTTCACGGACTGCCACCCCTGGCCCCTCGACGTCTCGCCGAATGGCCGCGCTGCCGTACCACCGTCCTGCCGTCCTGCCGTACCACCTTGTCGCCGTGTCGCCTTACTGCCTGACCGCCGTGCCGTACCGCTGTGTGGCTCCGTGGCCCTGCGGCTCCGTGGCCCTGCGGCTCTGCGGCTCTGCGGCTCTGCGGCTGTACTGCTCCACTGATCCGTCTGCCCGGCGTAGGCGCGTACGCCTGCCCGTCCGGGCGGTGCTGCTCCGTACCCACGACGCCCACGGCCCCTACCAGGGCCAGGCGATTGCGCGAGCACGTGTACGACCCGGCGGGTACTACGCGGCGAGCGCCATGCCTCGTGCGGCGGTTCCGGCCGAGGTGGCGGGGGCGACTGCGGTGACCGACGCGGCAGGGGCGAGCGGTGCGAGCGGGGTGGCACCGTCGACCGGGCTGACGGCGGTACCGGCGTTCCCGGCGGCGAGGGCAGTGGTCGAGCGACGAACGGACGGGGTCTTGCCGTGTGCCTCGGCCCGAATCCGCTGCTTGATGGTGGGCGGGAGCGAACCTCCCCGCATCATCGCCCGCCATGTCCGCCGGGCCATCACGGCCGGCCGACGCACGGTGGTGGTCGGAACCACCGGCGCGGAGACGGTGGCGGAGGCGGCCGGGGCCACCTTGGCGCCGAGGCCGAGAGCGGCGAGGAGTGCCACGAGTGCGGCGAGGACGGCGGTCCAGATGGACGTGACGCTACTGCGGTTTGCCATGACGGGTTGCCTCATTTCGCGATGTTCCGAAGGGCCGATCTGAATACATTCGCCATGATGTGTGCGCAACCGGAACGCCTCCATCACGCGCGCCGATCTTCCGACAAACACCACTCAGAAGGCCTAAACCGCCCTTCTGGGACCGCGAAACGCCCTGGTGGACGGCCCCGAAGCGACACCGCGCAACGGCCGCCGGGATGGCGGGACGGCGGGTACCAGATCGGCATCCGGGGCACGGCACTCGACGTCGCCGTTGCCCGCGACGCCATACCGGACACCGCCCGGGCCCACCGCGCGGACGACGAAGGGGCGCCCCTCGCGAGGGGCGCCCCTTCTGATCAGAACGCCGTCTGACCTGGTGCGGTGGGTGTGGGATTTGAACCCACGGTGACATCGCTGCCACGACGGTTTTCAAGACCGTTCCCTTAGGCCGCTCGGGCAACCCACCTGGCCGGTACAGAGTACCGGGCGGTGGGGGTGTGCGGGGGCTGGTCAGGCCGTCTGTGCCTGGTCGTACGCCGCTTTGGCCTCATTGCCGAAGTACGGGCCGAACATCCGGTTCGGCAGGAAGACGTATCCGAAGCTGTTCACCGAGACCTGTGTGCCGAGCCCGGTCGCCTCGTTGAAGTCCTGGAACCAGGGGCCACCGCTGGAGCCACCGGTCATGTTGCAGCCCAGCCCGTGGTCCTTGGTGAGCAGGAAGTCCTTGCCGCTGTTGCCGCTGCAGTACACGAGCTTGGTGCCGTCGTACGGTGCGGCGGCGGGGAAGCCGAAGGAGTACATCTTCTTGTTGTAGCCCCCGTTGAACAGGATTCCCTGGGCCCCGACGACCTGGCTCAGCCTCTGGCCGTTCAGCGGGGCGACCACGGCGAGGCCGACGTCCATGTTCATGTCCTCGCTCGCCGCCCACTGCGCGGTGGCGAAGGTGCGCGTGGCCGACCACTGGCCGAAGGGCGCGCTGCCGTTGTCGTAAGCGGGGACGAAGACCCAGTTGGTGTGCCAGGCGCCCTGGTACTTCACGCAGTGCCCGGCGGTGATGACGGTGCTTCCGTTGGCGCTGGTGATCGAGTCGCCGGAGCAGGAAGCCGTCCGATCGCCCATGGTGAAGAACACCCGCCCGGACGTCTTCACCACCGCCCCACCGGCCGTCCACGCGCCACCCGCCTGCGGGAACGCGGTGGGTGAGGCGGGAACGGTCGTGGGAGCCACCCGGGTGGGTCGGTCCGCCGGGGAGGGCGCCGTACGGATGGTCCCCGGCGCGGCCGTGACGTCCAGCGGGATCGCGGACCGCATGCGCTCGGCGGTCCAGAAGCCCCGGCTGTGTTGCTGCCGGAACGAGACGGGGGCGTCGGCGGCGACCGACGGGGTGGCGGCGGTCAGGGCGCCGGCCAGCAGGGCGCCCGCGGCCAAGAGAACCGATAGGGCCGTGCGATGACGATTCACGCAGGACTCCTTCTGCCGTGCCCGGGCCGGTCGGGTCCGGGCAGGGTGGGGGTGAAGAGTTGCCGGTGCGGATCGGGTGCAGGGTTGCACGGGCCGTACGAGATGTCAGGCACCGGTCGGAACGTTCGTTCGGTTCCGGCCAGGAAATGGCCAACTCGCTGCCGTTCCGGAATGCCTGAGGGGTTGCAGGGGACACCGCCGGCGCCCGGTCAGAGCGTGAGCAGGACGCCCGCGTACGAGGCGCCGGCGACGACCACCCACGCCCCGAGACCGAGCAGCGCCGCCCGTCCCCCGGTCCGGGCCAGGGTCGGCAGATGTACCGCGCTGCCCAGGCCGAACAGTGCCGCGGCCAGCAGCGCCTCCTGCGCGGTGTGCGCCCACTCCAGCGCCACGTCGGGCAGAACCCCCGTCGCACGCAGCGCTGCGGCCGCCAGGAACCCGGCGACGAACAGGGGCACCGGGGCGGGTCGGCGTCCCGAGGCCGTGCGCACCCCGCGCCGCCGGGCCCGTACGGAGAAGGCCACGGCCGCGACGAGGGGAGCCAGGAGAGCCACTCGCAGCAGTTTCACCAGAACCGCTTCGCCCAGAGCGCCGGGTCCCGCCGTCTGGGCCGTCGCCACGACCTGACCGACATCGTGGACGCTCGCGCCCACCCAGCGTCCGAAGGCGAGATCGGACAGCCCCAACGGGTCCTGGAGAAGCGGGAGTACCGCGATGGCCAGCGTCCCGCAGAGGGTGACCAGGGCCACCGACGAGGCCACGTCCTCCTCGTCGCTGCCGGACACCTGGCTGACGGCGCCGATCGCCGAGGCCCCACAGATCGAGTAGCCGGTCGCGATCAACAACGGTTGATCACCGGGCAGTCCGAGCCTGCGCCCCAGCCAGAGGGTCCCGAGGAAGGTGGCCGCGACCACCCCGGTCACCATGGCGACGGTCGCCCAGCCCAGCCCCAGCACCTGGTCCAGGCCGAGACCGAGTCCCAGCAAGACGATGCCGATCCGCATCAGCCTCCGGCCCGCCAGGGAGAGACCGGCCCGCGCGGGACCTCGTACGACGGTCCGCAGACGCGGGAGGTGGGCGACCGCGATGCCGAGCACCACCGCCGCCGTCAGCATCGGAACGGCCGGCACCAACCGGTGGACGCACCAGGCCACGAAGGCGCCCGCGACGGCCAGCCCCAACCCCGGCCAGGGCGACGATGTTTCACGTGAAACAACGCGTGCCCGCCCGGGTCGGTGGACGGGGCGGTGCAACAGGGCCATCAGTCGGCCGGGAGGGTGTAGACACGGCGGACGCTGCTGCCCAGGCGGGAGACGTCGGCGCCGTAGACGTGGAGGGATATCGCCGTCGTACGACAGGAGTTGCGGACCTGGTGGATGTCGCCGGGCGGGGCGAACCCGCAGACGTCCCCCTGATCGTTGACCACCTCTTCGGTGGGCACCAGTCGGGCGCCGTACGTGCCCGTCGCCGGGGCGAGCCGGTAGCGGCGCTCGCTCTCCGCGCCTTGGTGGACGCCGGCCACGCACCACGAGACGTGGTCGTGGATGGACGTCTCCTGACCCGGCAGCCACACCAGTGCCACCACCGAGAAGCTGCCGTCGGGCTCCGCGTGCAGGATGTGCTGCCGGTACCGGTCCGAATGCCCCTCGCACTGTTCGGGGGTGAGCAGGTCGGACGCCCCCAGGTGCGGGGCGATCCGCTCGCCGACCAGGTAGGCGGTCAGGTCGGGGGCGAGCCCGCGTTCCACTACCGTACGGATCTCACTGACGAGGGCGGCCATCCTCGCGGTCGTTCTGGCCGGCGTGGTGGTGGTCATAGGGGCAGCGTCGAACAGCCCACCGATCACGTCCAACGACAGTTCTCACCCGAAATCCCAAGTACTGCTTATGGGTTGGGTCGGGTGATCACGCCTGCCGTCAGCAGCCGACCCGGTTCGACGCCACCCGCTTCAGCTCGTCCAACACCACGGCCGTCGCGGGAATCCTCAGGTGGTCCCGGTACACGTACGCGGAGATGTGACGGCGGGCCGCCGGCTGGAGGGCCCGCCCGCAGACCCGGGTGAGGGCCAGTGACGGCAGGACGAGGGCGGGCATCATCGCCACGCCCAGACCCTGCGCGACCAGGCTCTGCACCACCAGGTTGTCGTCGGTCGCGAACCGGATGTCGGGAACGAAGCCGAGCTCCGCGCACTCGTGCAGCAGATTCGCCCGGCAGCGCGGGCACCCGGCGATCCACCGCTCCTCGGCCAGATCGGCCAGGTGCACGGCCCGGCGCCTGGCCAGCGGATGCCCGGTCGGCAGGAGCACCGTCAGTTGGTCCTCCAGCAGCCTGACCTCGTCGACCTCCTCCGGAACCTCCTCGCGCAGTCCGGGATAGGTGAAGGCCAGCGTGATGTCGCACTCGCCGCGTTGCAGCCTGCGCAGCGACTCCGGTGGCTCCCCCTCCAGCAGTTCGACCTGGATGCCCGGATGGGAAGCGGCCAGCCCGCTGAGCGCTTCCGGGACGAGGGTGACATTGGCGCTGGGGAACCCGCAGACCCTGACCCGGCCGGTGCTCAGGCGCGCGTACGCCTTCAGTTGGGCCTCGGCGGCGGAGAGGCTGCCGAGGATGGAGTCGGCGTGCCTGGCCAGCGACCGGCCGGCCTCGGTGAGTCGCATCGTGCGGCCGATACGGGTGAACAGCGGCGTGCCGACGGCCCGTTCGAGCGCCTTCATCTGCTGGGTGATCGCGGGCTGGGTGTATCCGAGGGCCCGCGCGGCGGCCGAGTACGAACCGGAGGCGACCACTTCGTGGAATGTCCGTATGTGCCGGGAATCGAACACGCCCAAAGCATAAGCGGACGTTGGGAGGGGCCGCAGGCTTAATCGCGCCTGCGGCCCCTCTCCATCAAGCCGGCGTCCAGCACCCGTCGAGCAGAGCCGCTCGAACGGAGCCCGGTCCGGGTCGTGGGTGCGTGGGTGCTACTTGTCCCCGGTCCGCGAGCCGAGGGTGATGTCCACGGTGCTCGGCTTGCCGCCGCGCAGGTAGGTCAGCTTCACCGTGTCGCCCGGCTTGTACGTCCAGATCTCGCTGATCAGGGTCGGGCCGCTGTCGATCGGCTTGTCGCCGAGCTGGGTGATGATGTCGCCGGGCTTGAGGCCCGCCTTGCCCGCCGGCCCGTTCGGGTCGACCAGCTCGTTGGCGGGAGCGCCGGACTCGGAGATCTTGGCGCCCTCCGTCTTGGCCTGGAGGTCGACGGAGACCGAGATCACCGGGTAGACCGGCTTGCCCGTCTTGATCAGCGACTCGGCGACGTTCTTCGCCTGGTTGATCGGGATGGCGAAGCCGAGCCCGATCGAACCGGCCTGACCACCGCCGAAGCCGCCGTTCCCGGCCGACTGGATCGCGGAGTTGATGCCGATGACCGCGCCGCGGCCATCGAGGAGCGGGCCACCGGAGTTGCCGGGGTTGATCGAGGCGTCCGTCTGCAGCGCGCTCATGTACGAGTTCTTGCCGCTGGAGCCGTCACCGGAGGCCACGGGGCGGTTCTTGGCGCTGACGATGCCGGTGGTGACCGTGTTGGACAGGCCGAAGGGGGCGCCGATCGCGATGGTCGAGTCGCCGACGGCCACCTTGTCGGAGTCGCCCAGCGCCAGCGGCTTGAGTCCGGCCGGCGGGTTCTTCAGCTTGAGCACGGCCACGTCGTAGCCCTCGGCCCGGCCGATGACCTCGGCCTCGAACCGCTTGCCGTTGGAGAAGGTCGCGGAGAGCTTGCCGCCATTGGCCGCGGAGGCCACCACGTGGTTGTTGGTGAGGATGTGGCCCTGCTCGTCGTAGACGAAGCCGGTGCCCGTGCCGCCCTCGCCGTCCCCGGCCTTCGCCTCGATGGTCACCACGCTCGGCAGCGCCCCCGCCGCCAGACCGGCGACGGAGCCCGCCTCCCGCTTGAGGTCCTTCGGGGTGCTGGCGCTGATGGTGGTGGAACCCGAGCCGTCGTGCGAACGCTCCGAGGCCCAGTAGCCGATGCCGCCGCCGACACCGCCCGCGATGAGGGCGGCCGCGAGCACACCCGCGATCAGGCCGCCCCGGCCCTTGGGCTTGGGCGGGGGGCCGTCCGTGGTCAGGGGCACTCCCCAGCCGCCACCGCCGTGTCCGCCGTCGGCGTAGGAGGGAACGGTGGGCGGCGGCGGGGGCCAGCCCTCGGCACCGTGGGCGGCCGGGGGCTGCCCGTAGGGCGCCTGGGCGTATCCCTGGTCCTGGGCGTACCCGGGGGCCACAGGCCCGCCCGGGGTGTGCGGAAGCCGCTGCGTCGGCTCGGGGCCGGGCGCGCCGGCCGGCGGCGGCGGGGTCGCGGGGGCAGGGGGAACGGCGTCAGCGGGCCGCGGCGCCGCGTGCTCGGCGGCCGGGTCGGGGGTGGAGGCGGGCACGGGCGCAGGCGGTACGGAAGGGGCCGCGGGGGGCGTCTGGGCCGCGGTGCCCTCGTTCTCTGTGCTCACAGCGCTCTCTCCTCGTCAAAACACGGCTTCTGGTTCTGGAAATATCTGGCGATACCGGTCCGACTGAACGTTCGACGTGCCGCACAAGTTCCAGTGCAAAGCCTTTCCCATGACCCGTCAGAGCACTGTAAGCCGGACCTGTGCGTCTCCCCCCATCCTTTATCCCCGGCATTTCGGGCGCATCCGCAAGCTCGCCACGCCGTGCGGGGCCGCCGCGGTGGCACCATGACCCCGTGACCCACGCAACGCCGCTCCCCATCCAGGTCGTCGCCCACCGCGGTGCCTCGGAGGACGCCCCCGAGCACACCCTGGCCGCCTACCGAAAGGCCATGGAGGACGGGGCCGACGCCCTCGAATGTGACGTCCGGCTCACGGCCGACGGCCATCTGGTCCTGGTTCACGACCGCCGGGTGAACCGCACCTCCAACGGCCGCGGCGCGGTGTCCGCCCTGGAGCTGGCCGATCTCGCGGCCCTCGACTTCGGCTCCTGGAAGGACCGCGAGGAGTCGCCGGACTGGGACGCCGATCCCGAGCGCACCTCCGTGCTCACCCTGGAGCGACTGCTGGAACTGGTCTCCGACGCCGGGCGGCCCGTGCAACTGGCGATCGAGACGAAGCACCCGACCCGCTGGGCCGGACAGGTGGAAGAGCGGCTCCTCTTCCTCCTCAAGCGCTTCGGGCTGGACGCCCCGCCCGTCGAGGGCCCGCACCCGGTCCGCGTCATGAGCTTCTCCGCACGCTCGCTGCACCGGGTGCGGGCGTCCGCGCCGACGATCCCGACCGTGTACCTGATGCAGTTCATCTCGCCGCGCATGCGGGACGGCCGGCTGCCGGCCGGCGTGAGCATCGCCGGACCCGGAATGCGCATCGTGCGCAACCATCCCGGTTACATCCGAAAGCTCCAGTCGGCGGGACACTCGGTTCACGTATGGACCGTGAACGAACCCTCGGACGTTCAGCTCTGCGCGGACCTGGGTGTAGAAGCAATCATCACGAACAGACCGCGCCAAGTTCTTTCACAACTCGGGCGCTGACGTCCCGTTTTGCCCACCCGCCACAGAAACCCCAGCCGTCACAGGGTGTGCCCCGGCGCATCCGCTCCGCATTTGTCCTCGTGAATGCGCCAGAGGGCACTTCATGAACGGTTTCCGGTCCAGGCCATTGGGGCATCCAGACCTTGGCGTGGGGCTAAGGAGGTTCCGGGGGTGGCGTTGGTGATGGCACACGAAGTGCCCACGTCGTGGTGCATGGACGTACGCCACGGTCCTGCGGGCGTAGGCGAGGCAAGACGCCGCATGCGCGAACAGTTGCGGATCGGCGGACTGCCCGAATCCGTCGTGGACGATGCCGTACTCATCCTTTCCGAACTCCTCAGCAACGCCTGCCGCCACGGCCGGCCGCTGGGATCCCGGGAGGTCGGGGACGGGGAGATACGCGCCGCGTGGCGCGTCGACGGGGCGGGACGACTGACGGTCGAGGTCACGGACGGCGGCGGGCCCACCCGCCCGATCCCCTCGACACCGTCGGTCACCGCGCGGGGCGGCCGGGGGCTGAACATCATCAGCGCGCTGGCCCAGGACTGGGGTGTCCGGGACGGGGCGGCGGGTGAGGTCACCGTATGGGTGGTCGTTGCCTGTGGGACCCGGCACGAGGACTTCGCTACGCGCGTCACGGCACCGGCGATCGACTTCGGAACGGCCTTCGACGACCTGAGTCACTGAGTCCCGGTCCCGTCCCGGGCCCCCTGGTCACGAGTCACCGAGCGCGCGCCCGGGCACCCCACGCCCCCGGGCGCTCGCGCGCGCTGCCCGGCGCCGGGAACCCGGGCGACCGGCGGCGGCGAAGGCGACCGCGGGGAGCTCAGGGAGCGCACACCGACCGTGCTCCCGGCCGCACCCCACAGGTTCCGGCGGTGTGAACGGCTAGGCTCGCGCCCAGAAAACCGCCGTACCGCCGCAACCGGGAGACACCCACGATGGCAAAGAAGCGCCCCGCCGCGAAGAACGCGAAGTCGCAGCGCACGCCGCAGCTCAACAACGGGGAGATCCCCGTGGTGGGTGCCCGCGAGCCTTGTCCCTGCGGATCCGGGCGCCGCTACAAGGCCTGCCACGGCGCGGCCGCCGCGCACGCCGTGACCGAGCACGTGCGGCGCCCCTTCGAGGGCCTGCCCGGCGAGTGCGACTGGGTCGCGCTGCGCGAGCTGGTACCCGCCGCGACCATCCCGCTGACCCTCAAGGGCGGCCTGCCCGAGGGCGTTCCCTCGGTCACGCTGGTGACCGTGCTGCCGATGGCCTGGCCGGCCCTGCGCCGCGAGGACGGCTCCGTCCTCCTCGGCCTGCAGAACGACTCGACCACCGGTGACCTCGCCCGGGACATGGCCGACACGCTGGAGCGCGCGCTGGTGGCGGAGCCGGGTACTCCGATCCCCGCCCGCCGGGTCCCGGCCGAGGGTCCGCGACTTCAGGATCTCCTGGACACGGACAGCGTTTTCGAGCCGGACGTCCACAGTGGTTTCGAATTCTGGATTCCGGATGCGGAGAACGCCCAGAACGCCTCTCCGGAGATCGCCGCCTCGCTGGAACGCGCCAACGCCGCCGCCATTCCCACCGTCAAGCTGGCCGGCGTGGACGCGGCCTACTGGTGCGAGACGCCGGACAAGAACCACCTGCGCTGGGTCATGCCCCACCCCGAGGAGAAGCTGCTCGACGCGCTGGCACGGCTGCACGCCGCCGGCACCTCCTCCCTCGGTGAAGGCACCAAGCTCGTCGGTTCCTTCCGTGCCCACGGCCTGATGGTTCCCGTCTGGGACCTGCCCACCGGCGTCTCGGCCGACGACGTCGAGAAGCCCGCCGCGGAGCTCGCGGAACGCCTGGCCGCGGCCCTGGCCACGGAGGCACCCCTGACCACGGAGGAGCGTCGGGCACGCGCCGGGCTCACGAACCGCCAGGTCACGCTCAGCTGACCCTCGCGCGCCCGCAGGACCGGTGACTGGAGTCACAACTCCCGCTAATCGCCTGCAAATCCGTGTCCGAATATCAGAGATCGAATTTGCGAACAGGCGATCTCTTGTTACCGTTCTTGTAGCCCGGTCGCTGGTGCATCCCCCGTCGCCAGCGACCGGGCCCTTCCATTTCAGGCGATGTTCAACCGTCGCCCGGTGCCGGTGAGTTGCTCCCGGACCTCAGCAGCAACGCCCCTTCATCATCCGGAACTGCAAACTCCGCCACGGCCGAGTAGCCTTCCGGCCCTCCCGCAGAGTCGTCACGCGGTGTTTCGCACAGCCCCGGCTCGTCACCCGACCCGACGGCGCAGCGGATCTGCACGGTGCGCCCCGCCGGCCCCATCAGCGTCAGGACTGCGTCCAGAGCGCGGCCACTGGTGTTGCGGTAGTAACTGCGGCCCCACGTACTGCCTTCGCCGACCAGGACGCAGGTCTGTGCCTCCACGCCGTGCGGCGAGGAGACTTCGGGACCGCACCGGGCATCCGTACGCGGCTGCACGGGTGGTCCGGGCCGTGCGGGACGGGCCGCGGGCGACGGTTTTCCCTTGGTCCGGGACGACTCCGAAAGGCCGAGCGTGGAGAGCAACCCGCCGCCCTTTCCGTCATCCTGACCGGCGAAATCCGGCCCGGCGATCGCCCCCGCGAGGGGAAGCGACAAGATGATCAGCACACCGGCGCCGATACCGATCAGGCGGAGATTCATTCGCCGAAGATAGCGAGGCGGGAAAGGGGCGCGGAGATCCCCGCGCCCAATTCCCTTGGAAACTCGCCCAGCCGGCACCCGTACGAGTGATCTCCCGGGCGGAGATCGACGTTCGGGGACCGGGCGTCGGTCAGTACGCCAACCGGCTGCCGCCGCCCGGCGCTCCACTGCTCGCCTCCACCAGCGCGTCCACGACGGCCTCCACCTCGGGCAGCCAGATGCCGTCGGGGCCCACCTCCGGCTCCCGGTTCCAACACACCTGTCCACCGCCGGACGCGACGGACGGGGGCAGCAACAGGTAGCCGCCCTCGCCGTGGAAGCGCAGCGAGGAGGGCACGTGGTCCTTGGCGTACAGGAGTTCACCGAGCCGTTCCAACGAATACGGCGCCACCAGAAGGGACCACCTGGTCGGCGTCGCGACGATCGGACCGAGCCGCATGCCCTGCGCGTCCAGCCGTGCGACGGCTCGTGCGGCGGCGGTGGCGGGCAGGCTCACCGCACACGGAGCGGCCCCGCCGGTGGCCATGAGCACGGGAGCGGCCGGCCTCCTGGCCCACCACCAGGCCACCATCCGGGGGTCGGTGGTGGCCGCGAGCAGCCCCGGGTCGAAGGGATGGGCGCCGGGCACCACACAGTCGGGATCAGGGCAGGCACAGCGCAGGCCGTCGGCGCCGGCCCGGCCCACGCCGGGCAGCACGGGCCACTGCCAATCGGCGGCACACACGAGAGCCGCGTCGAGGAGAGAAGGAGTGCCGCCGTCCGGGATCCGGTCGGCGGGGGAGGTCGGTCGCAGGGTTTTCAAGCGATCGCGGAGCCGCTGGAGACGCCTTCCGAGGATCTCGCGCATGAGCGCTCGTTCCTTTCCGTTGAACGCCGAGGGCCACATCACACCAGGTAAGCGGTGTCTCACCACACGTACACGTTGCGCGTCACTGTCCGCCAGAAGCAGGTTCACACGGTTCGTGCAGTTTTCTTACGGGTCCATCAAACGTCCGGCGGGGGTGGAACGCGACCCGCACCGGGCCGAGGCCGGCTGCCGCCGCTAAGGACGACGGGCTGCGCCGGGCGGTTCCCGGCGGGCGCCGGAAGGTGTCAACTCGCCCCGGCCACCACCGATTACGTACCCGAGCCCGCAGTGACGCCCGCCCAGTCGATCGCAAAAACCGTCCGGTTCCCGCTCTTTCCGGCCAAGTTTTAGCCTTGGCCGCACAGTGAGTTGCAGTCTCACGGACACCAGGATTACCACCTGGGCAATGCTGGACATCGCTCCTCGTGTGCGTGTAGATGTGGATCCATTGATGGCGGCGCAGCACGATCTGGGGGTTTGCGATGCTATATGGCGAATCGCACCAGGTGGAAAGGCGGACGCCATGAGCGCCCCGCATCTGCCGAAAGTGGCTGGAATCGATCCAGCAGTTACAGCGTCACCGCACACTGCCTCGCCCACGCCCGCACGCAGCACCCCCGCCCAGGCCCCTCCGCCTGCCGCGAGCAGCGTCATCCAGGACCGCTTGGCGGGCATGGTCTCCGACCTCACCACCCTCCACGAACTCACCGAACGCCTCGCCCGGGCCGTCGACCTCGACTCCTCCCTGCGGGAATTCCTGCGTGCCGGGGCCGCGCTGGTCGGCGCCCGGCGCGGCCTGGTCGTGCTGGAACCCTCCGACGGGCTCGGCCCCACCACCACGATCGGCCTCGGCCTCGGCCACGCCGACCTCGGCCACATCGAGACGGTGCCGCGCAGCGCCACCTCGTACGGCCGCATCCTGGACGGCCTCCCGGACGCGCACGGCGGCTCCGAGGTGCTCCCCGAACCCGACGAGGTCCCCGGCGCCGGCGGGTTCGGCGTCCCGGTGGACCCGCGCCACCGCGAGGTCGCCGCCCGACTCGGCTACGCGGCCAGCTACGCGCTGCCGCTGACCGCCGAGGCCACCGGTCGACTCGGCGCGGCCGTCTGGCTCTACGACGAACAGGCCGAGCCGAGCGACCGCCGGCGCGACCTCGCCGGGCTGTACGTCCGGCACGCCGCCGAGCACCTGGCCCGCATGGTGGAGGTGGAGCGTTCCCGCTCCCGCCTGGCCATCATCGCCGAGGAGCTGCTGCCCAGCCGGCTGCCCCGGATCCCCGGCGTTCAGCTCGCGGCCCGGCACCACACCGGCCCGCGCGGCGGCGGCGACTGGTACGACGCACTGCCGCTGCCCGAGGGGGCCATGGGCCTGGCCGTGGGCTCCGTCACCGGCGCCGGCCCGAGCGCCCTCGCCGCGATGGGTCGCCTACGGGCCTCCCTGCGCGCGTACGCCGTCATGGAGGGGGAGGACCCCGTCGCGGTCCTCTCCGACCTGGAGCTGTTGCTGCGGCTGACGGAGCCCGCGCGCTCGGCCACCGCGCTCTTCGCCTACTGCGAGCCGGCCGCCCGGAAGATCATCCTGGCCGGCGCGGGGCACACCCCGCCCCTGCTCATCGGCGAGCGGCGGACCGAGTACGTGGAGACCTCGCTCTCCGCGCCGCTCGGGATGCTGGCCTGCTGGGAGGCGCCGAGCGTGGAAATCGAACCGGCCCCCGGAGAAACGGTGCTGCTCTACACCGACGGACTGCTGCGGCGCACCGGCGACCCCATGGACCGCGCGTACGCCCGGCTGCACGCGGCGGCCGCGGGAGTCCCCCGCGCCGCTCGCGACGATCCGGCGGCGATCTGCGACCACATCCTGCGCACCGTCCTGCCGGAAGGGGAGGCCACACCGGTATCAGGGGAGAACGCCACCGAGGACGTCGTCCTGCTCGCCGCCCGGTTTGACTGATTTGTCACATAGCCTGCCGGGCATCTTCCGCTCACACATACGATGGACGAGGTCCGTACCCGGTCCTTGCATGTCGTAGCTGAGGAGATGACGTGGCTGACGAGCTCACCCCGGAGACCCCGGAAGAAGAGCAGCCCAAGAAGAAGCACAAGCAGCGCAAGAACGGGCTGTACCCGGGCGTCAGCGAGGAACTCGCGGAAAGCATGCGCACCGGCTGGGCCGACACGGAGCTGCGTGGACTGGAGCCGATCGCCCAGGCCGCGCACACCGCCTCCCGTCGCGCCGCACTGTCCGCGCGCTTCCCCGGCGAGCGCCTGGTCGTCCCCGCCGGACGGCTCAAGACCCGGTCGAACGACACCGAGTACCCCTTCCGTGCCTCGACCGAGTACGCGTACCTCACCGGTGACCAGACCGAGAACGGCGTTCTCGTCCTGGAGCCCGCGGGCGAGACCGGCCACACCGCGACCGTCTACCTCCTGCCCCGCTCCGACCGCGAGAACGGCGAGTTCTGGCTGTCCGGCCAGGGCGAGCTGTGGGTCGGCCGCCGCCACTCCCTCGCCGAGGCCGAGCAACTGCTGGGCATCCCCGCCAAGGACGTCCGCGAACTCGCCGAGGCCCTCGCCGAGGCGGAGGGTCCGGTCCGCAACGTCCGCGGCCACGACCCCGTCATCGAGACCGCCCTGACCGACAAGGTCACCAAGGAGCTCGACGAGCAGTTGCGCGTCTACCTCTCCGAGGCCCGCGCGGTGAAGGACGACTTCGAGATCGGCGAGCTGCAGAAGGCCGTCGACTCCACCGTCCGCGGCTTCGAGGACGTCGTGAAGGTGCTCGACAAGGCCGAGGCCACCTCCGAGCGCTACATCGAGGGCACCTTCTTCCTCCGTGCCCGCGTCGAGGGCAACGACGTCGGCTACGGCTCCATCTGCGCCGCCGGCCCGCACGCCTGCACCCTGCACTGGGTCCGCAACGACGGTGACGTCCGCTCCGGCGACCTGCTGCTGCTCGACGCCGGCGTGGAGACCCACTCCCTCTACACCGCCGACGTGACGCGCACCCTGCCGATCAACGGCACCTACACCGACATCCAGCGCAAGATCTACGACGCGGTCTACGAGTCCCAGGAAGCCGGCATCGCCGCCGTCAAGCCGGGCGCGAAGTTCCGCGACTTCCACGATGCCTCGCAGCACGTGCTCGCCGAGAAGCTCGTCGAGTGGGGCCTGCTGGAAGGCCCGGTCGAGCGCGTCCTGGAGCTGGGGCTCCAGCGCCGCTGGACCCTGCACGGCACCGGCCACATGCTCGGCATGGACGTCCACGACTGCGCGGCCGCGCGCACCGAGGCGTACGTGGACGGCACGCTGGAGCCCGGCATGTGCCTGACGGTCGAGCCCGGTCTGTACTTCCAGGCCGACGACCTGACCGTGCCCGAGGAGTACCGCGGCATCGGCGTCCGGATCGAGGACGACATCATCGTCACCGAGGACGGCAACCGGAACCTCTCCGCCGGACTGCCCCGCACCTCGGTCGAGGTCGAGGCCTGGATGGCGCGCCTCAAGGGCTGACATTCGTCTGACGCCGGTGGGCGGGACCCTCACAGGGTCCCGCCCACCGGTGTGTCCCGGGACGGACCGGAACCCCGGCCGTACCGCCGGGATTTCGGTCCCCGCTCCTACGAAGCCTTCAACAGGGCGCCGTCACGCCACTTGAGGATCTTGTCGAAGCTGACCACCGCGCCCCGTCCCGGCCCGTTGCCGAAGCGGACGTGGTCGGCGAGTTCCGTGATCAGCCACAAGCCGCGGCCGTGTTCCTTCTCCGAGGACCCGACCCGCGGGAATGCGTGCCCCTCGACCGTCGTGGGAGGGAAACCCGGGCCCGAGTCCGTCACCTCGATGCGGCAACGGTCCCCGTCCAGGTACGCCGTGACCCGGTACGCCGCCCACTCCTCCGGGACCGGTCCGCCGCCGGAGCAGGCGGCCGACGCCGGGCCACCGTGCTCGACCGCGTTCGCGCACGCCTCGCTCAGCGCCACCGACAGGTCGAAGGAAATGTCCGGATCCACCCCCGCGGTCTCCATCGTCCCCAGCAGCAACCGCCGGGCGAGCGGCACGCTCGCGGCTTCGCGCCTCAAGTGGAGAGACCACCAGATGCTCATACGGTTACCTATTGCCGCCCGAGGTCGGCCGTAAGCCCCCGAGAGCGGACAGAGCGCTCATTCGGCCGATGTGGCGCTCCCGGGCGGCGGTGTACGGCGTGGCGAGGCCCTCGCCGACACGCGCCCTCTCCGACCACCCACACAGCCCTCCCGGGGGACGCACGGGACCTTCCGGACCTGCCGTATCGGCCGCCCGGGGGCAGTGCGATGATGACCCGGCCATGACTGCCCCCCACACGACGCAGGCCGGAGCAGGCCTCCGGACGATCCGGGCCGCGGTGTTCGCCGCGGTCTGCGTCGTGCTGTCCGCCGTCGGGCACGCCCTGGCGTCCTGCGCCACCGTCCCCTGGTGGGCCCTCGGCATCGGCTTCCTCGCCGTCCTCGCGGTCGCGGCGCCGCTCGCCGGCCGCCGGCGCTCGCTGCCCGGCATCGCCGCCGGGCTCACCGTCGGCCAGTTGGGACTCCACGCGGTCTTCGGCCTCGGCCAGCACAGCGCCGCCTCGGCGGCGGAGCCCGCCCTGTCCGACTCCTCGCTCGCGGCGCTCGCCGCCCGGCTGGTCTGCGGCGGCAACTCCGTTCCGATCAACCCGGCCGACGCCCGGCGGATCCTGGTGAGCGCCGGCCTGGACCCGGCCGCGATGGCCGAGCAGGCCGCCGCGCAGGGCCACATGGCCCACGCGCACGCCGCCCAGGCCGCCGCCGTCCCGGCGACCGGACTGTTCAGCCCCGCCATGATCCTCGGCCACCTGTTGGCCGCCCTCGCCGCGGGCTGGCTCCTCGGGCGCGGCGACGCCGCGCTGTTCCGGCTCGTCGAACTCTCCCGGCTCTCCGCCGAAGCCGACCCCGTACGTCCGCTGCGCGCCGCGCTGGCCCTCGTACGCGTCCTCGGCCACGGGCTCCTCGGGACGTCCTCCCGTACCCCCCGGACCCGTCGGACCGCGGCCGCCCCGGTCGCGGCGACCGGGCGCGAGGCCCTCCAGCACACGGTGATCAGGCGCGGCCCACCGGCCGGCCTCGCCCTCGCAGCCTGACGCGGCATCCCCACCTCCCCGGAACACACGGCGGGAGCACCGGTGCCGCGAACTCCGCGCGCGCCCGTGCGCGGGGCCACCGTCACACCGTTCCCGTGGAGTGTTTCTGCCATGAAGGCCTCTCGCGTCTCCTTCGCCGCCGCCCTCGCCGCCGGTACCGTCCTCGTCCTGTCCGGTACCGCCTTCGCCCACGTCGGCGTACAGCCCGGCGAGGCCACCAAGGGTGGCTACGCCGTCATCAACTTCAAGGTCCCCAACGAGCGCGACAACGCGTCGACGACCCAGTTGGAGGTCAACTTCCCGATCGACCAGCCGCTGACCTCCGTCATGCCGCAGGACGTCCCCGGCTGGACCGTGAAGGTCGAGAAGTCCAAGCTCGACAAGCCGCTCACCGTGCACGGCAAGCAGATCAACGAGGCCGTCACCAAGGTGACCTGGAGCGGCGGCAAGATCGAGCCCGGCAAGTTCCAGCAGTTCCCGGTGTCCGTCGGCAAGCTGCCGGAGAACGCGGACCAGATGGTCCTCAAGGCGATCCAGACGTACGACAACAACGAGGTCGTCCGCTGGATCGAAGAGGCCAAGGAAGGTGCGGCGGAACCGCAGAACCCGGCGCCCGTCCTGAAGCTGGTCGCCGCCAAGGCCGGTGACGACCACCACGCTGCGGGGGACGCCAAGGCCGGCGATGCCAAGAGCGGCGACATGGCCCACGACGAGGCCGCGAAGAGCGGCTCGGACACGACCGCGCGCGCCCTCGGCATCGCGGGCATCGTGATCGGGCTGGGCGGCGTCGCCTTCGGAATCGCCTCGCGCCGTCGCGCCTCCTGATCCGACGGGCCCGCAGGCCCTGTCATTCAGACCATCCGCACCCTCCCCGATCCCAGGGACACCTCTCCATGCGCACCACACGTGTGACGGTCGCCGCGCTCCTCGCGGCGGCCGCCCTCACCCTCACCGCCTGCGGCGATAAAACCGCCGAGACCGGCGGCTCGGTCAAACAGATCAGCGGCCAGGCCAAGGCCGGGGCGGCGACGGTCCTCGACCGCCCCTTCGACAAGCCGGACCTGGTCCTCACGGACACCACCGGCAAGCCGTGGAACCTGCGGGAGCAGACGAAGGGCCGTCCGACGCTCATCTACTTCGGCTACACCAACTGCCCCGACGTGTGTCCGCTGACGATGAGCAACATCGCCGTCGCCCGCAAGGCGCTCCCGAAGGCGGACCAGGACAAGCTCCAGGTCGTCTTCGTCACCACCGACCCGGAACGGGACACCCCCGACTCCCTCGGCGCGTGGCTCAAGGCCCAGGACCCGTCCTTCATCGGACTGACCGGGGACTTCGCCACCATCCAGGCCGGCGCACGCACGCTCGGCATCGGCATCGAGGCCGCCAAGAAGGAGGCCGACGGCAGCGTCGTCTCCATGCACGGCGCCCAGGTCATCGCGTTCTCGCCCAAGACCGACGAGGGCTACGTCCTCTACGGCGAGGGCACCACCGTCGATGACTACACCAAGGACCTGCCGAAGCTCGTCAAGGGAGACACCCCGTGAACGCCCGCACCACCCGCACCCTCGCCGCCGCGCTCTCCCTGACGGCAGCGCTCGCCATATCGGGCTGTTCCTCGGACGCCGACACCAAGGCCGACGGCGCCAAGCCGACGATGACCGTCAGTGGGGCCTTCATGCCCGAGCCGGTCAACGACAAGATGGCCGGTGCGTTCATGGTCATCAAGAACGACTCGAAGACCGCGGACAAGCTCACCGGCGTCACCAGCCCGCTCTCGGACGATCTCCAGATCCACGAGACCAAGGACCAGAAGATGCAGCAGGTCGCGTCCATGGACGTGCCCGCGAACGGCGAACTGAACCTGGAGCGCGGCGGCAACCACGTCATGTTCATGGGTCTCAAGAACAAGCCGAAGGTCGGCGACAAGGTCACCGTCGAGCTGCGCTTCGAGAAGGCCGACCCCGTCAAGGTCGAGCTGGACGTGAAGGAACGGACGTACAACGCGCAAAACTCCAACGCCCACTGACGGACCGAGGAACCGACACGCCATGACGGCCACCGCCCCCGCCCCCGCCCCGGTCCGCGCACACATCCCGGCCTTCCTGCCGCGATGCGCGCTGGTCCTCGCAGCCCTGCTGGCAACCCTGTTCGCCGCGGCCTCACCGGCCACGGCACACGCCGCACTCACCGCGAGCGACCCCAAGGACGGGGCGGTGGTCGCCACGGCACCCGCCCAGGTCACCCTCTCCTTCTCGGAGCAGGTCGCCATGGGCGACGACTCCATCCGCGTGATGGACCCGCAGGGCAAGCGCGTGGACACCGGTGAACTGCGCGACATGTGCAGTGGATCCACCATCCGCTACGGCACCGCCCTGCACTCCGGCCTGCCCAACGGCACGTACACCGTGGCCTGGCAGGCCGTGTCGGCGGACAGCCACCCCATCTCGGGTGCCTTCACCTTCTCCATCGGCGCTCCGTCGGCCACCCAGGTCACCCTTCCCTCGCAACAGGCCGGCAGCGGCCCCGTGGGCGTGGCCTACGGGCTGGCCCGGTACGCCGCCTACGCGGGCTTCATCGTGCTCGTCGGCGGCGCCGCGTTCATCCTGCTGTGCTGGCGGCGGGGGTCGGTCGAACGCCCTCTGCAGAAGCTCGTGCTGCGCGGCTGGGTCACGTTGACCGCCGCCACGCTGGCGATGCTCGCACTGCGCAACCCGTACACCGGCTCGGGCAAGTTCGCCGACGTCTTCGACCTCGACGGCCTCAAAGCCGTGCTGGAGACCAAGACCGGCGCCTCCCTCGTGTCCAGGCTGCTTCTCCTCGGCGCGGCCGCGCTCTTCATCGCCGTGCTGTTCGGGGCGTACGCGCGCCGGCAGCAGGCGGCCGGGACGGCGAGCACCCCGGCCCCGTCCGGGGAAGAGACCGAGGCAGGAGACTCCGGGGCACAGGAGCGCAAGGACACCGCCGATCTCGCCTTCGGACTCGGGATCGGCGGTTCCGTCCTGGCCGCCGGCGTCGCCGCGACCTGGGCGCTGGCCGAGCACGCCTCCACGGGGATCCAGCCGGGCATCGCGATGCCGGCGGACATCCTGCACCTGCTGGGCGTGGCCACCTGGCTCGGTGGACTCGCCGCCCTGCTGGTCGCCCTCCGCAAGGTCCCCGACATCGAGCGCGAGGCAGTCCGGCGCTTCTCCAAGGTCGCCTTCATCAGCGTCCTGGTGGTCACGATCACCGGTGTCTACCAGTCCTGGCGCCAGCTCGGAAGCTGGTCCGCGCTGACCGACACCAGCTACGGACGGCTGCTGCTCATCAAGGTCGGCCTCGTCCTCGTCCTCGTCGGCATCGCCTACGTCTCCCGGGGCTGGACCGCCCGGCTCGCCGAAGGTCGGGGATCGAACAAGGCGGCCGGGGCGAAGGACGCTGTTTCACGTGAAACAACGGCCGTTGTTTCACGTGAAACAACTCGAGAGACGGTCCCCGCGGCAACGCTCGAGACGGTTCCCTCCGACCCCAAGCGCGCCGCCCAGCTCGCCCGGCAGCGCGCCGCCCGGGAGAACGCGCGCGAGCAGCAGGTACGGAACTCCGATCCGGGCCGCGCGGGACTGCGCCGCAGCGTTCTCGCCGAGGCGTGTGTGGCCGTGGCCCTGCTGGCCGTCACCACCGTCCTGACGAACACCGAGCCGGGCCGCGCGGTGCAGCAGGAAACCGGCCGCAACGGTGCGTCGACCGCCGTCCCCAACCGGGCCGTGAAGATCACCCTGCCCTTCGACACCGGCGGCCAGAACGGCAAGGGCACCGTACGCCTGGAGCTGGACCCCGGCCGGGTGGGTGCCAACACCCTCCACCTGTGGGCCGAGGGCCCGGACGGGCAGCCCCTCGACCTTCCCGAGATCAAGGTCGCCTTCACCCTCCCGGCCAAGGACATCGGCCCGCTGCCGCTCGCCCCGGACCGGGCCGCTCCCGGACACTGGTCGTCGTCCGGGGTCCAGTTGCCCCTCGCGGGCGAGTGGCGCATCGACGTGACCGTCCGTACCTCCGACATCGACCAGACGACCGTCCAGAAGAACGTGAAGATCGGCTGACCAGCGTGACCGAGAGCAGCGACAACCACCCCGACATCGAGATCTCCCGGCGCCGACTGCTGGGCACGGTCGGCGCCGCGGGCGCCGCCGGGCTCGCGCTCGGCGGCGTCGGTGGCGCCCTCACGCACTCGGCACTGTCCGACTCCCCGGCCGGAGGCGCGCCCGGCGCCGCCGGGGCCCTCACCTCCCTCGGTGCCACGGAGGTCGCCTTCCAGGGGGACCACCAGGCCGGCATCGTCACGCCGCTCCAGGCCAAGGGCCACGTACTGGCCTTCGACCTGGCCCCCGGCGCCGGGCGCACGGAGGCGGCCGCGCTGATGCGCCGCTGGTCCGAAACCGCCCGGCGGCTGATGGCGGGAGAGACCGCGCCGAACGCCGACAGCGGGATCGCCCTCGACGCGGGGCCCTCGTCCCTCACGGTCACCTTCGGCTTCGGCCACTCCTTCTTCGAACGCACCGGCCTGGCCGCCCGCCGCCCCACGGCCCTGGACCCGCTGCCGAACTTCTCCTCGGACCGGCTCGACCCCCAGCGGAGCAACGGCGACCTGTGGGTCCAGATCGGCGCGAACGACGGACTCGTGGCCTTCCACGCGCTGCGCGCCCTGCACAAGGACGCCGGGGACGCCGCCCGGGTGCGTTGGCAGATGAACGGCTTCAACCGGTCTCCCGGAGCGACGGTCTCCCCGATGACCGCCCGCAATCTGATGGGCCAGGTCGACGGCACCGGCAACCCGAAGCCCTCGGAGCCCGACTTCGACAAGCGGATCTTCGTGCCCGCCGGCGGCCCCGGCCCCGCGGAGCACTCCTGGATGGCCGGCGGCTCGTACGCCGTCGTACGCCGGATCCGCATGCTCCTCGACGACTGGGACAAGCAGTCCACGGCCAAGCAGGAGCAGGTCATCGGTCGTACGAAGGCCACCGGGGCTCCCCTCACCGGGGGCGGCGAGAGCACCGAGATGGACCTGAACAAGTTCGGCGGCGACGGCAAGCCGGTGATCCCGTCCAACGCCCACGCGCGGATCTCGGCTCCCGAACAGAACGGGGGCGCGGCCATGCTGCGTCGCCCGTTCTCCTTCCACGACGGGATCGCGGCCGACGGCACCCCCGACGCCGGGCTCCTCTTCATCTGCTGGCAGGCGGATCCGCTGCGCGGTTTCGTACCCGTCCAGCGCAAGCTCGACCGCGGTGACGCCCTGTCCGAGTTCATCCGGCACGAGTCCAGTGGGCTGTACGCGGTCCCGCCCGGGCCGCGTGCCGGGGAGTACGTCGGACAGCGGCTGCTCGAAGGGTGAACAGCCCGTCGGCGCCATGGCCCCCGGCATTAGGCTGATCACATGTCGGCCACTCGTTTCACCTATCTCGGTCCCGAGGGCACTTTCACCGAAGCAGCCCTTCGCACCCTGCCGGAAGCCGCCACCCGGGAGCTCGTCCCGATGGTGTCCGTGCCGGCCGCCCTCGACGCCGTCCGCAACGGTGAAGCCGCCGCCGCGTTGGTTCCGATCGAGAACTCGGTGGAGGGCGGGGTCACCGCCACCCTCGACGAGCTGGCCTCGGGCGAGCCGCTGATGATCTACCGCGAGGTGCTGCTGCCCATCGCGTTCGCGCTCCTCGTGCGGCCCGGAACGAAACTGTCGGACGTCAAGACGGTCACCGGGCACCCGGTGGCCCAGCCGCAGGTCCGCAATTGGCTGCGGGCGAACCTGCCCGACGCGCTGTGGGAGTCGGCCGCGTCCAACGCCGACGGTGCCCGGCTGGTGCAGGAGGGTCGGTTCGACGCCGCCTTCGCGGGCGAGTTCGCCGCCGCCACGTACGGGCTGGAGGCTCTGGTCACCGAGATCCACGACGCGGAGAACGCCGAGACCCGGTTCGTGCTCGTCGGTCGGCCCGCGCGGCCGGCCGCGCCGACCGGCGCCGACAAGACCTCCGTGGTGCTGTGGCTCGGTGACGACCACCCCGGTGCCCTGTTGGAACTGCTCCAGGAGTTCGCCGTGCGCGGCGTCAACCTGATGTTGATCCAATCCCGGCCGACGGGCGCGGGCATCGGCAACTACTGCTTCGCGGTCGACGCCGAGGGGCACATCTCGGACCGGCGGGTCAGCGAAGCACTGATGGGGCTGAAGCGGACGTGTCCGCAGGTTCGATTCCTCGGCTCGTACCCACGGGCTGGTGTCGCTCTGGGTGACGTACGGACCTCGCGGCCCGGCACCTCCGACGGTGACTTCACGGCGGCCTCCGATTGGCTGACGCGCTGCCTCGACGGCCGCGCGTAGGGCTTCGTCCACTGTCCACAGAGTTATCCACAGGGCGAGATGGTGACCTGGGGACAAGTCGACAGAGCAGCATGACAAGGTCGACAAATCGGTCGGGTGGCCCGGGTTTCGCGCTGGAGAGCGGAAGGTGAACGGCGTCACCCACGCATTGCAGATCAACTCGTTGGGGCGAGTCATTCCCACCCGAATGAGTGTGTGAGGGTGGTTTGAACCCTGATTCGCCCCGCTCGACCGACGGTCCCTAATGAACTGTTGGCGTTTCCACAGATGCGGCGCACAGCCTGTGGATAAGACCGCTCCGGCAGGAATTCCTGTGGACAAAGAACAGCCCACAGTCCGGTCCAGGAGCCGCCCACGGCCCGGCGTTTGCCTCTTTTCAGGGATTCGGCCTCTTTTATCGACCTTCCGAGAACGATCGCATCAGGCCGGCGACCAACGGTTCTACATTCGCGGCAATTGGGACATAGTGACACGCAGCGTGATATCGGTGTGATGCAGGGAACCCCAGCCCGGTAGCCTGGAGGGGTGATTGACCTCCGGCTGCTCCGTGAAGACCCTGACCGTGTCCGCGCCTCGCAGCGCGCTCGTGGAGAGGACGTCGGCCTCGTCGACGCACTGCTCTCCGCCGACGAGCGCCGCAGGTCCTCCGGCATGCGCTTCGACGAATTGCGCAACGAGCAGAAGTCGCTCGGCAAGCTCATTCCCAAGGCCTCTCCGGAGGAGCGGGCGGAGCTCCTCACCAAGGCAGAACAGCTCAAGCAGGACGTCAAGGCGGCCGAGGCCGAGCAGAACGAGGCGGACGAGGCCGCCAAGCGGCTCCTCCTTCAGCTCGGGAACATCGTCCACTCCGACGTCCCCGTCGGCGGCGAGGAGGACTTCACCGTCCTTGAGACGCACGGCGTGATCCGCGACTTCGCCGCCGAGGGCTTCGAGGCCAAGGACCACCTGGAGCTCGGCGAGTCGCTGGGTGCCATCGACGTCGAACGTGGCGCCAAGGTGTCGGGTTCGCGCTTCTACTACCTCACCGGCGTCGGCGCGCTCCTGGAGCTGGCCCTGGTCAACGCGTCGATCGCACAGGCCACCGAGGCCGGCTTCATCCCGATGCTGACCCCCGCGCTGGTGCGTCCGCGCGCCATGGAGGGCACGGGATTCCTCGGCCAGGCCGCGGAGAACGTGTACCACCTGGAGAAGGACGACTACTACCTCGTCGGCACCTCCGAAGTACCGCTCGCCGCGTACCACATGGACGAGATCATCGAGGCCGACAAGCTGCCCCTGCGGTACGCCGGCTTCTCGCCGTGCTTCCGCCGCGAGGCCGGCACGTACGGCAAGGACACCCGCGGCATCTTCCGCGTCCACCAGTTCGACAAGGTCGAGATGTTCTCGTACGTCGCGCCGGAGGAGGCCGAGGCCGAGCACCAGCGTCTCCTGGAGTGGGAGAAGCAGTGGCTGACCAGCCTGGAGCTGCCCTTCCAGGTGATCGACGTCGCCACCGGCGACCTGGGCTCCTCCGCCTCGCGCAAGTTCGACTGCGAGGCCTGGATCCCGACCCAGGGCAAGTACCGCGAGCTGACCTCCGCCTCGAACTGTGACGGCTTCCAGGCGCGTCGCCTGTCGATCCGCTACCGCGACGGCAAGAAGACCCAGCCGCTCTCCACGCTGAACGGAACCCTGTGCGCCGTCCCGCGCACGATCGTCGCCATCCTGGAGAACCACCAGCAGGCCGATGGTTCCGTGCGGGTCCCCCCGGTGCTGCGTCCGTACCTGGGTGGTCGCGAGGTCCTGGAGCCGATCGCCAAGTGAGCCCGGCCCCTTTCCCCTACAAGCTCGTCGCGACGGACCTCGACGGCACGCTGCTGCGTGACGACGACACCGTCTCGGAACGCACCCGTGAAGCCCTCCTCGCGGCCACCGCCGCGGGCGCGGCCCACATCATCGTCACCGGTCGGGCCGTGCCCTGGACCCGCCACGTGCTCGACGATCTCGGCTACAAGGGGATCGCCGTGTGCGGACAGGGCGCCCAGGTGTACGACGCGGGGGCGCACCGACTCCTGACCTCGGTGACGCTGGACCGCCAACTGGCCGGTCTGGCGCTGTCGAAGATGGAGGCGGAGATCGGTCCGCTGGCGGTCGCCGCCAGCCGGGACGGGGTGGACGGCGAGGTCCTGTTCGGGCCCGGCTACCAGGTCCAGGAAGGGCTGCCGGCCATCTACCTGGAGGACACCGCGGCCATCTGGACCGCGCCGCTGAACAAGCTGTACATCCAGCACCCGGGGCTAGGCGACGACGAGCTCGTCAAGGCGGCCCGGGCGACCGTGGGCAGCCTGGTGGACATCGTGATGGCGGGTCCGGGCGTGGTGGAGATCCTGCCCCTGGGTCTGAGCAAGGCGACCGGCCTGTCGCTGGCCGCGCGTCGACTGGGAGTGAAGGCGGCGGAGACGATCGCCTTCGGCGACATGCCCAACGACATCCCGATGTTCGGTTGGTCGGCGCACGGTGTGGCGATGGCCAATGCCCACCCGGAGCTCAAGGCCGTGGCCGACGAGGTGACGACCTCCAACCAGGAGGACGGCATCGCGGTGGTGCTGGAACGTCTGCTGGGCGCGGCCTGACCGCAGGGTCCGAAGAAGCGGGTCCAAAGACCGCGAAGACGAGAAAGGTCCGGGAGCAGCCCGCGCCGCGAGGCGCGCTCGAAGTGGCTGTCCCGGACCTTCTTGTTGCTCCCCGCACGGCTCACTCTGCCCCGGCCGCACGCCCCATACCAGTCATTTTCCGGCGACCGCGGCTCCCTCACAGGGTCATGTTTCACGTGAAACACGAGTCGGTTGTGGATGCCGGGTCAGCGGCCAGGCCAGTAGGCCGACCGCCAGCGCGATGGCGTGTCCGAGGTCGGTGAAGGTTCCGCCGCTGACGAGGGGGATGCCGAAGAAGGCGACGACTCCCGCGAGGTAGAGCCATCTCCACGGGCCGGGCAGCCGGTAGGTCAGGACTCCGGCGGCCGCGGCGAGTCCGTAGCTGACGCCGATGTCGACGACGTGGACCATGCTGCGCGGGGCCCGGTGGTCCCGGATGGCCATCAGCACCAGCTTCTGGCTGACCAGGGTGGCGGTGATGTGGGCGGTCGCGATGATCAGGAGCCAGCGCAGGGTGCCGAGCCAGCGTTCCACGGGGGCCTGGAAGAGCTCGAAGAGCGCTGCGTACAGGGCGAGCGAGGCCGGGTTCTCGATCCAGAACGCGCTGGAGAGCAGGGCTCGAATGGGGTGCCGGGTGAGCTCGTGAATGTTGCTGCTGTTGCGGTGCAGCAGGACGTGGTCCAGATGATCGGGAGCGATCACCACGACCACACTGGTGACGGCGATGATCAACAGCCAGATGTGCGTGCCGGGCGAGGAGCGTATCCAGGACCACAGCGGCCTGGAGGGCTCGGGCTCGGCGTGCGGCATCATGCACCGATGATGACCCGCGAAGCTGTGCCCCGCCCGGCCGGTGGGCCGGGCGGGGCACGGTGTGCGACGGCGGTTCCGCCGGTCCTACTCGTCGCCCGCGAGGGTGAGGCGACGCAGCTTCTGGCCCGCGTAGACGGTGGCCCCGACGGTGACCACGACGAGGAGCACCGAGGCGGTGGGCAGGCCCACGGTGGCGTCGACGTACCCCTCGCCGGCGACCTTCTCGGCCAGGGCCAGGGACCATTGCTGGACGCTCAGCGTCTTCGCCCCGGAGACCAGGCTGCCGAAGAGGGACTCCCAGATCAGGGCGTAGACCAGACCGAAGACGACGGCGTGCCGGCTGACGGTGCCCAGCAGCAGGAACAGCGCGCTGTAGGCGATCGAGGCGACGAGGGCGGCCACGGTGTAGGCGATGGCGATCTGCTGACCGTTGCCGTTGAGGATGAAGCCCGCGATCAGGGTGGGGATCGCGGAGAACACCATCGTGACCGCGATGGCGACGATCAGCTTGGTCATGATGATCGTCGGTCGCTTCACCGGCTTGGAGAGCAGGTAGACGATCGAGCCGTCGTCGATCTCGGGGCCGATGGCGCCGGTGCCGGCGATGACGCCGATCAACGGGACCATCGTCGCGAGGGCGAATCCGCCGAGCAGATCGGCGGCGACCTTGTCGTCCAGGCCGGTGAAGGCGCGGACGGCGATGCTGAGGACGATCAGCAGGGCGGGCAGCGCGAAGAGGATCAGCGCGCGGCGGCGGCCGAGCAGGGCCCGGTAGGTGAGCCGGGCGACAGTGGGGTTGTACATGGTTGCCAGCTCCTTCAGGCCGCGACGAGGTAGGAGAAGACCGACTCGAGGGACTCGTCGGAGGGCGAGACCGTCAACAGCCGGATGCCGTGCTCGCGGGCGACCCGCGGCAGCAGCTCGGTGAAGCGCCCGAAGTCGACGGCCTGGACGCGCAGGACGCCTTCCTTCAGGTCGACCTCGATACCGGCGGTGGACGGGTCGGCGATCAGGGCCGCGGCAAGGACCCGGTCGTCGGAGGAACGGATCAGGTAGCGGTGCGGGCGGTCCGTCATCAGGCGACGGATCTTGCGGAAGTCTCCGGAAGCCGCGTGCCGGCCGGCCACGACCACCTCGATGTGGGAGGCGAGTTGTTCGACCTCCTCCAGGATGTGGGAGGAGAAGAGCACGGTGCGGCCCTCGTCTCCCATGCGCCTCAGCAGATCCATGAGCTGCATGCGCTGACGCGGGTCCATGCCGTTGAACGGCTCGTCGAGGAGCAGTACCGACGGGTCGTGGACCAGGGCGGAGGCCATCTTGACGCGCTGGCGCATGCCCTTGGAGTACGTGGCGATCTTGCGGTCCTGGGCGTACTCCATCTCGACGGTGGCCAGGGCCCGCTGGGCGGCCGCGTCGTCGAGTCCGTGGAGTTCGGCGTTGGCCACGACGAACTCGCGGCCGGTGAGGAAGTCGTACATGGCCTCGCGCTCGGGCACGACACCGATGTGCTTGTAGACCTGCTCGTTGCGCCAGATCGGCGTCCCGTCGAGGGTGACCGTGCCGGTGGACGGGGCCAGGAAGCCGCCCATCATGTTGATGAGCGTGGACTTGCCAGCACCGTTGGGACCGAGGAGGCCGGTGACACCCGGGCCGATGCGCATGGTCACGTCGTTGACGGCGACGACGTTCCCGAACCAGCGGGAGGTGTGGTCGATGTCGATGATGGTCACAGCCCGGCCTTCCGGTAGCGGGCCATCAGGGCGGCGTAGGAGCCGACGATGAGCCCGAGGGCGACGAGCAGGTAGACGAAGCCGATGCCGGCCGTGGGGCCTTCGCCGCCGGGGAAGGCGGAGGTGCCGTTGAGGAAGGCGGTCTGGATGCCGTCGATCAGGGTGATCGGGGAGAACAGGCCCAGCCAGTCGATGGCGCCGGTGGAACCGGTGTTGTACGCGATGCCCTGTACGGCGGTCACGGCGCCGTACGGGATCAGCAGCACGGCGATGATGGCGGCGACTCCGAACCCGCGACGCGGGGTCAGCGCGGCCATGACCAGGCCGAGGCCGGCGAAGAGCAGCGACAGGAGCAGCACGGACGCCAGACCCTGCCCGAAGCCCTCGGTCTGGTCCCCGAAGTCGAACTTCGCGAGCAGCGAGCCGATGTACATGATCAGCAGCGGGGTCGCGGTGAGGATGAACAGGGCCGAGGCCATGGCCGCGAACTTCGCCACGACGTAGTCCACGCGCTCGATGGGCCGCGAGAAGTACAGCGGCACCGTCTTGAAGCGCAGGTCCCGGGAGACCGACTGCGGCGCCTGGGAGGCGAGGTACAGGCCGATGATCACCTGTGTGGTCAGGGCGTACGTCGTGTACTTGATCGGCAGCTCCGTGGAGCCGGGCACCGCGATGGCCACCGCGACGATGATCAGCGCGGGAACGCACATCACCGCGAAGAGGATCATCGGCAGCACTTTGGACTTGGCCGAGCGACCGAGGCCGTACGCGCCGCGCAGCGACTGCGAGAACAGCGACTTGCGCGCGTAGGCACGGCCGAGCCGGGGGCCGTCGTAGGACCGGTAGCCGATGTTGTGGATCTGGGTCGAGGTGTCAGGCGCCATCGGAACCGGCTCCCTTCTGCTGGGTGGGCCGCACCTGCGGGGCGGGCGGCACGGACGGGTCGTTGTCGCGGAAGACCTCCGCGATGTGGTGCCGGCGCTGCTCCATGCGGACCAGGCCGATCCCCAGGTCGGCGACGGTGTCGCGGACCATGTCGTACGTCTCCTCGCCCGTCGCTTCGACGAGGAGGACGTGGCCGGCGCCGGGCAGTCCCTGCTCCTCGCCCACGTGCAGGGTGATGCCCGCCTCGGTGAGCGCCTTGCGCAGCGCGGCGGTGCCGTCCGGGTGGGTGTCGGAGTCGGTGACCTCGACCGCCAGGGTCGTGGTGCTCTGCATGAAGTCGCTGGTGGAACTGGAACGCAGGAGCTTGCCGCCGTCGACGACCACGACGTGGTCGCAGGTCCGCTCCAGCTCTCCGAGGAGGTGGGAGGTGACCAGGACCGAGATCCCGAAGTCGGTGTGGATGCGGCGGATCAGGCCGAGCATCTCGTCGCGACCGACCGGGTCGAGGCCGTTGGTGGGCTCGTCGAGCAGCACCAACTGGGGGTCGTGGACGAGCGCCTGGGCCAGCTTGACCCGCTGCTTCATGCCCGTGGAGTAGCCGCCGATGGGACGGTAGCGCTCCTCGTACAGGCCCACGTGGCGCAGGGTGTCGGCGGTCCGTTCGCGGGCGGCGGTCGGGGGCAGCCCGGACATGCGCGCCATGTGTACGACGAACTCGGTGGCCGAGACGTCGGGGGGCAGGCAGTCGTGCTCGGGCATGTAGCCGACGCGCTCACGGATGGCGCTGCCATGCGTGGAGACGTCGAGCCCGAGCACGGCGGCACGGCCCTCGGTGGCGGGGGACAGTCCCAGCAGAATCTTGATCAGCGTGGACTTGCCGGCTCCGTTGGCACCCACGAGCCCGGTAACGCCGGGCCCGATGTCCAGGGAGAGCCGGTCGAGGGCGGTCACTCGGGGGTACCGCTTGCTCAGGCTTTCGGTCGCGATGACAGTCACAGGCTCGACGTTAGTGGCGCGGGCCGCGCGGATCGTCAGACCAGGAGCCGGATCGCGTCTCCGCCTTGAGGACTACAGGACCCGCCCAAAGGCTGATGTGGTCCGGACAAGTTTGTCCACAGGTCCGTGCACGGGCCTTGACGTGATCGCCGGTCATTGTCACATTCATCAGTGTCAAGTTACGGGCGCGTACGGCTACACGGACACGGACGGACGGCTGGCATGGCTGGGGAAACCAAGCAACGCACGACGCGACGCTCCGCATTCACCGGAGCGACCGGGACCGCGGGAGTCGCCGGGCTCGGCGCCGAACTGCGCGGATTCAGAGAGGTCCAGCGCCTCGCCTACGAGTGCGCCGAGGCCGTGGCGGCGCAGCTCCGCCCGGGCGTGACCGAACGCGAGGCGGCGCGGATGCAGCGCGAGTGGCTGCGCGAGCGCGGCGTGCGGGACTGGTTCCACCTGCCCTTCGCGTGGTTCGGAGACCGCACCGCCTTCGCGAACTTCAAGATCCCCCTGCAGTTCTTCCCGACGAACCGGAGGTTGGAGCCGGGGATGCCCTTCATCCTCGACATGGCCCCGGTCCACAAGGGGTACGCCGCCGACATCGGGTACTCGGGAAGCCTCGGCCTGCATCCCGTACAGGACCGCTTGATGGCCGACTTGCGCCCGCACCGCGAGCTGATCCTGAGCCAGGTCCGCGAGCGCCGCTCCCTGCGCGAGATATACGAGAACGTGGAGCGACTCATGACCCGGCAGGGCTACGCCAACCGGCACCGGGCCTATCCCTTCGGCGTCATCGCCCACAAGCTGGACCGGGTCAGGGAGCGGCGCTGGTCACCGACCGCGTTCGGATTCGGCACCCAATCCCTCAAGGGCCTGGCGAGCGACGCCCTGCACGGGCACCGCGAGGGCTGGTCACCGCTGTGGAGTCCCTATCACTTCTCCGATCATGTGCCGCGGCCCGGCCTGTGGGCGGTGGAGCCGCATCTGGGCTTTCGTGGGACCGGCGCGAAGTTCGAGGAGATCCTGGTCGTCACCGACTCCCGGGACCCCGAGGAAAGCGCCTTCTGGTTGGACGACGATCTGCCGCACGTGCGGCGCTGGGCTGAGGAGAAGGCGGCATGAGCGGCATCGGCGGAACGGGTCTGGAAGGCGCGCGCGAGCGCCGGGTGAGCACCGGCGGGATCGAACTGTGCGTCGTCGAGCTGGGGGAGGTGGATCGGCCGACCGTCGTGCTGGTGCACGGCTACCCGGACAGCAAGGAAGTCTGGTCGGAGGTCGCCCGGCGGCTGGCCGAGCACTTCCACGTCGTGCTGTACGACGTACGGGGTCACGGCCGCTCGTCGGCCCCCGTCCCCCTGCGCGGCGGCTTCACCCTGGAGAAGCTGACGGACGACTTCCTGGCCGTCGCCGACGCGGTGAGCCCGGACAGGCCGGTGCACCTGGTCGGCCACGACTGGGGCTCCGTACAGGGCTGGGAGTTCGCGACGGTCTCCCGCACCGAGGGCAGGATCGCCTCGTTCACCTCCATGTCGGGGCCCTCCCTCGACCACTTCGGGCACTGGATCAAGAAGCGGATGGCCCGGCCCACCCCTCGCCGGGCCGCCCAACTCCTGAACCAGGGCGCGAAGTCCTGGTACGTGGCCATGCTCCACACTCCGGTGTTGCCCGAACTGGCCTGGCGCGGACCGCTCGGCAAGCAGTGGCCCCGGATCCTCCAGCGCATGGAGAAGGTCCCGGCCGGCGACTACCCGACGGCGTCCCTGCCCTCGGACGCCGCGCACGGTGCCTGGCTCTACCGCGACAACGTGCGGTCCCGGATGCGCCGGCCACGCGCCGACGCGTACGCGCACGTGCCCGTGCAGCTGATCACCCCCACCGGGGACGCGTTCCTGTCCGAGCGGCTCTACGACGAACTCGAGCTGTGGGCCCCCGACCTGGTGCGGCGCACCCTGCCCGCGAAGCACTGGGTGCCGCGCACCCGGCCCGATCAACTGGCTTCCTGGATCACCGAATTCGTCAACGCGCGGGAGGAACCGGCGACGCGCGCCCCGGAGCAGAAGGCCCCCGGCCGGTACGCCGACCGGTTCGGTGGCCAGTTGGTCCTGGTCACCGGCGCCGCCAGCGGCATCGGACGGGCCACCGCCTTCGCCTTCGCCGAGGCCGGAGCCCGGATCGTGTGCGTGGACCGGGACGCGGAGGGCGCGGCGCGCACCGCCGACATGGCCCGTCTCGTGGGGGCTCCGCAGGCCTGGGGCGAATGCGTGGACGTCAGCGACGAGCAGGCGATGGAGAAGCTCGCGGAGAAGGTCGCCGCCGAGTACGGCATCGTGGACGTCCTGGTCAACAACGCCGGGATCGGGCTCTCCGGGTCCTTCCTCGACACCAGCGCCGAGGACTGGAAGAAGGTCCTCGACGTCAACCTGTGGGGCGTCATCCACGGCTGCCGGATCTTCGGCAAGCAGATGGCCGACCGTGACCAGGGCGGTCACATCGTCAACACCGCCTCGGCCGCCGCGTATCTGCCCTCCAAGACCCTGCCCGCGTACAGCACCTCCAAGGCGGCGGTGTTGATGCTGTCGGAGTGCCTGCGCGCGGAACTCGCCTCGAAGTCGATCGGCGTCTCGGCCATCTGTCCCGGCATCGTCAACACCAACATCACCGCCACCTCCCGCTTCGCCGGCGCGGACGAGGCCGAGGAGAAGCGTCGCCAGGAGCGCTCCTCGCGCCTGTACGGCCTGCGCAACTTCCCGCCGGAGAAGGTCGCGGACGCGATCTTGCTCGCCGTCGTGAAGAACCAGGCCGTGGTGCCGGTGACACCCGAATCCAAGGGCGCCCTGTTGTTGTCCCGCCTCGCGCCGGGCGCCCTGCGACGGATCGCGAAACTGGAGCCCCGGCTGTGAGCGGGCCGGAGCCGGGGGGTGAGCAGCGGGGCGACCGGGCCGCGGGGACCCCGCCGACGCGCAGAGAGCACGGCACGGCCATACCCCGCTCCCGGCGGCGGTCGTACCATCCCTCGCAGGAGGGCTCGCTGCGCAGGGCGGTGGAGTACCTGGCGGCGCCACCTGCCGCCCGGACCGCGGCGGGCGCGGTCGGCCGAGCCGCCATGTCGTAGGGAGCCGGGATTGTCCGATCAGGCGGTAGCCGAGTACCGGATCGAGGATCTGGCGCACCACAGCGGCGCGACGGTGCGCACGATCAGGGCGTACCAGGACCGCGGTCTGCTGCCGAAGCCGGAGCGACGAGGCCGTTCGAACGTCTACCGGGACACGCACCTGGCGCGGCTGCGCCAGATCGCGGACCTGCTGGACCGCGGATACACCCTGGCCTCCATCAAGGAGTTGCTGGAGGCGTGGGACGCCGGGCGCGGGCTGGGCGGCGTCCTGGGCCTGGTGGCCGAGGTGCACGGGCCGTGGACCGACGAGGAGGCGGACCGGATCAGCCGGTCCGAGCTCAACGAACGGTTCGGCGGGCGGCCCGACGACGACGCGGTGGGCGAGGCGTGCGAGCTCGGGGTGCTGGAACGCATCCCGGGCCGCCCGGACGAGTTCCTCGTGCCGTCCCCGCAGGAACTGGCGGTGGCCTCGGAGCTGTACGCGGCGGGGGTGCCGCTGGTGGCGATCACCGGACATCTGCGGGAGTTGCGCGGGCAGGTCGAGCACATCGCGTCGCGCTTCCTGGAGTTCACCACCGAGCACGTCTTCGCCCGCTACCTGGGGCACGTCCCGCCCACGGACACGGACGCGGCGGAGGCGGCGGCCATGGTCCGAAGACTGCGGCCGCTGGCCCAACAGACGGTGGACGCGGAGCTGGCACGGGCCATGAGGCTACTGGCCACCCGCCACCTCCAGCAGCACCTGGGCGCGGCCGGGGCCACGCAGCCCACGGGGCCCACCCCGGTGGCGTTGCCGGCCGGGACGGTACGGGCGGTGCAGGAGCTGGTGGGTCCCGACCACGTGGCGGAGTTCATCCGGGCGGCGACGGAGCGGGAGATCCAGGCCCGGACGATGAACGAGTTGGTCGGCAGGGGCGGCCGGTAGTGCTCGATCAGTAGTCCACAGGGCGAATCGCCCTCTTGCCTGCAAAACTGACTGAATCGGCTGTGGACAAGCCGGGTTTTCCTGTGGGCAACCCTTCTTGGTCTCAAGCAGTGATACCCAAACGGGTGTTGGGGCGGGCAATATCGGCCATCGTCGTCTCCGGCTCGTTCTCGGCTCCACCGGTTCCGGGCCGGGCGTCGGGGCCGGCACCCGGTCCGGCGTCTGGGGTGCCTTCGAGGGCGGCGCCGGGCGCGCTGGCCGTCACGGCATCCGGACCCGCGTCCTGCCCGGCGTCCGACGCGGTCTCCGATTCGGCTGCGCGCAGGGCGGTGCGGTCCGTGCGGTCCGTGCCGTAGAGCATCCGGGCGAGGGCGAGGCCGAGCATCCCGCCCAGCAGTTGGGCCGCCACGAAACCGGGTAGTGACCGCGGGGCGATCCCGGTGAAGGAGTCGCTGAAGGCGCGCCCTACGGTGCCCGCGGGATTGGCGAAGGAACCCGACGAGGTGAACCAGATCGCGGACGCCACGTAGGCGGCGACGGCGGCCGGGATCAGCTTGGCCCGGCCGATCCGGCCGAGCCCCTGGATGACCAGGACCAGGCCCGCGGTGGCGACGACCTCGCCGATCAGCAGGTGTCCACCACCCCGGATCCGGGTGGCGAAGGTCCCCGGCACGCGCCCGAACATGGCCTCGGCGAGGAGCGCGCCACCGATGGCGCCCACGGTCTGGGCGGCGGTGTAGACGAGGGCGTCCCGGCCGGCGAGCCCCTGACCTCCGGTGCGACGGGCCCACCAGGAGGTGAGCGTGACCACCGGGTTGAGGTGGGCTCCCGACAGCGGACCGAACAGCGTGATGATCAGGCCGAGGCCGATGGCGGAGGCGAGCGAGTTGGCGACGAGGGCGACACCGGTGTCACGGCTCAGGGCGGCGGCCTGGATCCCCGAACCGATGACCACCACGAGCAGGCCCGCGGTGCCGATGAGCTCAGCGGTCGCACGACGTGGCAGCGAAGCATCGATTGTCATGATTTCTCCCCCAAGGACGTCAGCTCAGCGGAAAATGTATTCCGTATCTTGGAAACGCGATAGAGGGAGTCCAGGTTCATCGGCCCAACCGAAAATCACTGCCGCGAGGGCCCGCGACCCGGCACGCTGGGGCCATGGATGACAGACGCACCGTGAAGGTGTCCAAGTACGTCTCGAAACACCTGCGACATCAGCCGGAACGGATCGGACTGGTGCTCGACCGACACGGTTGGGTCGAGATCGAGGACTTCCTGAACGCGGCGGCCGGCCACGGATTCCCCATCACCCGGGCGGAACTCGACCACGTCGTCGCGGCCAACGACAAACAGCGCTTCGCCATCGACGGCACCCGCATCAGGGCGAGCCAGGGACACACGATCGCCGTGGACCTGGACCTGCCCGAAGCCGAACCGCCCGCGTACCTCTACCACGGCACCGTCGCCGCAACGCTGGACGCCATCCGCGCCGAGGGCCTGCGCCCGATGGCCCGTCACCACGTTCACCTGTCTCCGGACCGGGAGACAGCGACCCGGGTGGGCGCGCGACGCGGACGGCCGGTCGTGCTCAGCGTGGACGCGGGGGCGATGCGGGCGGCCGGACACGTGTTCCGGATCAGCGCCAACGGAGTGTGGCTGGTGGACGCCGTACCGCCGGAGTTCCTGCGCTTCCAGTGACGCGGGCCCCGCACAATTCACAGGGAGAATGTCAGATCATCCCCCTAACCTGTTCCCACTCCGGGATCGGTGAGGGGGGCACCTCGCGATCGCCGAACCATCCATGCGAACACGTGAGGTGACGCCCCATGACGTCCGAATCCACATCCGAGGCCGCGTCCAACGCCCTGCCCGAGGCCGCGTCCGAAGTCCCGACCGCCGGGCTGTCCGAAGCCGCGTCCGAAGTCCCGACCGAACCCGCGGTCAACAGTTTTCAGGTCGACCTGCGCGGCCTGGTGGACCTGCTCTCCCACCACCTGTACTCCAGCCCGCGCGTCTACGTCCGCGAGCTTCTCCAGAACGCCGTCGACGCCATCACCGCCCGCCACGCGCACGAGCCCGACGCACAGGTCCGCATCCGTCTCACCGCCTCCGCCGGCCGTGTCACCATCGAGGACTCCGGCATCGGCCTGACCGCGGCCGAGGCCCACTCCCTCCTCGCCACCATCGGCCGCAGCTCCAAGCGCGGCAACGGCGGGATCGAGGAACAGGGCCTGGAGGACACCCGCCGGCAGTTCCTGGGCCAGTTCGGCATCGGACTGCTCGCCTGCTTCGTCGTCGCGCGTCAGATCCGCGTCGTCACCCGGTCCGCACGCGACCCCCTCGCGGCACCGGTGGAATGGCTGGCCACGGACGACGGTTCCTACACCGTCCGCGAGCTTCCCCACGACGCACGCCCGGAACCCGGTACGACCGTCCATCTGGAGACCCGCCCGGGCGCCGAGGAATGGACCGAACCCGCCAGGGTCGAACGCCTCGCGCGCGACTACGGCTCACTGCTCCACCACGACATCACCTTCGACGACGGCGAAGGCGGCGAGCCCCGCCCGATCACCGATCGACCCGCGGTGTGGGACCGCTCCTTCCCCACCCCGGCCGCCCGTCGCGTCGCGCTCGCCGGACACTGCGCGCAGCTCTTCGGTTTCACCCCGCTCGACAGCATCGACCTCGACCTTCCGGTCGCCGGCGTGCGCGGAGTCGCCTACGTCCTCGCCGAACCCACCAGCCCCGCCCACCGGGCCGGACACCGGGTCCACCTCAAGGGCATGCTGCTGACCGACCAAGCCGACAACCTGCTGCCGGAGTGGGCCTTCTTCGTCCGCGTCGTGCTCGACACCGACACCCTGCGGCCCACCGCCTCCCGCGAGAACCTGTACGACGACGAAACCCTCGCCGCGGTCCGCGAAGCCCTCGGTGCCCGGATCCGCGCCTGGCTCGCCGAACTCGCCGCGAGCGACCCGGAACGGCTGGCTTCCTTCCTCGCCGTCCACCACCTCGGCGTGAAGTCCCTGGCCCGGCACGACGCCGAACTCCTCGGCCTGATGCTGCCCTGGCTGCCGTTCGAGACCAGCGAGGGGTCGATGAGCCTGGAGGAGTTCGCTGCCGCACACACCGACATCCACTTCACGCGCACCGTCGAGGAGTTCCGCCAGATCGCCCCGATCGCCGCGGCCCACGGCCTCGGCGTCATCAACGCCGGCTACACCTACGACGCCGACCTGCTGGCCCTTCTTCCCGCCGTTCGACCCGAACTCAAGGTCACCGAGCTGGACGCCGGAGCCGTCACCGAGCGCCTCGACCCGGTCCCGACCACCGTCGAGCTGGCCCTCGCCTCCTTCCTTTCCACCGCCCGCACCCGGCTCGAACCCCAGAGCTGCGACGTGGTGCTGCGCGCCTTCCAGCCCGTGTCCGTCCCCGCGCTCTACCTCGACGACCGGCAGGCCCGCCAGGAACGCGACCGGACCGCGGCCCTCGACAGCGCCGATTCCCTGTGGACCGGCATCCTCGGCGCCCTGCGCGGTTCCGCGCCGCGCGCCCGCCTGGTCCTCAACCACAACAACCCGCTGATCCGCCGCATCGCGAACCTCCCCGACGCGACGCTGACCGCGACCGCCGTCGAATCGCTGTACGGCCAGGCGCTGCTGATGTCCCAGCGACCGCTGCGCCCCGCCGACTCCACCCTGCTCAACCGCGCCTTCCTGGGGCTCCTGGAATGGGCGACCCACTCCACCGACACGCGGGAGAACGAGAAGTGAGCAACCTGACCCCGGAGGAGATCCGGAAGGCGCTGCACGAGAACCACCTCCTCCCTCACGGCGCCGCACGCAACGCCCAGGCCGAGGCACTCGTCGCGGCGGCCGAGGTCTGCGGTGACCGGGCCCTGTTCCGGAACGCGCTGGTGACCCTGATCGACGCGTACGAGTACAGCTCGGAACGCACCCGCATGATGGTCCCCTTCGCCCGGCTGCTCCAGGAGTACGACCGCGATCCCGGCACCTTCGACCGGGGCGAGGCCCACTCCCTTTTCTGGCGCTTCAAGTGGGTCTCCGGCCAGATCATCAACTCGCCCGAGATCCCGCTGGCTTCCGCCGCCGGCTATCTGGAGGACATGGAGCGTCGCTACCGCCTCGCCGGATACAGCGAACGCGCGGTGCGTCAGTCCGAGTACTACCTGGCGGACGCCATCGGCGACGACGAGCGCGCGGAGCGCGCGGTCGCCGCCTGGCAGGCCACCGAGCGCGACGAGATGAGCGACTGCCACGCCTGCGAGACCAACAGCCAGGGCGCGTTCTGGGCGACGAAGGGCGACGACGCCAAGGCGATCGAGATCTGGGAGCCGGTGCTCGCGGGCAAGCAGACCTGCCAGGAGGAACCGCACCGGGTACTCGCCCGATCCTTGCTGCCGCTGCTGCGCCAAGGCCGCTTCGACGAGGCCCGCGCCCATCACCTGCGCGGCTACCGCCTGGCGCGCGGCAACGAGAGCCTGCTGCGCTCGATCGGCCAGCACATCGAGTTCTGCGCTCTCACCGGCAACGAGGCACGCGGACTGGAGATCCTCTTCGACCACGACACGCACCTCAAGCCGCTCACCGACGTCAAGGCCCAACTGGACTTCCACGGCGGTGTGCTCGTTCTGTTGGAGCGGCTCACCGTGCTCGGCCACGGCGCCGGGGCGTCCGTCCCCTACGAGGGATCCGCCCACTCCGTCGACGAGCTGTACGCGGTGCTGCGCGCCGGCTGCCTGGACATCGCGCGCCGGTTCGACGCGCGCAACGGCAACAGCCGTGTGTCCGACCGGTTCCTCGCCCGGCTCGGTCGGACCCCGCTGGTCGACGTACTGCCCCTCGGAGTGCGCAGTTCGGCGCTGCCGCACGCCGCACCGACCGCGGTCCCGACACCCGTCCCGACCCCGACGCCCGTTCCGGACGCCTCGGTGCGGGCCGGCGTCGACGCATCGGCGGAACGGGCCCGTCATGCCCGCGATCAGGGACACCCGGGGGCGGACGCGCTCTGGGCCGCCCTCGCCGTAAGCGTCGCGGCCCTCCCCGAGTCGGAGGTGGACCCGCTGCTCTCCGCGGACCTGGCGGACCACCGGGCCGTGTCCGCGGCTCGCGCCGGGGCCCCCGAGGCGGCGGAATTGCTCGCAGCCGCCAGGGACCGCTACCGGGCCCTGGGGCAGGCGGAGCGCGCCGCGCTGGCGGAGCTGCGCCTGGCGGGCGTCGTCGCACAGGCGGGGGCGGATCCGGCGGAGACCCGAAGGCTGCTCGCGACGGCCGTCAGGGCCGCCGAGGCACTGGATCCGGCCGACCCGGCACGGGTCCGCCGCATCGCGCGCGCCGAGCTGACCACGATCCGCCTGGAGCCGTACCTGCGGTCCATCGAGGCCACCCACGAACACGACGAGTCCGGGCCCGACGCCGGGCACGAGCACGAGCACGAGCAGAGCCACGGTCACACCGAACTCGCCGCCGAACTGGACTCCTTCATCACCTCGTACGCGCAGGCGTTGCCCGACGTGGCGGCGGAGGCCGAGGAGATGCTGGGCCGAGTGATCCTCGCGCAGGGCGACCCGGAGCGGGCCCTGTCGGCGCTGGCCTCGTCCGCCGACCGGGCCGTCGCGGCGGGTTGTCCCTGGCAGGCGGTGGACGCCCTGGTGCTGCGGGCCGGAGTGCTGCTCTCGTTGGGCAGGCCCGAGGAGGCGGAGGGGGCGGCCCGGTCCGGGCTCGAACACGCCGCCGAGCTGACCGATCCCGAGGAGCAGGGCGTCGTACGGCTCACCTTGGCCGACGCCCTGCTGCGTCGACGCGACGGGGCCGAGGAGGCCGCAGAACACGCGCTGACGGCGGCGCACTGGTTCGACCAGGCCGGGCTGAGCGCGGACGGGGGTGCGCAGGCGCGGCTGCTGCTGGCACGGGCGTACGCGCGGGCCGAGCGGTACGCCGATGCCGCGGAGGTGGTGCAGTCGACCCTGCCGGACCTGCTGGAGCACGGTGAACAGCAGGCCGTCTTCGTACGGGAGTTTCTCGGCGATCTCCTGCGCGAGGTGCGGGACCTGCCGGCCTCGGCGGAGCAGTACCTGCACGCCGCGGAGCTCACCAAGGACTGGGAGGACCCACGTCCCCAGGCGGGCTTCGCACAGGCGGCCGCCGACCAGCTCGCCGGCACGGAGCTGGTGCGCGAGGCGGTCGCCGCCTACGAACGGGCCCTGGAGCTGCATCGGCGCGCGGGCGGTGCCCCGGTCGCGGAGGCGCGGATCCTGCGTTCGCTGGCGTGGTTGGCGCTGCGCGAGGAGGTCACCGTGGACACGGTGGCGGTGGCCAGGGCCTTGATGAACGAGGCCGCCGGAGTGCTGGAGGCGGCGTCGGCCACGGATTCGCAGAACCCGGAGCTCCGAGCCGAACTCGCGCAGACCTGGCACCAGTCGGCCCAGGTCCTGGACCGACAGGTCCAGGCGATGGAAGGGTCCGACGAGGAGAACGACGACGAGGGCGAGGCGGAGAGCGCTGCCTCAGCGGCCACCGCGCTCGGCGAGGCGGAGTTCACGGCGCTGCGACTGGAGGAGATCCGTCTGTGGGACCGGGCCGCTGTCGTCTACGCGGAGCTTGGCCACGACCATCTGGAGGACCGCTTCCAGTGCACGAACAACGCCGCTTGGACGGAACAGGAGCTGGGCCGCTCGGAAGCGGGGGTCGAGCGGATCACTGCGCTCATGGAGGAGATCCGGGCGCTGCCCGAGGGTGTCGTACAGGAATGGATGCTGCCGAACGCGGAGCGGATCATCGCCCGCCTGAGGGCCTGAAGGCCGATGCCCTGAGGGTCTGAGGACCTGACACCCTGCGGTCCCCGTCCCCGCCCCGTCGTTTCATCGCGGCGGGGCGGGGACGGCTCCCGTGTCCGGGACCGGCCGGGGCCTCAGCGTTCGAGTTGGGCCAGGGCCTCGCCGGCGATGCGTTCGAACACGGCCTCGTCGGCGGCGAAGTCGGAGTTCGGAATGGGCGCGTGGACGACCAGTTCGGTGAAGCCGAGCTCTTGATGGCGGCCGGCGAAGTCGACGAACGCGTCCACGGACCCCAGCAGCGTGTTGCGCTCCGGGGTGAAGCCCGTCAGCAGGACCTTCTCCATCGCCCCGAAGTCGCGCTCGATCTCCACACAGGCCTTCTCGAGCTTGCCGAGCTGCCCGCGCAGGGCCTCCAGCGACTGCTCGGGAGTCCCCTCGAAGACCTTGGGATCGCCCGCCGTCACCCAGGCCTGGCCGTGTCGCGCCACGACCTTCATGCCGCGGGGCCCGGTCGCCGCGACCGCGAACGGCAACCGCGGCCGCTGGACGCATCCGGGGATGTTGCGGGCCTCCACGGCGGAGTAGAAGGTGCCGTCCTCGGTGACCGCGTCCTCGGTCAGCAGCCGGTCCAGGAGCGGTACGAACTCGGCGAAGCGGTCGGCCCTCTCTCGCGGGGTCCAGGATTCCTGACCCAGGGCGGTCGCGTCGAAGCCGTTGCCGCCCGCGCCGATGCCGAGGGTGACACGGCCGCCGGAGATGTCGTCCAGGGACATGAGGTCCTTGGCCAGGGTCACCGGGTGTCGGAAGTTCGGCGAGGTGACGAGCGTGCCCAGCCGGATCCGCTCGGTGGCGCAGGCCGCCGCGGTCAGCGTGGGAACCGCGCCGTACCAGGGGCCGTCACGGAAGGTCCGCCAGGTGAGGTGGTCGTAGGTGTACGCGGTGTGGAACCCGAGCTCTTCGGCCCTCGACCACTGGTCGCGGCCTCCTTCGTGCCACGGTCGGACGGGGAGAATCACAGTGCTCAGACGCAAACTCATACAGGCGAGCGTAAGGCGGTGCCCGCGTGTTTCACGTGAAACATTCGCCGCCTCCGCCTCCGGCTGGACTCGGTTTCACGTGAAACATCGCCCCGGAACGCGCGGGAACACCCTCAAAGCTGCGGGAATCCACGCGGCAGGCCGGCCGATCTTGGTCCAGTGCCATGGGCCCATGGGCGAAGATGGAACCGTGACCTCGGCTCCCCAGCGCCCGGACGGGCCAACCTCCTCTCCCCGGCTCATCGCCACCGACCTCGACGGCACCCTGCTGCGCGACGACAAGTCCGTCTCGCCCCGCACCGTCGCCGCACTCGCCGCCGCCGAGGAGGCCGGGATCGAGGTCTTCTTCGTGACCGGACGCCCGGCCCGCTGGATGGGTGTGGTCAGTGACCATGTCCACGGCCATGGTCTGGCGATCTGCGCGAACGGCGCGGCCGTGGTCGACCTCCACGCCGGCCCCGAGTTCGTACAGGTCCGGGCGCTCCCTCGGGCCACCGCGCTCACGGTCGTGGACGCCCTGCGGACCGCAGCTCCCGGTACGACCTTCGCCGTGGAGCGCACCACCGGGATCAATTACGAGCCGGCTTACCCGCCGTTCTTCCAGGACCCGGGTGCCACGGTGGCCACCGTCGAGAAGCTGCTGCACGAGGAGTACGACGACAGCGCGGAACCCGTGCTGAAGCTGCTCGCGCACCATGCCGAGCTGGCACCCGACGAGTTCCTGCTCCTGGCACGTTCCGTCGCCGGCGGGCACGCGTCGATCACCCGCTCCAGCCCGACCGCCCTGCTGGAGATCAGCGGACTCGGAGTCTCCAAGGCCAGCACCCTGGCCCTGTGTTGTGCCGAGCGCGGGATCTCCCCCGCCGAGGTGGTCGCCTTCGGGGACATGCCGAACGACGTGGAAATGCTCAGCTGGGCAGGCACCTCGTACGCCATGGGAAACGCCCATCCTGACGTGATCGCGGCCGCGTCCGGCCGCACGGTCGCCAACAACGAAGACGGGGTCGCCCTCGTCATCGAGCGCATCCTGGCCGAACACACCGCGTAGGAGCCGTACCAAGAGCAGCCGAACCGGGAGCGGCCCGGTCGGGAGCGGTCGGACCGGGAGCGGCCGGGCCGGAAGCGGCCGGGCCAACGCCGCCGGCGGGACAGCGGGACCGGCCTCGGACGCTCAGAGCGGGGCCTCCCAGACCAGGGTGGTCCCGCCGCCGTCCTCGCCGATCCCCGGGCCGTACGAGCTCGACCCACCCAGCGATTCGGCTCGACGGCGCAGGTTCCGCAGCCCGCTGCGGCGGCCGCCCTCGGCGATGCCCACCCCGTCGTCAGCCACCTCCAACCGGACCCCGGGCCGGCCGTCGGTCAGGTGGATGGTGGAGTCCAGGACCACTTCGATCCGGGACGCCTCGGCGTGCCGGAACGCGTTCGACAGTGCCTCGCGGAGCGCCGCGATCAGGTTCTTGCCGACCAGTTCCCCCACGACCGCGTCGATCGGTCCGAGGAAACGGTGCGCGGGCTTGAAGCCGAGGGGGACGGCGGCCATGTTGATCTCTCGCAGTACCCGGGTGCGCAATCCCGAAGGGGCTTCCGCCGGGCCCTGCTGGAGGGCGAAGATCGCGGTGCGGATCTCCTGGATCGTGACGTCCAGTTCGTCCACGGCCTTCCCGACCCCGTCGCTGACCTCCGGGACGACGGACCGGCGCTGCGCGCCCTCCAACATCATTCCGGTGGCGAACAGTCGCTGGATCACCAGGTCGTGCAGATCACGGGCGATGCGGTCGCGGTCCTCGAACACCGCGAGCCGCTCCCGGTCACGCTGGGCCTCGGCCATCATCAACGCGAGGGCGGCCTGGGAGGCGAACTGGGTCGCCAGGGTCCGCTCGGACTCGGTGAAGGGTCGCTTGCCACGCGCCCGCGGGGTGACCAGGGCCCCGAGCACCCGTCCGCCACTGTGCAGCGGCAGCATCATGCAGGGCCCGTACTGGCTGGTCAGCTTGCTGATCATGCGAGGGTCGGAGGCGGCGTCGTCCACGAAGACGGGTTCGCCCCGCAGCAGCTTGTCCACCACCGGGCTCTCGGCGGGGATGACCGCTCCCAGCGAGGTCGCCGGGTTCTCGGCGGACACGGCGACGATCTCCATCCCGCCGTCCTCGGCCGGCAGCAGCACGATCCCGGCCGCCGAGTCGGCCAACCGGCGGGCCTGCTCGGCCACCACCGCGAGGGCGTCGTCCGCGTCTCCGCCGGACAACAGGGCAGTGGTGACGGCCACCGAGCCGTCGATCCACCGCTCGCGCTGGGTGGCGGCCTCGTACAGCCGGGCGTTGCCGATGGCGATGCCCGCCTCGGTGGCCAGCACACGGACCATGTGCACGTCGTAGTCGTTGAACTCGCCGCCGCCGTTCTTCTCGGCGAGGTACAGATTGCCGAAGATCTCGCCTTGCACCCGGATCGGGACACCGAGGAAGGTCTTCATGGGCGGGTGATGGTCCGGGAAGCCCGACGACCGGGGATCCTTCGTGAGATCGGCGAGCCGCACGGTGTCCGGGTGGGAGATGAGCGCGCCGAGCAGGCCCCGCTTCCCGTCCGGACGATGGCCGATCTTCCGTGCCGTCTCGGCGTCGATGCCGAAGGTGACGAAGTCCGAGAGCCCTCGGCCCTCGGTGTCGACGACGCCGATCGCCGCGTAGCGGGCGTCCGCCAGTTCGGCGACCGTCTCGCAGATGCGGTCGAGGGTGGAGTGCAGTTCAAGGCCCGTACCGACCGAGCGCATGGCCTCCAGCAGTTGCGGCACCCGGGCGGTGAGCTCGGTGGAAAGGCCCTGCAGACTCCTGGCGGCCTGGGGGGTGGCCTCCAGCGGGTCCGGTGTTCCCCGTGATGGTTCCGGTGGTTCCTGAGACTCCTGCACTGACATGTCCTTGAGCCTAGTTAGTCCCCTTTATTGGGGAAAGTCGGCCTGCGGTTCCCGGCCGGCAGTGCGTCCGCCTCCCGTTCCCGCTCCAGGAGCCGACGCAGTGGCCCCTCGACGACGGCCAGCTCCTCGTACCCGCCACGCTGTACGACCGCGCCCCGGTCCAGGACGAGCACCTCGTCCACCGCCTCCAGGCCGGCCAGCCGGTGTGTGATCAGCACCGTGGTCCGGCCCTCGGTGGCCGCCAACAGGTCCGCGGTCAGCGCGTCCGCGGTCGCCAGGTCGAGGTGCTCGGCCGGCTCGTCCAGGACCAGGACGGGGAAGTCCGCGAGCAGCGCCCGGGCCAGGGCCAGCCGTTGGCGCTGACCGCCGGAGATCCGCTCCCCGTGCTCGCCGACGAGGGTGTCCAGGCCGTCCGGAAGCCCGTCGGCCCACTCCAGCAGCCGGGCCGCGGCGAGTGCCCGCCTCAGCTGCGCCTCGGTCGCGTCGGTGCGGGCCAGGCGCAGGTTCTCCCGTACCGAGCTGTCGAAGATGTGGGCGTCCTGGGCACACAGACCGACGATCCGCCTCACGTCGTCGCTGTCGAGCGAGCGCGCGTCGACCCCGCCCAGGGTGTACGAACCCTGGCTCTGGTCCAGGAACCTCAGCAGGACCTGTGCCAGCGTGGTCTTGCCCGAGCCCGACGGTCCGACGACCGCGACACGTCGGCCGGCCTCCAACGTCAGGTCGAGCCCCTCCAGCGCGTCCCGCTCCTGGCCGGGGTGCCGGGCGGTGAGCCCCGTCACGCGCAGAGGGAAGGGCGAGACGGGCATCGCGTGCGGCCGGTCCGGTTCGGCGACCGGAGCCGGCGCGTCGATGACCTCGTAGACCCGCTCGGCACTGCGGCGCACCCGCTGCCGGTACTGCACCGCGAGCGGAAGTCCGGTGACGGCCTCGAAGGCGGCCAACGGAGTCAGCACGACCACCGCCATCGTCACCCCGGACAACCGGCCGTCGACCACGGCGTTCGCGCCGAAGAGGGCGGCGACCACCACGGTCAGGCCGCACACCAGGGCGGACAGTCCACCGCCGAGCCCGGTCGCGGCCGCGCCCCGCGAGGCGATGTCGGTCAGCCCCCGGTCGCTCGCGCGCACGGCGGCCTTCCGCCCCTCCAACGCACCGGCGACCGTCAGCTCGGCGGTACCGGTCAGCAGGTCGGTCACCCGGGTGGCGAGCCGCCCTCGGGCGGGCGCCAGCCGGCGTTCGGCGCGGCGGGCGACGGCGCCGCTGACCAGGGGCACCCCGACACCGGCCGCGAGCAGGCCGACGGCCAGCGCGGCCCCGGCTTCCGGCAGCAGCCAGGCGGTGAAGGCCACCGAGCCGGTGCCGACGAGCACGGCCGTGCCGACGGGAAGGAGCCAGCGCAACCAGTAGTCCTGCAGGGCGTCCGCGTCGGCCACCAGCCGGGACAGGAGATCCCCGCGCCGCTGTTCGCGCAAGCCCGCCGGGGCGATCCGCTCCAGCCGCCGGAACACCGAGACCCGCAGATCGGCGAGCATCCGCAGGACGGCGTCGTGCGACACGAGCCGTTCGGCGTAGCGGAAGACGGCACGCCCGATGCCGAAGGCACGGGTGGCCGTGACCGCCATCATCAAGTAGAGGACCGGTGGCTGCTCCGAGGCCCGCGAGATCAGCCATCCGGAGACGGCCATCAGGCCGACACCGCACCCGACGGCCAGCGCGCCGAGCAGCAGCCCGAGCCGGAACCGCCCCTGCCAGGCCGCGGCCACCTCGCGGACCCGTCGGAGCGGATCGCGCCCGCCCGCGTCGGTACCCGCTTGCTTCGCGGCGCCCTCTGACGCGACGCCGAGGATCCACTCCCCGGGATCCGCCGGTTCCGTGTCCCGACCCGGTCCCGCTTCCCGCGGGATCCCTGCGAGCGGGTGCGCGTCCGCCATGGGGGAGGGGCCCGCCGGGCCCGCCCCCACGGCCACGACACGGTCCGCGACGGCCAGCAGCGCCGGCCGGTGCACCACCAGCAGGACGGTCCGCCCGACCGCGAGCTTTCGTACGGCCTCGACGACAGCGGCCTCGGTCTCCCCGTCCAACGCGGCGGTCGGCTCGTCCAGCAGCAGTACGGGCCGGTCCGCCAGGAAGGCCCGGGCCAGCGCCAGGCGTTGGCGCTGGCCGGCGGACAGCCCCACCCCGCCCTCGCCGAGTACCGTGTCCGCGCCACGAGGCAGCGCGCTCACGAACTCCCGGGCCCCGGCGTCCGCGAGCGCCTCGGCGACGGCGTCGTCGGACGCGTCCGGCCGGGCCATTCGCACGTTCTCCGCGATGGTCCCCGCGAACAGGTGCGGCCGCTGCGGCACCCACGCGATCCGCTCCCGCCACTGCTCGGGCGCCAGGTCGGCCAGGTCCACGCCCGCGACCGACACCCGCCCGGCGGTCGGCTCCACGAATCCCAGCAGTACCTGCAGCAGTGTGGACTTGCCCGCGCCGCTCGGCCCGGTGAGGGCCACGCACTCGCCCGGTTCGACCACCAGCGACACCGGTCCGGGCGAGTCCTCGCCCCGGCCCTCGTACCGGACGGCCACACCGTCCAGCGCGATACGAAGCGGGGTGCCGGCCGGCGGGACCACCGAACCGCCGCCCCGCGCGACGGGGGTCTCCAGCACCTCGAAGATCTCCTCGGCGGCCGCCAGCCCCTCGGCCGCCGCGTGGTACTGCGCCCCCACCTGGCGCAGCGGCAGGTAGGCCTCCGGGGCCAGGATCAGGATGACGAGTCCGGTGTACAGGTCGAGGTCCCCGTGCACGAGCCGCATGCCGATGGTCACGGCCACCAGCGCCACCGACAGCGTGGCGAGGAGTTCCAGGGCGAAGGAGGAGAGGAAGGCGATGCGCAACGTCCGCATCGTGGCCTGACGGTAGTCGTCGGTGATCTTGCGGATCGACTCGGCCTGGGCCTTGGCCCGACCGAAGACCTTCAGGGTCGCAAGCCCTTCCACCACGTCCAGGAAATGCCCCGAGAGCCGTGAGAGCAGCCGCCACTGGCGGTCCATCCGGGACTGGGTGGCCATGCCGATGAGGATCATGAACAACGGGATCAGGGGCAGGGTGACGACGATGATGGCCGCCGACACCCAGTCCTCGGTGACGATCCGCGCGAGCACCGCCACCGGCACTACGATCGCGAGCCCCAGCTGCGGCAGGTAGCGGGAGAAGTAGTCGTCGAGGGCGTCCACGCCCCGGGTGGCCAGCGCCACCAGCGATCCCGTGCGTTGCCCGCTCAGCCATCCCGGCCCCAGGTCGGCGGCCCGGTCCAGCAGTCGCCCCCGTAGTTCGGACTTGACCGCGGCACTGGCCCGGTGGGCGGCCAGCTCCGTGAGCCAGGCGATCAGCCCGCGCCCCAGCGCCACCGCCGCGAGCAGCAGCAGTGGCGTCCGGAGCGCCTCACCGTCCAGCCCCTTTTCGAAGGCACCGACCACGATCTCGGCGATGAGCATCGCCTGGCCGACGACCAGCCCCGCCCCGACCAGCCCGAGGGCCACCACCGCGCCCAGGAAGAGACGGGTGGAGCGGGCGTACCGGAGCAGACGCGGGTCGATCGGTTTCACGTGAAACATCCCCTCGGCAGGGTCAGGCAGGCGTGGGCTGTCCCAGGCTCGAAGAGCCCGGGACGGTCAGCGGCTCAGTGCGCGTCAACGATGTGCTGCGTACCGATGCGCTTGCGGAACACCCAGTAGGTCCAGCCCTGGTAGAGCACGACGACCGGGGTGGCCACCACCGCGAGCCAGGTCATGATCTTCAGGGTGTACGGGGTGGACGAGGCGTTGTCGACGGTGAGGCTCCAGGCGTCGTTCAACGAGGACGGCATGACGTTCGGGAAGAGCGTCAGGAAGAGCATCGCGACGGCGGAGGCGATGGTGACCCCCGACAGGGCGAACGACCATCCCTCACGGCCGGCCAGGTTGAAGCCGAGCGCCGCGAGCAGCGCCACGACCGCGACGGCCATGGCGATCAGGCTCTTGCCGTCGCCCCGCGAGACCTGGGTCCAGGTCAGGAAGACCAGCGCCAGCACCGCGGTGAGCACACCCAGCCGGGTCGCCAGGCTCCGCGAGCGGTCCCGGATGTCACCGACGGTCTTGAGCGAGGCGAACACCGCGCCGTGGAAGGTGAACAGGGTGAGGGTGACCAGGCCGCCGAGGATCGAGTACCCGTTGAGCAGGTCGAGGAAGGTACCGACGTACTCCTTGTGCTCGTCGATCTTCACGCCGCGCACGATGTTGGCGAAGGCCACGCCCCACAGGAACGCGGGAATCAGCGAGGTCCAGAAGATCGCGTGTTCCCAGTTGGTCTGCCACTTGTCCTCGGGACGCTTGTGGCGGTACTCGAAGGCGACGCCGCGGACGATGAGGCAGACCAGGATGATCAACAGCGGCAGGTAGAAGCCGGAGAAGAGCGTCGCGTACCACTCGGGGAACGCGGCGAAAGTGGCACCGCCCGCGGTGAGCAGCCAGACCTCGTTGCCGTCCCACACGGGCCCGATCGTGTTGATCAGGACCCGCTTCTCCGTGCGGTCACGGGCGAGCAGCTTGGTGAGTACGCCGATCCCGAAGTCGAAGCCCTCCAGGAAGAAGTAGCCGATCCACAGGACGGCGATGAGCACGAACCAGACGTCTTGAAGTTGCATGGTGTGGTCTCCTCAGCCTCAGTACGAGAAGGCCATCGGCCGGTCGGAGTTCTTGTCGTCCCCGCCGATCTTGGTGGGCGGGTTGAGGTCGGCTTCCGTCAGTTCGGGCGGGCCCGTCTTGACGTACTTCACGAGCAGCTTGACCTCGATCACGGCGAGTACCGCGTAGAGGGCCGTGAAGACGAGCATCGACGTGATGACCTCGCCCTGCGAGACGCTGGGGGAGACGGCGTCACGGGTACGCAGGACTCCGTAGACCACCCACGGCTGGCGGCCCATCTCGGTGAAGATCCAGCCCCAGGAGTTGGCGATCAGCGGGAAGCCGAGCGTCCAGATCGCGGTGAGCCAGTACAGGCGGGTGAAGCGGGGACTCAGTGCCTTCCGGAAGAGCACCAGGTGGGGCCGTTCGTCCTCGCCGGTGCGCAGGGCCGACGGCAGCATGAACTTGCGGCGCGTCAGCCAGAGGCCGATGGCCCCGATCGTGAAGGAGGCCATGCCGAACCCGATCATCCAGCGGAAGCCCCAGTACGCGACGGGGACCTCCGGCCGGTAGTCGCCGGGCCCGTACTTCTCCTGCTCGGCCTTGTTCACGTCGTTGATGCCGGGCACGTAGGAGTCGAAGGTGTTGTCCGCGAGGAACGACAACAGGCCGGGCACCTCTACGGCGACCTTGTTGTGGCCCTTGTCGACGTCGCCGTAGGCGAAGATCGAGAAGGGCGCGCCCTTCTCGCCGTCCCACAGCGCCTCGGCGGCCGCCATCTTCATCGGCTGCTGCTTGTACATGATCTTGGCGAGGGTGTCGCCGCTCACCGCCGTGAGCAGGCCGCCGACCACGACGGCGATCAGGCCCAGCCGCAGTGAGGTGCGCATCACCGGGATGTGCTTCTTGCGCAGCAGGTGGAAGGCGGCGATGCCCACCATGAACGCGCCCCCGGTCAGCAGGGCGGCGGTGAGGGTGTGGAACACCTGCGCCAGGGCGGTGTTCTGCGTCAGCACGAGCAGGAAGTCGGTGAGCTCCGCCCGCCCGGTCTTCTCGTTGATGCGGTAGCCGACCGGGTGCTGCATCCAGGAATTGGCCGCGAGGATGAAGTACGCGGAGAGGATGGTGCCGATCGACACCATCCAGATGCAGGCCAGGTGGATCTTCTTCGGCAGCTTGTCCCACCCGAAGATCCACAAGCCGATGAACGTGGACTCGAAGAAGAAGGCGATGAGGGCCTCGAAGGCCAACGGCGCCCCGAAGACGTCACCGACGAACCGCGAGTAGTCGGACCAGTTCATGCCGAACTGGAATTCCTGGACGATGCCCGTGACGACGCCCATCGCGATGTTGATCAGGAAGAGCTTGCCCCAGAACTTGGTGGCCTTGAGGTACTTCTCCTTCTCGGTCCGCACCCAGGCGGTCTGCAAGATCGCGACCAGCGCGGCGAGCGAGATCGTCAGGGGGACGAAGAGGAAGTGATAGACGGTGGTGATGCCGAACTGCCATCGCGCCAGGGTCTCTGGCGCCAGAGCTTGGTCCACGTCGTCGTCTCCTTCGTGTCGCCGTGGTCACAGCCGCAGTTTGTCTGTTGTGCACTGCTCAGAACGGGATGAAGCAGGCACGCTTGTGAACGCGTTCACATTCACAAGCATTATGGCGCACGTGGTTTTCGGACGCTTGAGCGGGGTCCCCTCTGGTCAACGCCTTCAACAAATTGTTGAATGCACCCCATGAGGATTCGAATCTCCTGGCCTGCGGGTCAGCTCACCGCGACGCTCGAAGAGACCCCGACCAGCAAGGCCCTGGCGGAGGCACTCCCGATTTCCGCCTCCGCGAACACCTGGGGCGAGGAGGTCTACTTCGACACCGGGATCTCGGTGGCCCTGGAACACGACGCCCGACAGGTGGTCGACCCGGGCACGGTCGCCTTCTGGACCGACGGCGACGCGCTCGCGCTGCCCTACGGCCCCACGCCCATCTCGCGCGAAGGCGAGAGTCGCCTGGCGAGCCCGTGCAACGTCCTCGGCTCGTTCGACGGCGACCCCCGCCTGTTGGCCACCGTCCGCGACGGCGACCCCATCCGCGTGGAACTCGCGTAGTCGAGTCCCGCGGGCTGCCGACCGCTCCGCAAAGCCCGTACAGCCCCGCGGCCGCACAGCCATGCAGCCGTTCAGCTCTTACAGCTCCTTGAGGAACGCCTCCGCCGCGTGCAGGAAGAGGTCGTTCGCCTCGGTCTCACCGATCGTGACCCGCAGGCCCTCGCCCGCGAAGGGCCGGACCACCACACCGGCCTTCTCGCAGGCCGCCGCGAACTCCGCGGTCCGCTCGCCCAGCCGCAGCCACACGAAGTTGGCCTGCGTCTCCGGGACCACCGTCCAGCCCTGCGCGAGCAGCGTGGCGTGCACCCGCGCCCGCTCGCCCACCAGCGCGCCGACCCGGCCCATCAGCTCGTCCTCGGCGCGCAGCGAGGCGACCGCCGCGTCCTGTGCGAGCTGGCTGACACCGAACGGAACCGCCGTCTTGCGCAGCGCCGCGGCGACCGGCTCGTGCGCCACCGCGAAACCGACGCGCAGGCCGGCCAGCCCGTAGGCCTTGGAGAACGTACGCAGCACGCACACGTTGGGGCGGTCACGGTAGAGCTCGATGCCGTCCGGCACGTCCGTGTCACGCACGAACTCGCGGTAGGCCTCGTCCAGCACCACCAGGATGTCCGAGGGCACCCGGTCCAGGAACCGCTCCAGCTCCGCCCGGCGCACCGCGGTACCGGTGGGGTTGTTGGGGTTGCAGACGAAAATCAGACGGGTCCGCTCGGTGATCGCGGCGTACATCGCGTCCAGGTCGTGCACATCTCCGTCGGTCAGCGGCACCTGCACGGACGTGGCGCCCGAGATCTGCGTGATGATCGGGTACGCCTCGAAGGACCGCCACGCGTAGATGACCTCGTCGCCCGGACCGGCCGTCGACTGGATCAGCGACTGCGCCACCCCGACCGAGCCGGTGCCCGTCGCGATGTGCTCGACCGGTACCCCGAACCGCTCCGCGAGCTCGTTCACCAGGCCCGTGCAGGCCATGTCCGGGTAGCGGTTGAAACGACCGGCCGCCGCGACGGCCGTCTCCAGGACCCCGGGCAGCGGCGGGTACGGATTCTCGTTCGAGGACAACTTGAACGCGACGGGTCCACCCGCGGCCGCGGGCTTGCCCGGCTTGTAGGTGGGGATGCCGTCCAGCTCGGCGCGCAGCCTCGGGCTCTTCTCGCTCACCGCAGGTCCTCCTCGACCGTCCCGTCGACGTCGCCGTCGACTCAATGCTGCACACCTTATGAGGATTCCGCCGATCCGAGAATGGCGGGCGCCAGGATCACAGGGGGAGCGCGCGCATATATGCGCGCGCCGGTGGCCTGCGCCGTGGCGCGCATCCCCCGTGCAGGTGAGTTGCGACCGACCGGACAGCGCCCCGTTTTGGCATGCCCGTACCCGCCGACAAGCTCCACTCTCGCTGCAAGCCACCAAGAACCTTCTTTTCCAAGGTCATTGGGGGTGGCGAACCATGCAGAAACGTGCCTGTCAACGCGTGCATATGCACCCAGACCAGCCGCCCCCACGAGCCCTACTATCGGCTCGCCATGACAGCAGCAGGGAAGCATCAGGTGAGCCGGACCGAGACCACCCGGCGGACCGGCGGCCGACAGGGCCGGGCCGGCATCAGAGACGTGGCCGCAGCGGCGGGCGTCTCCATCACGACCGTCTCCGACGCGCTCAATGGCAAGGGGCGGCTGCCCGACGCCACCCGACGCCACGTTCGCGAGGTCGCCGACCGACTGGGCTACCGCCCGTCCGCCGCCGCCCGAACCCTCCGCACGGGCAAGTCGGGCCTCATCGGCCTGACCGTGACCACGTACGGGGATGAACCTTTCACCTTCACCGAATTCGCGTACTTCGCGGAGATGGCGAGGGCGGCGACCTCCGCCGCGCTCGCCCGCGGCTACGCCCTCGTCATCCTGCCCGCCACCTCACGACACGACGTCTGGTCCAACGTGGCCCTCGACGGCACCGTCGTGATCGACCCCTCCGACCACGACCCCGTGGTCAGCGAGCTCGTCCGCCAGGGCCTGCCCGTGGTCTCCGACGGCCGACCGGCCGGATCCCTCCCCGTCACCGCCTGGGTCGACAACGACCACGAGGCGGCCGTACTCAACCTGCTCGACCACCTCGCCGCCGCGGGTGCCCGCCGGATCGGGCTGCTCACCGGCACCACCACCGACACCTACACGCGGCTCTCCACCACCGCCTACCTCAACTGGTGCGAGCGCGTCGGCCAAGACCCCGTCTACGAGTCCTACCCCGCCCACGACCCGTGCGCGGGTGCGGTCGCCGCCGACCGGCTGCTCGCCCGACCCGACCGACCCGACGCCGTCTACGGGCTCTTCGACCCGAACGGCACCGATCTGCTCGCCGCCGCCCGGCGCTACGGGCTGCGTGTCCCCGAGGACCTGTTGCTCGTGTGCTGCAGCGAATCGACCGTGTATGCGAACACCGAACCACCGATCACCACCCTCTCCTTGAAACCGCGGCGCATCGGCACGGCCGTCGTGCAGTTGCTCATCGACGCGATCGAGGGAGTCGACACCGGCCGGCCCGTCGAACAGGTCGTCCCGACCGAACTGATCATCCGTACCTCCTCACAGCGCAGGCAGCCCCGCACGACCGTCAGTCCGCCGCGCTCGCCGGCCCAGGACTGACCGTTCGACCGACTGCTCGACCGACCGATCGACCGACCGAATCGGCGGTGCCGGACGCCACACCGGCGGGGCCGACGGCCCCGCCAAAGATTTCAACCACACAGATATCGGTCGAAAGTGGCAGGAAGGACGGCTCTGGCCAGGATTCACCACCCCTGGTGCGTCACAGAGCGCGAGCCGCATTCCTATGATGGGCGCACGACATCACGGACCCTCCGACCCGGAGGTCAGAGGGTCCGCAGGTGTACGGCAGCGCGACGGTGGTGGAGGGGTCGATGACTCAGGGGGCCGGTCAGGGACCCGCGATGCGGACGGACACGCTGCGAGACTTCCGCGTGCCGGTCACCGAACCCGCCCCGTACGCGGCGTCCGTCGGCTTGCCCGGCGAGCAGCCGGTGTACGGCGAGTACCCCGCGTACTACGGCGAGGGCGCGCCCGGCCACGGGCAGCCCGAGTACCGGAGGGAGCCCGTCACCCACCCGACGGGCCACGTCGTGGTGCGCCCGGAGGGCGAACACGAACACGTGCCCCACCAGCGAGTCGTCGGCGCGTTCACGGGCCTCGCACCCGCCGGGTCGGACATGCCGGACGCATCCGCGCCGGCCGAGGACGAGGACCCCGAGGGCTACACGCCCACGCAGCGCGACCTGCCCATCATCGGCCCGGGCGCACAGGGCGGCCCCGGCGACACGGTCCAGGTCCACTACGTACCCCAGGAGACCTCGGCGCCCGGGCCCGGCCCGCTGTACGTCGTGGGCGACGTGCACGGCTACCTGGACGAGCTCGTCACCGAACTCCAGGCCCAGAACCTCATCGACGCCGACCGGCGGTGGTCCGCGGGCAACGCCCGGCTCTGGTTCCTCGGGGACTTCACCGACCGGGGCCCCGACGGCATCGGGGTCATCGACCTGGTCATGCGGCTCTCCGCCGAGGCCGCCGCCGCGGGCGGCTACTGCAAGGCCCTCATGGGAAACCACGAGTTGCTGCTCATCGGCGCCAAGCGCTTCGGCGACACCCCGATCCACTCCGGAGCCGGCACCGCCACCTTCCAGGCCGCCTGGCTGCTCAACGGCGGCCAGCGCACCGACATGGAGCGGCTGGAGGACGTGCACCTCCAGTGGATGTCGCGGCTCGACGCGGCCACGCTGGAGGACGGGCACCTGCTGCTGCATTCCGACACCACCGCCTACCTCGACTACGGCAGCTCCATCGAGGATGTCAACGACACCATCCACGAGCTGCTCAACCGCAACGACGCAGACATCACGTGGGACCTCTTCCGAAAGTTCACCAAGCGCTTCGCCTTCCGTGACGAGGAAACCGGTCCGCAGGCCGTACGGGAACTGCTGAGCACCTACGGAGGTGGCCGCGTCGTGCACGGTCACAGCCCCATCCCGTACCTGCTCGGCGAGGTGGGCACCGAGGACGGCGACGAACCGCGCGGCCCCGAGGTCGTGGACGGCCCGCACGTGTACGCGGACAGGCTGGCCATCGCGATGGACGGCGGTGTCACGATGGCCGGGAAACTCCTGGTCGTCCAGCTGCCTCTGCGCGACTGAGCGTTCGCTGAGCGGGGTATTTCCGGAAAGCCCCTGTCACGGCGTGGCATGGTCGCTCTACCATCGCTCTATCCGTAGCAGGCTCTCCTCCGTTTGTGCCGGCGCCCGGGTCTACGCGGGCATACCGGCTTGTACGGAGCATCGGGGGATGCACATGACCAGCGCTCCGCACCTGCTCACCGAAGACCGACCGGAGTTCGATCGGCTCCTCGACGAGGCGCTGCGCACAGCGAACGAACGGCCCGAACTCGCCGCCCTGGGGGAACGACTGAACGCCGAACAGTTGCGCACCATGGCCATGGGCGCCAGCGCGATCCTGACGGCGGCGGCCGCCGCCGAGTACGACCACTTCGTGAAGGTCCGCGAGGACCTGCGCGACGAGGCCCTGACGGCCTCGGGAAGGGCCGGAGAGCACCAGTACACCGGTCAGGACGGCGGGGCGGGACTGAGCGCCATCGTGGCCGTACTGGCGCCGGTCCTGGCGGGCACCGCCATGCTGATCTTCCTGCTGGTGGGTTACAGCCTCAAGATGCTCGACCCCGAACCAGCCTTCGCCCAAACGATGCTGACGGCGGGTTGGCTCTTCGGCGCACTCACCGTGGCCGCGCTGCTGTTCGCGGTGATCGGGCTGTTGGTGACCGCGATCCGCAACAGTTCCACCGAGGTCGCGGCCGAGGAGACCGTGTCGATACCCGACGAGCTCTCGCGCGCACGGGAAGCCTGGCGCAACGCCCTGCTGGAACGGGGCATCATGCCGTTCCTGCGGGACGCGCTGGCCGATCCGAGTACGCGCCCGGGTTCACCCGTACGACGACTTCCCTCCAGCCGGATGCCCAACCTCGGCTACACCGCACCGGACTTCACGAGTCCCGGCACGTCCGGCGGGGCCGCCCGGCCGGGCTACTCGCCGCCGGACTTCACCAGCCCGGACTTCGGAGGCCCGGAAAACGAACCGGAGTGATCTGATCGGAGCCCGACCAGGTTGGGCGGAACGGCCCATCAGGCGAGCCCACTTGGCGGTGCTCCCGGGGTCCACCCGGGCCGCTCCCCGGCGTGCCGTCCCACGGCCCCGCGAGCCCGTCCCCAGGGTCAGCGGCCGTGAACCCTGGGAGTCCCGGCCGGAGCGACTGGAAGCCTGCTACGAATTCGCTTCCAGGCTGCGCCTCCGAGGCCGCCACCACGGGGCGCACTCCATCTCCGGTGCCGTCCTCGATCGGCCGGCTCCGGACGACCTGTTGTTCGTCCAACCCTGGGTGTACCGGTGGGGTCTGCTCTTCGAGCACTCGATCACCTCGTACCGGGTGGGCGACGTGGCCGGCTCTCTCCTCGCCTGCGACCGACTGCTCGCCATGCCCGACCTGCCGGGGACCTACCGACGACAGACCGAGGTCAACCGCGGGTTCGCCGTATCCCGCGCCCCGATCCGCTCCGTGATGCCTGTTTCACGTGAAACAAACCTGACTGTTTCACGTGAAACATCCGGGTCTGTTTCACGTGAAACATCACACGACTCCGGCGTCTAACCCGCCGCGCGGTCCTCAAGCGTCCGCCGCCGCTGCGCGACCTCCGTCAGCGCCGGCGGGCGCCAGACGCCGTCGGGCCGGTAGAGGTTGTGACCCGGCGGAACGATCTCGTCGATCCGGTCGAGCGCCGCGTCGTCGAGGACCAGGCCCGCTCCGTCGACCAGCGACTCCATCTGCTCCATGGTGCGTGGGCCGATGATCACGGAGGTGACGGCCGGGTGCGCCACCGGGAAGGCGACCGCGAGCTCCGGTAGCGAACAGCCGATCTCGTCGGCCAACTCGACGAGCCTTTCGACGGCTTCCAGCTTCGTGACGTTGCCGGGAATCGCCGGATCGAACCGGGCAGGAGTCAGCGCCGCCCGCCCCGACGTCAGGTCGACCGGGCCACCGAGCCGGTACCTGCCGCTCAGAAATCCGGACGCGAGTGGGCTCCAGGTCAGGACGCCCATCCCGTGGCGCCGGGCCACGGGAAGCACGTCGGCCTCGATGCCGCGCGCGAGGATCGAGTACGGGGGTTGCTCCGTACGGAACCGCGGCAGCGCTCGGCGCTCCGAGACGTGGTGGGCCTCGACGAGTTCCTCGGCCGGGAAGGTGGAGCACCCGAAGGCCCGGATCTTGCCGGCCCGCACCAGATCCCCGAGTACGGCCAGGGTCTCCTCGACGTCGGTGCCGTGGTCGGGCCGGTGCACCTGGTAGAGGTCGATCCAGTCGGTGTCCAGCCTCCGGAGGCTGTCCTCCACGGCCCGGACGATCCACCGCCGCGAGTTCCCGCTGCGGTTGCGTCCCTCCCCCATCTGGAAGTGCACCTTCGTGGCGAGCACGACGTCGTCGCGGCGCCCCTTGAGCGCCTTGCCGACGATCACTTCCGACTCGCCCGCGGAGTACATGTCCGCGGTGTCGACGAAGTTGATCCCCCGGTCGAGCGCGGCGTGGATGATCCGTACGCACTCCTCGTGATCCGGGTTCCCCACGGCCCCGAACATCATCGTGCCGAGGCAGTGCGCGCTCACCTCGATGCCGGTCCCGCCCAGATTCCTGTATCGCATGGTCATGGCGGTGGACTCTAGGAGTTGAAGCACACTCGAACGCAAGGGATTCGAGGTGCGAGTGTCACCACCGACGGGCGAAGGTGCCGCCGTTGTCCGATCCCCCCGGTCCGGACAACGGCGGCACCGCGCCCTGCGTCAGTCCGCCAGTGGCAGGTAGACGCGGTTACCCGAGGCGGCGAACTCGGCTGACTTCTCCGCCATGCCCGCCTGGATCTCGTCCGCCTTCAGGTCACCACCGTGCTCACGGCGGATGTCCTGGGAGATCTTCATCGAGCAGAACTTGGGACCGCACATGGAGCAGAAGTGCGCGGTCTTGGCCGGCTCAGCCGGGAGGGTCTCGTCGTGGAATGCGCGGGCCGTGTCCGGGTCGAGGGCCAGGTTGAACTGGTCCTCCCAGCGGAACTCGAACCGGGCGTCCGACAGGGCGTCGTCCCACTCCTGGGCGCCCGGGTGTCCCTTGGCCAGGTCGGCCGCGTGTGCGGAGATCTTGTACGTGATGACACCGGTCTTCACGTCGTCCCGGTTGGGCAGACCCAGGTGCTCCTTGGGCGTCACGTAGCAGAGCATCGCGGTACCCCACCAGGCGATCATGGCCGCGCCGATGCCGGAGGTGATGTGGTCGTACGCGGGAGCGACGTCGGTGGTCAGCGGCCCGAGCGTGTAGAACGGCGCCTCCTCGCAGATCTCCTGCTGAAGGTCGATGTTCTCCTTGATCTTGTGCATCGGGACATGGCCCGGGCCCTCGATCATCGTCTGGACGTTGTGCCGCTTGGCGATGGTGTTCAGCTCGCCCAGCGTCCTCAACTCCGCGAACTGCGCCGCGTCGTTCGCGTCGGCGATGGAGCCGGGGCGCAGGCCGTCGCCCAGCGAGTACGTGACGTCGTACGTCGCCAGGATCTCGCAGAGCTCCTCGAAGTTCGTGTAGAGGAAGTTCTCCTTGTGGTGCGCGAGGCACCACGCGGCCATGATCGAGCCACCCCGCGAGACGATGCCGGTCTTGCGACGGGCGGTCAGCGGCACGTACGGCAGCAGCACGCCGGCGTGCACCGTCATGTAGTCGACGCCCTGTTCGGCCTGCTCGATGACCGTGTCCTTGTAGATCTCCCACGTCAGGTCCTCGGCACGGCCGTCGACCTTCTCCAGCGCCTGGTACAGCGGCACGGTGCCGATCGGGACGGGGGAGTTGCGCAGCACCCACTCACGCGTGGTGTGGATGTTGCGGCCGGTGGAGAGGTCCATGACCGTGTCGGCGCCCCACTTGGTCGCCCAGGTCATCTTGTCCACCTCCTCCTCGATGGAGGAGGTGACGGCCGAGTTGCCGATGTTGGCGTTGACCTTCACCAGGAAGCGCTTACCGATGATCATCGGCTCGATCTCCGGGTGGTTCACATTCGCCGGAAGCACCGCGCGACCCGCCGCGATCTCCTCGCGGACGACCTCGGGGGAGACGTTCTCGCGGATCGCGACGTACTCCATCTCCGGGGTGATCTCGCCCCGTCGGGCGTACGCGAGCTGTGTGACGGCGGCGCCGTCGCGGCCCCGGCGGGGCTGACGGGGCCGACCCGGGAAGACCGCGTCGAGGTTCTTGAGACCACCGCGGGGGGACGTGTGCTTGATGCCGTCGTCCTCGGGGCGCACGGGACGGCCCGAGTACTCCTCGGTGTCACCGCGACCGATGATCCAGTTCTCGCGGAGCGGAGCAAGACCCCGGCGGACGTCCGTCTCGATCTGGGGATCGGTGTACGGACCGGACGTGTCGTAGAGCGTCACGTCCTTTCCGTTGGTGAGGTGGACCTGGCGGACCGGCACCCGGATGTCGGGGCGGGAGCCCGCCAGGTATCCCTTGTGCCAGCCGGGCTGGCGCTCGGTCTGGCCGTCGACGTCCTGGCTGACGGCAGGCGTGCGTGCGTCCTGAATGGTCATGAGACCTGATCTCCCTACGCCGGCATTACCCGGTAACAGGTTCGGCGGTCGACGCAGCCTCTTCCCGTACGTCGTGACGACGTGCGTACGGTGATCAGCGTCCTCTCAGCCCGGTGCTCCGAGCTCCCGCGTTGTGCAAAGGTGCCCCCACGCTAGCGTCATCTGTGGCGTGCTGAACAGTGGGCCCCCTCATCTCTTGCGATGATCGGCCGGTGACGACCTCGCCGCAGCCCCCCACCGAGCCCGCAGAGCACACCGGTCACACCGGTCACGAACACGCCCCACTCGGCCATGTGCCAAGCCCCTCCCACGGACATTCCCACAGCCATGGCCACGGCCCGGCCGCTCCCGTTTCCAAGCACCTGCGCAAGGTCATCGCGGCCGTACTGATCCCGTTCGCCACCGCGGTCTTCATCGGCATGGTGGTCCTCTGGCCGGGGGGCGCCCCTGCCCACGAGCGCACCGGCGTCGGGTTCGACCGCCAGACCCAGCAGGGGAAGGTCGTCACCCTGGCCCAGGTCGACTGCAAGTCGGTGAACGCCTCGCAGGTGCCCCCCACGGGCGACACGTCGACCCCGGAAGGCCGTGAGGCCCAGGCCGCGCAGACCGGCGAGTGCAAGAAGGCCACCGTCGAGGTCACCAGCGGCCCCGACAAGGGCCGGACCTTCTTCGAGATCGTCCAGCCCGGCGCTCCGCGCCAGTTGGCGAGCGGTCAGGAGGTGGTGGTCGCGTACGCCCCGGACGCACCCCGGGACCTCCAGTACTCCGTGATCGACCTCAATCGGAAGTTCCCGATGGCACTGCTCGCCGGGATCTTCGCCATCGCGGTCGTCATCGTCGGGCGAATGCGTGGACTGTTCGCACTGATCGCGCTCGCTGTCAGTTTCACCGTCCTGACCCTCTTCATCCTCCCGGCGATCCTCCAGGGTTCCAACCCTCTGCTCGTCGCGGTGATCGGGGCCAGCGCGATCATGCTGATCGCCCTCTACATGTGCCACGGGCTGACCGCGCGCACCTCGGTCGCCGTCCTCGGGACGCTCGTCTCGCTTCTGCTGATCGGCCTGTTGGGATCCTGGTTCATCGGATGGGCGTTCCTCAGCGGGAACACCGACGACAACACCGGTCTGATCCACGGTCTGTACCCGGAGATCGACATGAGCGGCCTGTTGCTCGCAGGCGTGATCATCGGTTCCCTGGGCGTCCTCGACGACGTGACGGTCACCCAGACCTCAGCCGTCTGGGAACTCCACCAGGCCGACCCGAAGATGGGCCCGCGAGCCCTGTACCGGGCGGGCATCCGGATCGGCCGCGACCACATCGCGTCCGTGGTCAACACGCTGGTGTTGGCGTACGCGGGCGCCGCGCTGCCCTTGCTCCTGCTGTTCTCGATCGCGAACAGCAGCATGGGCTCGGTCGCGAACAGCGAGCTGGTCGCGGAGGAGATCGTACGGACCCTCGTGGGCTCGATCGGGCTCGTGGCCTCTGTACCGGTCACCACGGCACTGGCCGCGTTGGTGGTCTCCGCCGACCGCCCGGGCGCTCCGGACACCGCGCCGGCCGCGGGTCCGGCACGTGGTGGCCGGGGCCGGCGGCGCAAGCGCTGAGCGTAGGGGCGGGACCGGACGGGGCGACGGCGGGTGGTGAGCGCGACGAACGGGGCGGTCGCTCAGCCCGCGTTCCGCTCGTTCTGCTGGGATTCGTCCAGGATCTTGCCGAGCGCCTCGTCGAGGTTCTCCTCGAAGTCACTCAGAGTGCGCTCCTGACCGAGCGGAACAAGCCGGTCGGTCCGGTCGAGGAACGCGACGAGCGGCGCCGCACCGGCGCGGAACAGCGCCCGGTCTCCTCCGACCTGCAGACGGATGTGCACATCCGAGAGCTCTTCAGGCTCGGTGGGAGCGATGTGCACATCACCTTCCCCACAGGACTTGTTGATGCCGTCGAGGAGCAGTTCTCGGCCGAATGCCCAGGTCACAGGCGCGTCTCCCGGGAGGTGGAAGGTCAGGCGTACCGCGTATGGGTCGTGAGCGTCGTACCGGAGCTCCACCGGGATCCGGAACGAAAGCTCCTCGGAAACGAGGAAGTTCATCATGACCTCTGCCTGTACGGACTCGCGCATTGCCTACCCCGCTGTCGTGGAAGTGGCCAGGAATGGTCCCTCTAGGCCTCTTGACAAGAGTGGTGGAAGCGGTTGCAGATCACAAGGAGTGAGTTTTCAGATACTGATAGAGAAGGACAGGGTGCTCAACAGCGCGCCTACTTCACTCCGTAGTCGATTGACTACATAGAGCAACTCGCCTTCCTGGTGCAGGGGGAGAGAAATGGCCATCGTCGCGGCAGTGTCCCCCGCGGTGATCGGGATGGCCGCGCACACCGTGCCCAGGGAGTACTCCTGCCGCTCGACGACGGGCTGCATCCGCCCCTGGGATTCGATGCGCTGCTCCAGGGAGCGCATGTCCCGCACCGTGTAGGGGGTGATGGGCTCGACCGGGTGCCGCTCGTAGTAGTCCTTGCGCGTCTTGTCGTCGAGCTGGCCCAACAGGCACTGACCGATGGCGTGAGCGTGGCCCGTCTCGCGGAAGTCCGCCCACTCCTCACACGCCGGGCTGGACTGGGTGTCCGAGACACCCACGACCTCGATCTCACCCTCGCGGAAAACCGCGAAGTAGACGGGAGCCCCCACGGCGTCCCGGAAATGGGCGAGCGAATCGAGGATCATGCTGCGACGTTTCTGCTGAAGCCCCCCAAAGGCCAGCCGCCCCGCGGCGTCGCCGAGGACGAAAACTCCGCCCTCCCTGCGCAAATAGCCCTCGTGGGTCAGGGTGCGCAGCAGGTGGTACGCGGTGGGAAGCGGGAGCCCGGCCTCGCGCGCCAGTTGTTTCGCCGGAGCTCCCCCACTGTGGGAGGCCACGGCTTCGAGCAGTCTCAGCGCCCGCTGCACCGAACCGATCAGAGTCGGCACAGCGGAATTGGGAACCGAAGACAAAGCTCACCCCCAGGCATGGCGCGGGCCTTGAGGGCCCACTCTGCGGGGGCCACCCCCGCACATGCCGTGATCCTGGGGGTCACACGTGTCGGATATGCGTCATAACCGCCGGTCAGAGCGGCAGTAGCGGCCTTTTCGGTGCCCCGGGAACGGCACAGATTGCCACTCTATCCGCCGATTCCTGGGGTATGGACGGTTTCACGCGTCACGTTCCCTCTGCTGGCTCAATCCCGGTGGCGGTCGGAGCGGATTGTCCTACCAGTCCCGGGAGGAGGACTTCGAACCAGCACCGGAGAACTTCTTGACCACGAAGATCAGACCGCCGACCAGGGCGACGAAGAGCAGCAGCTTGAAGACGAGCGCGATCAGGGTGCCGAGGACGGTGGTGATCACACCGCCGAAGACGAGCAGAGCCAGCAGTGGAACGGCGATCCACTTGACCCACCACGGCATGCCCTCGAACATCGCTCGGATCCCGTCCATGTCCCCTACCTCTTCCTCGTCCGTGACTTCCTGCTCTCGATGCTAGGAGGCCACGGCTTCGAACGGGGTCCCGCGAGCCCCCGGAACCCCCTGATCCGACCCTTAGGGGGATCAGGGGAGCGACCCTCGGCCTTAGCCCTCCGGCGGGGAGAACACCACCAACACCTTGAGCGGCTCGGTGATGTGGTGGAACCTGTGCGGCACTCCTGCCGGCACGTAGACGACGCTGCCGTTGGCCACCGTCTCCGTCTCCTCTCCGACCGTGATCGCGGCCCGGCCGCTCACCACGTAGTACACCTCGTCCTGCAGGTGCGGCTGCTGCGGATCGCTCTGCCCCGCATCGAGTGCGTACAGCCCGACCGACATGTTCCGCTCGCGCAGGAACTGGAGGTAGGCGCCGTCGTTGGCAGCCCGCTCCGATTCGAGTTCGTCCAGCCGGAAGACCTTCATCGTTCCTCTACCCCTTGCTCCGTGGTGCCCCGGGATCCGCTGATCTGCCGATGTCCCGCCAGGATCTTCTCTGCAACGATCGGGCACATGACGAATTTCGTAATCAAGACGCTCGCCAACGCGGCGGCCCTGGCCGTCGCCATCTGGCTGCTCGCCGGCATCACGCTCGACGACGGCAGCAGCACCGGCCGACGCGCCCTCACCCTGATCCTTGTCGCCCTGGTCTTCGGCCTGGTCAACTTCATCGTCAAGCCCGTGGTGAGGCTGCTCTCGCTCCCCCTGTTCGTCCTCACCCTCGGCCTCTTCACCCTCGTCGTGAACGCCTTGATGTTGCTGCTGACCTCCTGGCTTGCCAAGCAGTTCGACCTCAGCTTCCACGTCGACGGGTTCTGGACCGCCCTCGTGGGTGGTCTGATCATCTCCATCGTCTCCTGGGCCGTGAACCTGGCCCTGCCCGACAAGAACTGAACGGACGGCCCATGTACCGCGTGTGCTTCGTCTGCACGGGCAACATCTGCCGCTCCCCCATGGCCGAGTCCGTCTTCCGCGCCCACGTCGCCGAAGCGGGTCTCGCCCACCGGATCACGGTGGACAGCGCCGGCACCGGTGGGTGGCACGAGGGCGAAGGCGCCGATCCGCGCACCGTGTCCGTGCTGGAGGCCGCCGGGTACGAGTTGGAGCACCGGGCCCGACAGTTCCGGGCCTCATGGTTCGACCGACTCGACCTCGTCATCGCACTCGACGCCGGTCACCTGCGGGATCTGCGGGCGCTCGCCCCCACCCCCGAGGACGCCGCCAAGGTCCGGCTGCTTCGTTCCCACGACCCCGACGCCTCCGCCGCACAGGGCGACGGGCCGGACGTGCCGGACCCCTACTACGGCTCCCTCGACGGGTTCGAGGAATGCCTGGAACTGGTCGAGGCCGCGAGCCCCGGCCTGCTGAACGCCGTACGCGCGGCGCTAAAGGAGCACACCCCGTGAACGACCCGCACACCTCCGGAACCGACGGATACGGCGACGGCACCCGGGCCGTCCGCGCCGGCCTGCCCGAACCGGTCAAGAACGAGCCGACCCTGCCCGGGCCGGTCTTCGCCGCGCACTTCCACCTGCCCGGCGACGTCGAAGGCCCGTACACCTACGGCCGTGACACCAATCCCACCTGGACCCTGCTGGAGAAGGCCATCGGGGAACTGGAGGCGCCCGGCCGCAGCGGTGTCGAGACGATCGTCTTCGCCTCCGGCATGGCCGCGATCTCCGCCGTCCTGCTCTCCCAGGCACGCACCGGCGACACCGTCGTCCTTCCCGACGACGGCTATCAGGCCCTGCCGCTGCTCCGCGAGCAGTTGGAGGCGTACGGAATCCACGTGCGCACCGCCCCGACCGCCGACGAGGCCCAGTTGGCCGAGCTCGACGGGGCCCGGCTGCTGTGGATCGAGACCCCGTCCAACCCGGGGCTCGACGTGTGCGACGTACGGCGCCTCGTGAGCGCCGCACACGCCGGCGGAACACTGGTCGCCGTCGACAACACCCTGGCGACACCGCTCGGGCAACGGCCGCTGGAACTCGGCGCGGACTTCTCCGTCGCCAGCGGCACCAAGGGACTCACCGGCCACGGCGATCTCCTGCTGGGCTACGTGGTGTGCCTCGACCCCGATCTCGCGGCGGCCGTCCGCCGCTGGCGCAAGATCGTCGGTGCGATCCCCGGTCCCATGGAGGCCTGGCTCGCCCACCGGTCCCTCGCCACCATCCAACTGCGTGCCCAGCGCCAGTGGGCCAACGCCCTGGCCGTCGCCGAAGCGCTCGCCGACCGCGACGATGTGAGCGGGTTGCGCTACCCGGGCCTCCCCTCGGACCCTTCGCACAAGACCGCGGCGCGGCAAATGCCGGGCTTCGGCTCCGTGGTCTCCTTCACCCTGGCGGACCGCGGACGGGCGGAACGGTTCATGGCCGCCCTTCGACTGGTCGAGGACGCCACGAGTTTCGGGGGAGTACGGTCCACAGCCGAGCGGCGTGGACGGTGGGGTGGCGACGCCGTGCCGGAGGGGTTCATCCGCTTCTCCGCCGGGGCGGAGGACACCGAAGACCTGGTCGCCGATGTGTTGCGAGCCCTCGACTCCGCCGGTCAGGGCCACTGAGCGGCAAGGAGAAGGCGGTCCGAGCCTCCCCCCTGGTGGCTCGGACCGCCTCGGGTTCCATGTGCGAAGAACCACGTCGACAAGGCTAGTTGACTCTCTGTCAGAGTCCAATCACGGTAACGACAGGGGCCTATCGGCATATTTATAGTTGAAGGCTCCCAACGAGAGGGGCCCTCATGGACCTGGCCCTGCTGCGTACCTTCGTCGCCGTGCACCGGGCGGGCTCGTTCACCCGGGCCGCAACGCTCCTCGGGCTGTCCCAGCCGGCCGTCACCTCACAGATACGAACCCTCGAACGCCAGCTGGGGCGCCCCCTGTTCCACCGCCGTGCCCGGGGGGTCACCCCCACCGCAGTCGGAGACGAACTCGCGCACAAAGCCGCCCCCCACCTGGACGCGCTGCTCCGGATCGCCGAAACCGAACGAGAGGCCACCGGAGCCTTACGCACGCTGCACGTCGCCGGGCCTCCCGAGTTCCTGAGCCTACGCGTGCTCCCCGCGCTCGCACCGCTGGTCGGTCAGGGCCAGACCCTGCGCACCGCCCTGAGCGCCGATACCGAGGAGAACCTCGACGGCCTGGCCTCCGGGCAGCACGACCTCATCGTCACGACCGCTCGGCCGCGCGGCTCCCTGTTCACCGCCGCCGCCCTCTGCGACGAGGAACAGGTCCTGGTCGCGGCTCCCTACTGGGCCGCACTCGTCGATCCGGAACCGCTGCGCGAGAAAGGGGCCGGCGCGAGCACCGCCCTCGACGGAATCCCCGTGGTCGAGGTCCACGAGAGCCTGCCCCTCGTCACCCGCTACTGGGCCGCCGTGTTCGACACGCTGCCCGACGCCGCCGCCACCGTGATCGCCCCCGACCTGAGAGCGGTACTGGAGTGCGTCCGCGCCGGCGCCGGACTCGCCGTCCTGCCCCGCTACCTGTGCCAGGACGCCCTCGACAGCCGGCGGATCGTCTCGCTGCTGGAGCCCGCCGTACCGCCCCTGCGCACCTGGTTCCTCGTCGTACGCACCGGCAGTCTGGCCCTCGCCCATCTCGCGCGAGCCCACGACCGGCTCCTGCGCGCAGCCGCCGACTGGTGAGCCGCCCGGCCGAAACCGTCCGTTTCACGGGCCCGCGTTTCAGAAGCGGAAGTCTGGGCCACTCTTCTCCCATGACCGAACGCCCCGTGGTCAAACGCACCGCCCGCGCGATCCTGCTCGACGGTGACGACCTGATCCTCATCAAGCGCACCAGGCCCGGCGTCGACCCGTACTGGATCACCCCAGGCGGTGGAGTGGAGTCCTCGGACGCCACCGTCGTCGACGCCCTCCATCGCGAGGTCCACGAAGAACTCGGTGCGAAGATCACCGATGTGGTCCCGTGCTTCGTCGACACCGTCGAGCACATCGCCGATGGCGGCGTCACCGGCGTGAAGGTGCAGCACTTCTTCGTCTGCCACCTCGAATCCATGGACCCGGACCAACGCCACGGCCCCGAGATCGACGCGCCCGAAGGCGAATACGAGATCGTCCGCGTGCCGTTCAGTCGGGTCGGCATCGCCGCCGTCCATCTCGTCCCGCTGTCCCTGCGCCACTACCTCGACGGCAACATCGAAGGTGTGCGCGCCATGCACGCCGCCGACCTGGGCTGAGCCCCTCGACGAGCCGGCAGGCGTCCCTCGTTCTCAGCCCCCGACGCCCGCCAGCTCCTCCACCGCGTCGTAGCGGATCCGCTCACCGGGAATGCCGATCCGCTTGAGCGCGTCCACACCACTGCGGATCATCGCCGGCGGACCCGAGATGAACGCGTCGTACGACCTCCACGGACCATGCTCTCCGACCGCCTGCGGCAACTGCCCGTCCAACCCCCCGCCGATCACGGGACGCACCGACAACCAGGGGTGCGAGCGCTGCAATCCGAGCAGGGTGTCCTTGTCGTACAGGTCGTGGTCGCTGCGCGCACCGAAGAAGACCTCCATCGGGCGTCGTTCCCCGTGCTCGGCCACATCCTCGATGAGCGCCTTGATCGGGGCGATCCCGGTGCCGCCGCCCAGACACAGCATCCCGTTGTCGGTCGTGTGGTCCACCACCATCGAACCGGCCGGAGGCCCCAGGCGCAGCACGTCGCCCGGCCGGGCGTGCCGTACCAGGGCATTGGAGACCCAGCCCGCCGGAACGGCCTTGACGTGGAAGGACAGCAAGCCGTCCGCGCGCGGGGCGGAGGCGAAGGAGTAGTGCCGCCACACCCTTGGCCACCACGGGGTCTCCAGGCTCGTGTACTGCCCGGCGACGAACGGATACGGCTGGTCGGTCCTGACGGTCAACACCGCGATGTCCGAGGTGCGCAGGTCGTGGGAGACCACCTCCGCATGCCACCAGGCCGGTGCCTTGAACTCGTCCTCGGACGCCGCGTCGATCATGATCTGGGACATCGCCGTGTACGCCCGCACCCACGCCGCCTCGGTCTCCGGCCCCCACGTCAGCTCGGCGTACCGGGCCAGCGCTCCCAGCAGCGCCTCGCCCACCGCGGGATAGTGGGCCGCCACGGTGCCGTACTTGCGGTGTCCCGTGCCCAGACGGCGCAGATACGGGCCGAGCACATCGGGGTCGTCGATGTGCTCGGCGGCGGTCAGCAGGGCCTTCAGCAGGCGGTCGCGCTGGGTGTCCATCGCCACGGGGAACATGCCCCGCACCTCGGGATGCCCCGTGAACACCAAGGCGTAGAAGTACGAAGTCACTCGGTCGGCGACGGGCGCGATCTCCGCCAGGGTCCGGCGGATGAGCACGGCATCCGGGGACGGCTCGACCTCACCTTCCCCGGACGGTATCCGGCCCGTCCGCCGTCTTGCCGATCTGGTGGACGGAGCGTCCATGCGGTGCCTCGCTTCGAGAATCTCGGTAGGTCTGCACACGCCACGGCCTCGAATCCGTGGTTCCGGGCTTCACAGCGTGCCGGCCACCCAAGAGCACTGCGCGGGAATGGGGAAATTCCGAGTTTCGAACCCCCTTTCCCCTTAAGATGCCTGAACTCCCGGGCGCTCCTACCCCAGAAGCCGGTAAGCCTCGCGGAGATCCCGACCCTCATAGACATACGTCGCGCGTTCTGCCAGATACGGCCTGGCATTGACGGCCACGGACCTCGGCACCGCCTCGAAAAGCACCGCATCGGTCAAGGAATCCCCGTAGGCCACGCAGTCACTCCGGGTCACCCCGAACCGAGCGCACAGTCGGTCCGCGACGTCGACCTTCAGCTCGGGCGTCAGGATCCCCGCCACGTCGAGGGGCCGGGTGAACGGCACCTCCGGGTAGAGCGAGCCGTGCGCGGCGTCCGCGCCCCACTCCAGCAGCAGCTCCACGAAGAAGGACGGCGACAGGGAGATCACCGCGCAGTGGTCCCCGCGCTCCCGGATCTCCTGCCAGACCTCCCGGATCCCCGCCAGCCACGGGGATCCGTCGAAGGCAGCCCTGACGTGCTCGGACGTCAATCCCGACCACAGCGCGTGGGCCGCCACGGAAAACTCGTGCGGTCCGATCTCACGGGCGGCGAACGCTCGCTCCAACTCGGCGATCTCCTCGCTCACGCCGAGCTGCCGGGAGATCTCCACCGGCGCGGCCGAGCCATACATCAGGGTTCCGTCGAGATCGAAAAGGTGGAGAAGCTTCATAGCCGTCGAGGCTAGCCGGTGTGTTTCACGTGAAACACCGTGTTTCACGTGAAACGAACTCCGCCGTCGCCGGAATCGCGCCATGTTTCACGTGAAACATGGCGCCGTTTCACGTGAAACATCTGCGTCCTCTCCGCCTCACACTCGCTCCCCCAGGCTCCGCCTCCCTCTCGATCCAAGTCCCCGAATCCTCTGGACTCCCCACCAGCTGATGATCCAGTCTGGTCCCGTGACACCACCACAGCTCACCGACCTGCCGATCCGCGCACTGGCCATGGACGATCTCCGCCGCTGCGCCGACCTCTCCGAGGACCGCGGCTGGCCCCGCGAGGAGCACAAATGGGGGCTCCTCCTTGCCGCCGGGGACGGCTACGGCATCGATGCCCCCGACGGACACGGCCTCGCCGCGGCCTGCGTGGTCACCCGATACGGCGGCAGCCCGGCCGCACCGGAACTCGCCGCCATCGGAATGGTCCTCGTGGCCGACCGGTACGCGCGTCAGGGCATCGGCCGCCGCCTCATGACACACGTCTGCGACGACGTCCTCAAGGGCATCGCACTCACCCTCCATGCCACCCCCTACGGCCGACCGCTCTACGAGGAGCTCGGTTTCGCCGCCACGGGCCGCGCCGAGATGCTGACGGGCACCTTCCGTGCGGAACCACCGGCGACCGGGGGTTCCGGCACCGGAACGACCTCGATCAGGCCCGCCGGCGCCGAGGACATCGGGCGGATCATCGGGCTGGACACCGAGGTGTTCGGCACGGATCGAACGCACATGATCACGCGGCTGCCCGCCTTCGCCGACCGACTGCTCGTCGCCGAGGACGGCTCCGGCGAACTCATCGGCTACGCGGCCCTCTGGCCCAACATGGAGACACATGTCATCGGCCCGTTGATCGCCCGCGACACCCTCGTGGCCCAGTCCCTCGTGACCGCGCTGGCCGGCACCACCGAACGCCCCCTGCGCACCGATGTCGACGTACGCCACGAAGAGTTCCTCGCCTGGCTCAAGGGCCGCGGACTCGAATCGATCGCCTTCAACGCCGTCATGACCCGCGACACTCCCGGTCTCCCCGGCGACTGGGCCCGACGCTGGGCGCCGCTCACCGTCGCCGCGTGCTGAGGAAGGAACCACCGCACATGACCGACAGCACCGCCGAACTCGCCATCCGCCCGGCGACCGAGGCCGATCTGCCCGCCATCGTCGCCATGCTGGCCGATGACCCGCTGGGAGCGACCCGCGAGTCCCCGGACGATCTCGCCCCGTACATCGCGGCCCTCAAGCACATCACCGACGACCCCAACCAGCGCGTGGTGGTCGCCGTACGCGAGGACAGGGTCGTGGGCACGCTCCAGCTCACCATCGTCCCGGGCCTCTCCCGCAAGGGAGCCTCCCGCTCCATCATCGAAGGCGTGCGCGTCCACTCTGACGAACGGGGCAGCGGCCTGGGCACCCGCTTCATCGAGTGGGCGATCGAGCAGTCCCGTCTGGAGAACTGCCAGTTGGTCCAGCTCACCTCGGACGTGACGCGGGTCGACGCCCACCGCTTCTACGAGCGGCTCGGGTTCACCGCTTCCCACGTCGGATTCAAGCTCCAACTCTGACGGACCGCACCGAAAGGCCGGGCCGTCGGCGGTGGTCCGGCCTACGATCGGGAGGATGAGCCCCAGTCTCCCCCTCATCACCACCGCCGAGCGCCGCCACCGGCTCGGCCGTCGGCACCGGTTGGCTCCCTCGGCCCGCGCCACCCGCGTACACGAGGCCGCGGACGCCGTCGTGGCCCTGCATGCCACCGATGCCGCGACGGTGTTCCTGTCGGCCCGTGCCCGCCTCACCGGGGCGGGCTCCACGGCCGTCGAGCAGGCGCTGTACGAGGACGTCAGCCTCGTACGACTGCTGAGCATGCGCAACACGCTCTTCGCCGTCTCCGCCGAACTGGCTCCTTACGTGGACGCGTCCACGGGCCGGGGGATCGCCGCGAAGGAGCGTCGTACCTTCCTCAAGCACCTCGACGAGGACGGCCAGGGTCTCGACGCGGACTGGCTCGACCGGGTCGAGCTGGCCGCGCTCGACGCCCTCGACGAGCTCGGCCCCTCCACCGGCAGCCAACTCTCCACCGCCGTACCCGCTCTGCGGCAGAAGATCACCATCAGCCGGGGCAAGAAGTACGAGACCGAGACCGGTGTGGCCACCCGCGTCATCAGACTCCTGGCCGCGGACGGCCGGATCCGCCGCGACCGCCCGCGCGGCTCCTGGACCTCCAGCCAGTACCGCTGGGTCCACACCGATCCCTGGCCGGCCGTGCCGGTCGCCGAGGCACGCGCCGAGATCGCCCGCCGCTGGCTGTACGCGTACGGACCGGCCACCGAAGCCGACCTCAAGTGGTGGACCGGCTGGACCCTCACCGACGTACGCAAGGCACTGGCCGTCGTCGGCCCCGACCACGTCCGCCTCGACGACGGCACCGGAGCCCTCGTCAGCCCCGGTGACATCGAGCCCGAGCCGGCCCCCGAGCCCTGGGCCGCCCTGCTGCCCGGGCTCGATCCGAGCGCCATGGGCTGGGCCGACCGCGGCTTCCACCTCGATCCCGCCCACAGAAGCGCTCTCTTCGACTACGCGGGCAACATCGGCCCCACCGTCTGGTGGAACGGCGAGATCGTCGGCGGTTGGGCCCAACGAACCGACGGCGAGATCGTCTGGCGGCTGCTGGGCGATCCCGGCCGCGCGGCCGAGAAGGCCGTCACCTCCGAGGCGGCCCGCCTCTCGGAGTGGATCGGCGACGCGCGCATCACCCCCCGCTTCCGCACCCCACTGGAACGAGAACTGGTGGCGTAGGGGCCGGCGTCTCAGCCGATGCCGCGCCAACCCCGCGGGTCCACCCCGCCGGGCACCGGAGCCTGTGCGTCGTACGGTTCCCGCGTGAACACGAAGGAACCCAGGTCGAGATGGCTCACGGAGCCGTCCGCCCGGCGTACCGCCCGGAGCGTCTCCCCCGCGTAATAGCCGTTGAGGCCCGTCCAGCTCCCGTCCGACTCGGCGCGGAAGCGCGCGGTACGACCCGTCGCCCCGACCGGTGCCAACTCCAGGACTCCGTCGGCGGTCAGCCGGACCACCTGGGCCGAGGTGCCCCAGTACCAGGGGCCGCACAGGTCCAACGCCACCGCATCGGCCTCGCGGAAGGGCCGCCACGGCTCCGGGAACCGGGGCTCCGCCTCCGCCACGATCGTCACCAGGTCCACGGCCACCATCGTCGCCGGCAGGCCCGACGTGCAGTTGGCCAGCACCACCGCCGCCACATCGTCCGCCTCGCTCAGCCACAGCCCCGCGACGAAGCCGGGCAGCGACCCCCCGTGCCCCACCAGCCTGCGCCCGGAGTCGTCCATCAGCTGGAGCCCGAACCCGTAGCCGGGCTCGGCGACACCTTGCGTCGGGGCGGCCGATGTACGCATCTCCCGCAGCGATTCGGCACTCAGCACCCGCTCGTCGCCCCGCACGAGGAACGTCGCGAACCTGGCCAGGTCCCTCGTCGTGGACCAGAGTTGTCCCGCCGAAGCCATCAGGCCCAGGTCCTCCGACGGCTCGGGCATCATCACGTCCGCCCACGGATGGACGGCCCAGCCGCCCGCGTGCGGAGCCTCCGGTCCTGCCGTCGTACGGTCCAGCCCGAGCGGCTCCAGCACCTCGGCCCGGAGCGCCTCCTGCCACGACGTCCCGCGCACGGACTCCACGAGGGACCCCAGCAGCGTGTAGCCCGGGTTCGAGTAGTGGAACCGCGTGCCGGGCTCGTGCAGCAGGGGACCGTCTCCCAGGACGTCGGAGAGCCCCGGGCGGAGGGCGGCCGGCGTCCGTTCCCACCACTCACCGGGCGTCTCGGCGGCCAACCCCGCCGTGTGTGCCAGCAGTTGCCGCACCGTCACCTCGCCGACACCCGTCCCCGGCAGGTACTTCTCCACCGGATCCCCGAGGCTCAGCAAGCCCTCGTCCCGCAGCCTCATCACCAGCACGGCGGTGAACGTCTTGGTGATCGAGCCGATCCGGTACTGCACGTCCCCGTCGGGGCCGTGGCCCTCGACACTCGTACGAGACCCCTCCCAAACCACCTCACCACCCCGAGCGACGGCCGCCACGACCGACGGGGCACGCCCGTCGCTCTGGGCGACGGCGATCCGGTGCTTCAACGCGCGTCGGGTGGCGGGAAGCAGTTCCAGGTCTTCGGCAAAGGTGTCCATGATCCCCAGGCTCTCAGGTCACGCGCCCCGTGTGCGCGTCGATTCCCGCGCTCCCGCTCCGCCGGCCGACAAGCCGTCCGCCCAGGGGGTCACGCGGCGCTCGCACGACCGACCGCCACCGACCGCCGCCGACCGCAACCGACCGCCACGACGTGAAAAACCCCGAACCCGCCTTCACCGCTTCGCGAGTTCGAGTGACCATACGGTGCCCCGGTTCATACCCATCTGGAATTTCCCCCTGTGGATATTCCGAAGTGACGGCGAACTTCTCCGCATCGGCGGGAGACTCGGGCGGTGACTTCGAACTCTGCCGACCCGAGCTGCCGCGAGCCGTCGCCCACGAAGCCCGATCCGTATCCCGACCTGGTGTCCGCCGGCAGCCTCGCCGCGGCACTGGAGACGGTGGCCGCCGAGCTCGCGCTCTCCTGGGATCCGGTCCTGGTGGACGAATCGGATCCCTTGCGATCCGCCGGCGTCGCGAGCGAGGGCGCCGGCCGGGAGACCTGCTGGATCACGCTCGGATCCGCGGAACGACAGTTCATCCTCAGTGGGTGGTGCGGGGGAGTCCGGCTGATCTCGGGATCCACCCCCGACCTCGGCGAAATGGCCCTGGCCCTGGAGGGTTGGCGAAACGGCGCGACGCTCCGGGAGATCCACGAGGTGGCCCCGTTCGTCGCGGTCACCGAACTCGCACAGGCACACGAACGTGGTCCCGCCGACGCCGTCGCCGTCGGGTGGCGCCTGCTCCTGGAAGGGCTACGGCGGAAGGAGGACCTGTTCTACTACGCGCGCTCGACCCTGAGGATCGCCGAGGCCGCGTACGCCGAGCCGAGGCTGCGTCGGCTCTACCCGTTCACCAGTCACCGGTCCCTGCACTTCACGACGTGCGTCGGAATCCCGTACTCACGGGACGTGCCGCACGTCGATCCGCTGAGCAACGGCCGGTACCGGGTCCACGCGCCGTCCCGCCGGGCCGTCATCGGCGATGCCGACACCCCGGAGGCGGCAGTCGCCCTGGTGGTCTCCGGGCTGCCGGACGGCTGCGGACCGGCGGTCGCCGGCACATCCGGGGATCGATGACGACAGACGACACCGGCGGCCCGCCGTCCGGTGGGACGCCGGGGGCGGCGGGGTCGAAACCGCCGCACCCCCGCAGGTCAGGTGTTGGCCATGTCCACGAAGCGCGAGTAGTGACCCTGGAAGGCCACGGTGATGGTGGCGGTGGGACCGTTACGGTGCTTCGCCACGATCAGGTCGGCCTCGCCGGCGCGGGGGGACTCCTTCTCGTACGCGTCCTCGCGGTGGAGCAGGATCACCATGTCCGCGTCCTGCTCGATCGAGCCCGATTCACGCAGGTCGGAGACCATCGGCTTCTTGTCGGTTCGCTGCTCGGGACCACGGTTCAGCTGGGAGAGCGCGATGACCGGCACCTCGAGCTCCTTGGCCAGCAGCTTGAGGTTTCGGGACATGTCCGAGACCTCCTGCTGACGACTCTCGGGGCGGCGCGAGCCACCCGATTGCATCAGCTGGAGGTAGTCGATGACGACGAGGGAGAGGTCGGCGCGCTGCTTGAGCCGGCGGCACTTCGCCCGGATCTCCATCATCGACAGGTTGGGGGAGTCGTCGATGTACAGCGGGGCGGCGGACACGTCCGGCATCCGGCGGGCCAGCCGCGTCCAGTCGTCGTCGGTCATCGTGCCCGAGCGCATGTGGTGCAGCGCCACACGGGCCTCGGCCGAGAGCAGGCGCATCGCGATCTCGTTGCGGCCCATTTCGAGGGAGAAGATGACGCTCGGCAGGTTGCTCTTGATGGAACAGGCGCGGGCGAAGTCCAGCGCGAGCGTCGACTTGCCCATGGCGGGTCGGGCCGCGATGACGATCATCTGACCGGGGTGCAGGCCGTTGGTCAGCGAATCCAGGTCGGTGAAGCCGGTCGGGACTCCCGACATCTGGCCGCTGCGCGAACCGATCGCCTCGATCTCGTCGAGGGCGCCTTCCATGATGTCGCCGAGCGGCAGGTAGTCCTCCGAGGTGCGTTGCTCGGTAACGGCGTAGATCTCGGCCTGGGCGCTGTTGACGATCTCGTCCACATCGCCGTCGGCCGCGTATCCCATCTGCGTGATCTTGGTGCCGGCCGCGACGAGGCGCCGCAGAACGGCTCTCTCGTGGACGATCTCGGCGTAGTACTCGGCGTTGGCCGCCGTGGGCACGGACTGGACCAGCGTGTGCAGGTACGAGGCCCCGCCGACCTTGCTGATCTCGCCGCGCCGGGTCAGCTCCGCGCCGACCGTGATCGGGTCGGCCGGTTCGCCCTTCGCGTACAGGTCGAGGATGGCCTGGTAGATCGTCTCGTGGGACGGCCGGTAGAAGTCGTGGCCCTTGATGACCTCGACCACGTCGGCGATGGCGTCCTTCGAGAGCAGCATGCCTCCGAGCACCGATTGTTCGGCGTCGAGGTCCTGCGGCGGAACGCGCTCGAAGCCACCGCCACCGCCGTCCCAGGAGCCTCCCTCACGGCCCTGGTCCTGCTGGTCGTCCCCGCGGCCGCGACCCTCTCCCTTGCGGCGCGAGCGGGCGGGCAGACGGTCACCTGGACCGCTGTCGGCCCAAGGGTCGTCCATGGGCTCGGGCATGCTCACCGGGCCGCCTCCTCCCGTCCGCTGCGCGGACCTCGCCGTGTCACTCTTTCTACGACACGGCTCTGACATTTGGGGTGCCCGAATCGGCTGTCGGCACGTCGGGGCAACGCACCACGGTAGGGCCGCGAGCGGCGTCAGCCAATCTTGTTATCCACAGGGTGTGTGGATGAGATGTGGACGACGGCACCAATGCTGTGGGTAACTCCCTCCAAGCTGTGCACGGACCGGGGGACGACGCTGTGGACAAAATCACCCGACCTCCCTCCACACCCACTCTGAGCTGCGGTTTCTCTCCCATCGAGCCGTGGGGGAGAAATTTCTTCGCCACTGTCTCAAGATCGCCCCCAACGGGTTGGGAAGAACACCCAAGTCAGCGCTTTGGTAAGGATCCCTGCACCCTTGCATCTATTACCTGTGGAAGATTAGATTGAGCACATGACACAGGCCTCCACAGCGCCGAAGGCTGCGCCGAGACGACACGACCGCGAGATCCTCGCCTTGGCAGTCCCCGCGTTCGGAGCCCTCGTCGCCGAGCCCCTCTTCCTGATGGCCGACAGCGCCATCGTGGGGCATTTGGGCACGCCCCAACTGGCCGGTCTGGGCGTCGCCGCCGCTCTGCTCACCACCGCGGTGAGCGTCTTCGTCTTCCTCGCCTACGCCACCACCGCGGCGGTCGCCCGCCGGGTGGGCGCGGGCGACCTCCCGGCGGCCATCCGCCAGGGCATGGACGGCATCTGGCTCGCGCTGCTGCTGGGCGCCGCCGTCGTCGCCGTCGTCCTGCCCGCGGCCCCCTGGCTGGTCTCCCTCCTCGGAGCCTCCGACAACGTGGCCCCGTACGCGATCACCTACCTGCGGATCTCCGCCCTCGGCATTCCCGCGATGCTCATGGTGCTGGCTGCCACCGGTGTCATCCGCGGCCTCCAGGACACCCGGACCCCGCTCTACGTCGCCATCGGCGGGTTCACGCTCAACGGCGTCCTGAACGTCGCTCTCGTCTACGGGGCCGGTTTCGGCATCGCCGGTTCCGCCTGGGGCACCGTGCTCGCCCAGTGCGCCATGGCCGCCGCCTACCTGGTCGTGGTCGTACGCGGAGCCCGCCGGCACGGCGCCTCCCTGCGCCCCGACCCGGCGGGGATCCGGGCCTGCGCGCAGGCTGGTGTACCGCTGCTGGTCCGCACCCTGTCCCTGCGTGCGGTCCTGATGATCGCCACCGCCGTGGCCGCGCGACTCGGCGACGCCGACGTCGCCGCCCACCAGATCCTGCTCTCTCTCTGGAGCTTGCTCGCCTTCGCCCTGGACGCCATCGCGATCGCAGGTCAGGCGATCATCGGCCGCTACCTGGGGGCCGGGGACACCGAGGGTGCCAAGGCGGTCTGCCGCCGGATGGTCCAGTGGGGGATCGTCGCGGGCATCGTCCTGGGACTGCTGGTCGCCGTGGCCCGCCCGGTCTTCATCCCCTTGTTCACCGGCGACCCGGCCGTCGAGTCCGCACTCCTGCCGGCGCTCCTGGTCGTGGCGCTCTCCCAGCCGGTGTCCGGCATCGTGTTCGTCCTGGACGGAGTCCTGATGGGGGCCGGAGACAGCCGCTACCTGGCCTGGGCCATGCTGCTGACCCTCGCCGTGTTCGCCCCGGCCGCTCTCCTCGTCCCGGCCCTCGGAGGAGGCCTGACGGCCCTCTGGTGGGCCATGGCCCTGATGATGCTGGTCCGCATGGTGACGCTCCAGCTCCGCGCCCGCTCGGGCCGCTGGCTGGTCGCCGGGGCCACCCGCTGAGACACCCGACCACCGAAGCCCCCGACGGCCGCTGTTTCACGTGAAACAGCGGTGCGCACCGCTCCCGCGCCTGTTTCACGTGAAACCGGGGAACGCCGCGCCTTCACGGTTTCACGTGAAACCGCCTTCACCGTTTCACGTGAAACATCGCGCCGATCCGCACCCGCCACACCCGGCCACCGGCCACGGTGGACATCCGAAAACGACGAAGGGCCGCACCCCCTTGGGGGTGCGGCCCTTCGTCGCGCAGCACTTAGGCGGCGACGACCTCGACGCCCACGTTCGCGAGGACCTCGGTGTGCAGACGCACGGAGACCTGGTACGAACCGAGGGTCTTGATCGGCGAGCCCAGCTCAACGCGGCGCTTGTCGACCTTCGGGCCACCGGAAGCCTCGATCGCCGTGGCGATGTCGGACTGCGTGACGGAACCGAAGAGACGGCCGGCGTCACCCGAGCGGGTGGCCAGACGGACCTTCACGCCCTCGAGCTTGGCCTTGATCTCGTTGGCCTGCTCGATGGTCGCGATCTCGTGGATCTTGCGGGCGCGGCGAATCTGCGCCACGTCCTGCTCGCCACCCTTGGTCCAGCGGATCGCGAAGCGACGCGGGATCAGGTAGTTGCGAGCGTAGCCGTCCTTGACGTCGACGACGTCACCTGCGGCACCGAGGCCATTGACCTCGTGGGTCAGGATGATCTTCATTGTTCGGTCACCCTTTCCTTATCGCGCGGTGGACGTGTAGGGCAGCAGCGCCATCTCACGGCTGTTCTTGACGGCCGTGGCAACGTCACGCTGGTGCTGCGTGCAGTTGCCGGTGACGCGGCGGGCACGGATCTTGCCGCGGTCGGAAATGAACTTCCGCAGCATGTTCGTGTCCTTGTAGTCCACGTACACGGTCTTGTCCTTGCAGAACGCGCAGACCTTCTTCTTAGGCTTGCGCACAGGCGGCTTCGCCATTGTGTCTCTCCTGTGTGATCAAGAAGTGGGGGTTCGAGCTGCCCTAGAAGGGCGGCTCGTCCGAGTAGCCACCGCCGGAGCCGCCGGAGCTTCCGCCCCAACCGCCCCCGCCGCCGCCCTGCTGCGCCTGGCCACCGGCCGGCGCGCTGGACGCCCACGGGTCGTCGGAGGGAGCTCCGCCGCCCTGCGGCGCGCCGCCACTGGGGGCTCCGCCCCAGTTGCCACCGCCGCCACCCTGCTGCTGGCCGCCGCCGCCGTATCCACCCTGGCCACCGCGACCGCTGGTCTTGTTGACCTTGGCCGTGGCGCTCTTCAGGCTGGGGCCGACTTCCTCGACGTCCAGCTCGTAGACCGTGCGCTTGACACCCTCACGGTCCTCGTACGACCGCTGCTTCAGCCGGCCCTGCACGATGACGCGCATGCCCCGCTGAAGGGACTCGGCGACGTTCTCCGCCGCCTGACGCCAGACCGAGCAGGTCAGGAACAGGCCTTCGCCGTCCTTCCACTCATTGGTCTGCTTGTCGAAGATGCGGGGAGTGGACGCGACACGGAACTTCGCGACCGCCGCACCCGAGGGGGTGAAGCGCAGCTCGGGGTCGTCGACGAGATTGCCGACGACCGTGATGACGGTCTCGCCTGCCATGGATGAACCTCTCGGCGGGGATTGCTGCTGGGCTGCTGTGCTACTCGGTCCCGATTACCGCTGAACCGAAGTTCAGTGGGTCTCGGGGCGAAGGACCTTGGTCCGGAGAACCGACTCGTTCAGGTTCATCTGTCGGTCAAGCTCCTTGACGACCGCAGGCTCGGCCTGAAGGTCGATGACCGAGTAGATGCCCTCGGGCTTCTTCTTGATCTCGTAAGCGAGACGACGACGGCCCCAGGTGTCGACCTTCTCGACCTTTCCGTTGCCCTCACGGACGACGGAGAGGAAGTTCTCGATCAGCGGGGAGACAGCGCGCTCCTCGAGATCGGGGTCGAGGATGACCATCACTTCGTAGTGACGCATGTGGAACCCACCTCCTTTGGACTCAGCGGCCACGGTCGTTCCGTGGCAGGAGGGTCGTGATGCGTACGCACGGCGTCCACAGAGCAGACACCGCGCAGACCGTACAGACTACCTGCTCCACTCCTTCCGGTTGAAATCCGGAGGGAGAGGGCCACACTCTGTATGCATCGGGTGTGCTCGGTGCCATGCCCCCGGCTCCGCCGGAGGAGGCTCCACAGCACCGCTCTGCTTCAGCCAGGAGGTGCCTTCCGATGGCACAGGCAACGCGGTCCCAGTCCGCCATCTCGCTCTTCGCGACCGATGGCAAGCCCCATCCGCTGCAGGACACCCTGTTGGCGGCCACCCTGATCCTCGGCGCCGTGGCGTTCGTCACGGCCTTCTTCGACAATCTGCACCTGATCAGCTCGTGGACCGGGCTGGTGGGGATCCTCACCGGCGCCTACGGACAGTTCATCTCGGTGACGACACGCGAGCGCTTCGCGCTGATCATCGGGCTTGGCGCCTCGGCCATCGGCTTCTACCTCGGCATGGCGCACGGCGGCCTCTTCGGCGGCTGGCTGAGCTGATCGGGCTACCTGCGCGACAAGGGCATCGGCCGTCGGCGGCCGGTGCCCGGCCCGTCCCCCAGAAGGGTGGTGCCCCCGTCGCAGTAGGCTTCGCGCCATAGCCAGCGAAGCCGCCGGAGGAGCACCCCGCATGAGCCTGTCCCTGAGGACCATCAGCCGAGAGCAGCATCTGGGTTTCCTCCAGAGCCTGCCCTCCGCTAGCCACTGCCAGGTCCCGGCGTGGGCCGACGTGAAGAACGAGTGGCGCTCCGAGAACCTCGGTTGGTTCGACGGATCCGGCGAACTCGTCGGTGCCGCACTCGTGTTGTACCGCCAACTGCCCAAGGTGAAGCGATACCTCGCCTACCTCCCCGAGGGCCCGGTCATCAACTGGTACGCCCCGAATCTGGAGGAGTGGCTCCAGCCGATGCTGAGCCACCTCAAGCAGCAGGGCGCCTTCACCGTGAAGATGGGGCCGCCCGTCGTCATCCGGCGCTGGAACTCGGCTGCCATCAAGGCGGGTATCCAGGACCCCGACGTCAAGCGCCTGCGCGACGTGGAGGCCTCGGTGATCGAGCCCCGCGCCTTCGAGGTGTCCGACAAGCTGCGTCGCATGGGCTGGCAGCAGGCCGAGGACGGCGGCGCCGGATTCGGTGACGTCCAGCCCCGCTACGTCTTCCAGGTGCCGCTGGCCAACCGCTCGTTGGACGACGTCCTCAAGGGCTTCAACCAGCTGTGGCGCCGCAACATCAAGAAGGCCGAGAAGGCCGGCGTCGAGGTGGTCCAGGGCGGCTACGACGACCTGCCGACCTGGCAGCACCTGTACGAGATCACGGCCGAGCGCGACAAGTTCCGCCCGCGGCCGCTCAGCTACTTCCAGCGCCAGTGGACGGCCCTCAACTCCGAGGACCCCAACCGGATGCGGCTGTACATCGCGACGCACGAGGGCGAGCCCCTGGCCGCGGCCACGATGATCACCGTCGGTCAGCACGTCTGGTACTCGTACGGGGCGTCCGCCAACCACAAGCGCGAGGTACGACCCTCGAACGCGATGCAGTGGCGCATGCTCCGCGATTCGTACGCGCTCGGCGCGAGCGTCTATGACCTGCGCGGCATCAGTGACACGCTGGACGAGAACGACCACCTGTTCGGTCTGATCCAGTTCAAGGTCGGCACGGGTGGCGAGGCCGTCGAGTACGTCGGCGAGTGGGACTTCCCGCTCAACAAGGTGCTGCACAAGGCGCTCGACATCTACATGTCCCGCCGCTGACCCGCACCTTCGCCCCACCCACATACACAGCACCGCTGTACCAAGCGGCTTTCCAGAGAGGCTCCGGACGGGCATGGCGCTCACGCTCTACGTCGACACCGCGCGCTGGCGTGCGCACCAGAAGCAGGTCGCGGACCGGTTCCCCGGGTTGATCCCGGTCTGCAAGGGCAACGGCTACGGCTTCGGCCACGAGCGGCTGTGCGAGGAGGCGACCCGGATGGGCGCCGACATCCTCGCCGTCGGGACGACCTACGAGGCCGCGAACATCAAGGACTGGTTCGGCGGTGACCTGCTCGTCCTCACCCCGTTCCGGCGTGGCGAGGACCCGGTGCCGCTGCCGGACCGGGTGATCCGCTCGGTGTCCTCCGTGGACGGGGTCCGCGGTCTGGTCGGCGCCCGCGTGGTCATCGAGTGCATGAGCTCGATGCGCCGCCACGGTGTGTCGGAGCAGGACCTGGGACAGCTCCACTCCGCCATCGAGGACGTCCGTCTGGAGGGCTTCGCCCTGCACCTGCCGCTGGACCGCCCCGACGGCTCGGACGCCGTCGAGGAGGTCATCGGCTGGATGGATCGGCTGCGCGCGGCCCGGCTGCCGCTGCACACCATGTTCGTCAGCCACCTCAAGGCCGAGGAGCTGACGCGGCTCCAGCAGCAGTTCCCGCAGACCCGCTTCCGGGCCCGCATCGGCACCCGGCTGTGGCTGGGCGACCACGAGGCGACCGAGTACCGCGGCGCGGTCCTCGACGTCACCCGGGTGGCCAAGGGGGACCGGTTCGGCTACCGGCAGCAGAAGGCCGCGTCCGACGGCTGGTTGGTCGTCGTCGCCGGCGGTACGTCACACGGAGTGGGCCTGGAGGCCCCCAAGGCCCTGCACGGGGTGATGCCGCGTGCCAAGGGCGTCGCGCGGGCGGGCCTGGCGACCGTGAACCGCAACCTGTCCCCGTTCGTGTGGGCGGGCAAGCAGCGCTGGTTCGCCGAACCCCCGCACATGCAGGTGTCGATCCTGTTCGTGCCCTCGGACGCGACCGAGCCGAAGGTGGGCGACGAGTTGGTGGCGCACCTGCGGCACACCACCACGCAGTTCGACCGGGTGTTGGACGCCTGATCCGTTCCGGTCAGTGACCGGGGTCCAGACCCCAGTCGACCCGCTGTCCATCCGAGGGCGTCGCCTTGTGCGGCGCCCTCGCCGCGTCCGACAACACGAACACGTCCTCGGCCCTGTCCAGGACGCCCCCGGAGGGGTCGTCCGATCCGTCGCGGCGCACGACGTCGCGCTCGGGCAGCAGGATGTCCCGTACGACGACGGCGCAGAGGTAGAGCGTCGCCAGCAGGTGGGCGGCGATCGCCACCTGGTAGCCCTCCACGGGCAGGCCCTGGTGCTTGTCTCCGCTGGAGGTGTAGGCGAGGTAGAACCAGATCCCGAGGAAGTAGACGAGCTCGCCGGCCTGCCAGACGAGGAAGTCGCGCCAGCGAGGCCGGGCCAGGGCGGCGAGCGGGACGAGCCACAACACGTACTGCGGCGAGTAGACCTTGTTGGCCAGGATGAAGGCGGCGACGACGAGGAACGCCAGTTGGGCGAAGCGGGGGCGTCGGGGGGCCGTCAGGGTGAGGAGCGCGATCCCACCGCAGAGCAGCAGGGTCAGGCCCGTGGCGTAGGTGTTCGCGTCCTCCAGGGGGTTCCCGGAGCGCTGGGAGATCAGCAGCCAGACCGAGCCGAAGTCGATGGGCCGTTCCTGGCTGAACGTGTAGAACTTCGTCCACCCGTCCCAGGCGAAGATCATGACGGGCAGGTTCACCACGAGCCAGGCACCGACCGTGCCGAGGAGGGCACCGGCGAACGCGCGCCATTTCCCGGCACGCAGGCAGAGCACGAAGAGCACCCCGAGCAGCAGTACCGGGTAGAGCTTGGCCGCGGTGGCCAGACCGATGAAGACACCGAAGAGCACCGTCCGCCCGCGGGACCACATGAGCATCCCGACGGCGGTCAGGGCGAGGGCGAGCAGATCCCAGTTGATCGTCGCGGTGAGCGCGAAGGCGGGCGCCAGGGCCAGCAGCAACGCGTCCCACGGCCGGCGGCGGTGCGTGCGGGCGACACACACGGCGATAACCGCGGCGCAGACCATCAGCATGCCCGCGTTGACCATCCAGTACATCTGTTCGCGATGCTGCATGGAGCCGCTGCCGGGTGTCAGCCATGAGGCCACCTGCATGAAGAGCCCGGTCAGCACCGGGTACTCGAGGTACTCCATGTCACCGGTGAGCCGGTCCCAGTAGGGGACGAGACCGTCGGCGAAGCCGCGTACGACGTACAGGTGCGGAATGTCGGAGTAGCAGGCGTGCGTGTACTGCGAGCCGGCCCCCCGGAACCACGCCCAGTCGTAGCAGGGCAGTTTCTGCGCCATGCCCAACGCGAACATCCCGAGGGCCACGAGGACCACCACCCGCACCGGGGTCAGCCAGTGGCCGCCCAGCCGGGCATGGCGGCCCAGCGGGCCGCCGATGAGCTCGCTGCCGGCCGCGGCGACCTCGTCCTGCTGGGTGGGCAGTACAAGCCTGTCCTCGTGCACCTTCGTCATGCGCTCATCCTGCCGTACCGGGCCGGGCACGGACGAGGGCCGCCGCACGATGTGCGACGGCCCTCGTCAGGTGGTGATGGCGAACCGGTCAGCCGCCGACACCGGCGGTGGTGCCCCAGCTACCGCCTCCGGGACGGCCCGGTCTACCCGGGGTGGGCGGTGACGGGTCTCCGCCCGCCCCGCCGTCGGCCGCGCCGCCGGCTCCCGCGTCGCCTCCGTTGCCGCCGCCGTTGGCTCCGTTCCCGCCGTTGGCCCCGTTGCCACCGTTGGCCCCGTTGCCGCCGCCGATCAGGCCACCGACGTCGTTGCCGCTGGTGGTGCCGCCGTCGGGGTCGGTCTCACACACCTGCCAGGGCCTGCACTTCGGCTTGTCCTCGGTCTTGGAGGGCGACGGGGACACCTTCGGCGGGGAGCTCGACGGGGAGGGCGAGGGCGAGGGGGAGGGCGATACCGAGGGCGCCGAAGGCGTGGGGCTCGGCGCGCCGGAGGCGTGGGCGATCACGCCGATCTCGTCCGGTTCCGGGAACTGCTTGATCGGAGCCCCCTTGAGGGCCGCGCGCATGTACTCGGTCCAGATCACGGTCGGGATGTCACCACCGTGGATGGAGTCGATGCCTCCGACACCGTTCATGGACTGCAGCGCCTGCCCCTTGGCGTTGGGGTCGCTGCGGAAGAGGGTGACGGCCGTGGACAGTTCCGGGGTGTAGCCGACGAACCAGGCCGACTTGTTCTTGTCGGTGGTACCGGTCTTGCCCGCGGCGGGCCGCTCCAGCTTCTTGGCCTTGATCGCGGTGCCGTTCTGGACGACGTTCTCCAGGACCTTGGTGATGTTGTCCGCGATGGCGTTGTCCATGGCCCGCTGGGGCTTGGGAGCCTCGAACCCGGGAAGCTCCACCCCGTCCTTCTTCACGCTGGTCACGGAGAACGGCTCGTGGTGCGTGCCCGAAGCGGCGAAGGTGGCGTACGAGTCGGCCATCCGGATGGCGCTGGGGGTCGAGGTTCCCAGCGCGAACGAGGCGTTGTCGTTCGGGTCCATCGAGTCTTCGAGGATGCCGGTGGACTTGGCCACCTCGCGGACCTTGTCGTGGCCGACGTCGAAGACGAGCTGGGCGAAGGGGACGTTGATGGAGCTTTCCATCGCCTTGTTGAGGGTCACGTACCCGTAGGGCGTGGTGCTCTCGTTCTTCTGCCTGAACGGCTGACGGTCCTTGCCGAGCAGGGGCTTGCCCGCACGGTTGGTGATCACGGTGCGGTCGTCGGCCATGTACTTGCTGTCGACCGAGATCCCCTCGCCGTCGGAATTCTGGGTGCCGTACTCCATCGCGGCCGCCAGCACGTACGGCTTCCAGGTCGAGCCGACCGGGACGCCCTGGGTGTCGGCGTTGTTGGTGAAGTGCTTCTTGTCCATGCCGGGCCCGCCGTACAGGGCCACGATCGCCCCGGACTTCGGGTCCACCGACGCGGCGCCGAACTGGACGTGGGTGTCGGTGTCGGGCCGGCGCTTCTCGTCGAGGAAGTCCTTGCGGGTCTCGTCGACGGCCTTGGACAGGGCGTCGACCTTCGCCTTGTCGAAGGTGGTACGGATCTGGTAGCCGCCCAGGGCCATCTTGTCCGCGCTGATGTGCAGCTTCCGCATCATGTACTGCTTGGCCGTCTCGACCAGGTAGCCGGTCTGGCCCGACAGTCCGCGCGCCTGCTCCGACTCGACGCGTGCGGGGAACTCCGTGTACTTGGCGCGCTCGGCCTGGTCCATCCGACCCACCACGACCTCGCGGTCGAGCACCCAGGCCCAGCGCTGGCGGGCGCGTTGTTCGTTGAGCTCGGGGGTGGCCGCCTTGCCGAGGCCGCCGTCGGGGTTGTACAGGTTCGGGCCCTTGAGCACGGATGCCAGGAAGGCGCTCTCCGAGGGGGTCAGGTTCTTGCAGTCCTTGCCGAAGTAGGCGCGTGAGGCGGCCTGGATGCCGTAGGCGTCGCGGCCGTAGTAGGCGGTGTTGAGGTAGCCGGCGAGCACCTCGTCCTTGGGCGCCGTGAGACCGAGCCTTATCGAGATGAAGAGCTCGGTCACCTTCCGCTTGAGCGTCTGCTCGGAGTCCAGGAAGTTGTTCTTCACGTACTGCTGCGTGATGGTCGAGCCACCCTGGGTGGAGCCGCCCTGGGCCATGTTCACCACGGCCCGGGCGATGCCCATCGGGTCGACGCCCTTGTCCGTCTCGAAGGACTCGTTCTCCGCGGCGATGACCGCGTTGCGCATCGAGAGCGGGATCTCGTCGATCTGCACGATCTGGCGGTTCATGGAACCACCGGTCGCGACCATCTGGCTGCCGTCGGCCCAGTAGAAGACGTTGTTCTGAGCCTGGGCCGCCTTGTTGGCATCCGGCGTGCTCACCATGGCGATACCGATGCCGGCGCCCGCGATGATCACCGCGATGAACCCCAGCGTGGTGCCGCTCACGAGCTTCCAGGACGGGACGAACCGTTTCCACCCGTCCCGGTCGGAGCGGGGGTAGTTCACGAGCCGGCGGTTCGGGCGGCTCGCGCCGGTTCCGGATCTGCCCGACTGGGCCCCGTCTCGGCCTCGACCGGCCGAGCCTCTCTGGGCGGCTCTTCGGGCCTCGACCCGACCGCCGGAGGGGGACTGCTCTCGGTACGAAGCACTGGGGGACGCCGCGCGGGCGTCATGCCCCGCCCCGGCGCCGCGGCCAGAGTGCTGCTGCGCGGGCCGACGGGACGCGGCGCGGCCGCCGCCCTGGGCTTGCTGCGGCGGTTTACGGCGATGCTCGCTCATCGAACGACTACTCCTCGGGCAGGCGAGTGGCCTGGCAGCGGCGGTGCATTCCGGTTCCCCCCGGTGTCATGCCGCACAGACTACGCACGGTCAAAACCCAATCAGTGCCGAAGTTCACCCCAAATCAGGCAACTTGCGTACGTCGAATTAGTGATGTGACGCCGGTCACCACGTCACCCCTTGTCGCCGGAGGCCGGCCGATCTATCGTCTGGATGTATCGAGTCGATACATCAGCTCGACATAAACTCAGGGGCAGAGGAGAGGCAGGCGGATGAGCAGACGCTCAGGCATCCTCGAATTCGCCGTCCTCGGCCTGCTTCGCGAATCCCCCATGCACGGCTACGAGCTCCGCAAGCGGCTCAACACCTCGCTGGGGGTGTTCAGGGCGTTCAGCTACGGAACCCTGTACCCCTGCCTCAAGACGCTCGTCGCCAACGGCTGGTTGATCGAAGAACCGGGCAACGCCCCGGAAGACGCTCTCGCCGCTTCACTCGCAGGGCGCCGCGCCAAGATCGTCTACCGGTTGACGGCAGCAGGTAAGGAGCACTTCGAAGAGCTCCTCTCCCACACCGGCCCGGACACCTGGGAGGACGAGTCCTTCGCCGCCCGCTTCGCCTTCTTCGGTCAAACCGAACGAGAAGTGCGCATGAGGGTGCTGGAGGGTCGCCGCAGCCGGCTGGAAGAGCGTCTGGAGAAGATGCGCGCCTCGCTCGTCCGTACGCGGGAGCGGCTCGACGACTACACGCTTGAGCTGCAGCGCCACGGAATGGAATCCGTGGAGCGCGAAGTGCGCTGGCTGAACGAGCTCATCGAGAGCGAGCGGGCGGGACGGGATCAGAGACGACCCGGTCCGTCCGACGAAACTGCAAAGTGAGGCCTGCATCTCGCAGGCCTCGTCCGAGAACAAACAGGGAGCAACCGGAATGGGTTCGGTTCGCGTAGCCATCGTCGGCGTAGGCAACTGCGCCGCCTCGCTGGTGCAGGGCGTCGAGTACTACAAGGACGCCGACCCGGCGGCCAAGGTCCCCGGTCTGATGCACGTCCAGTTCGGCGACTACCACGTGCGTGACATCGAGTTCGTCGCCGCGTTCGACGTCGACGCGAAGAAGGTCGGCCTCGACCTCTCGGACGCCATCGGCGCCAGCGAGAACAACACCATCAAGATCTGCGACGTCCCGAACACGGGCGTGACCGTGCAGCGCGGCCACACCCTGGACGGCCTGGGCAAGTACTACCGCATGACGATCGAGGAGTCCGCCGAGACCCCGGTCGACGTGGTCCAGGTCCTCAAGGACCGCGAGGTCGACGTCCTGATCTGCTACCTGCCCGTCGGCTCCGAGGCGGCGGCGAAGTTCTACGCGCAGTGCGCCATCGACGCGAAGGTCGCCTTCGTCAACGCCCTTCCGGTCTTCATCGCCGGCACCAAGGAGTGGGCGGACAAGTTCACCGAGGCCGGCGTCCCGATCGTCGGCGACGACATCAAGTCGCAGGTCGGCGCGACCATCACGCACCGCGTGATGGCGAAGCTGTTCGAGGACCGCGGTGTCCGTCTTGAGCGCACCATGCAGCTCAACGTCGGCGGCAACATGGACTTCAAGAACATGCTCGAGCGTGACCGCCTCGAGTCGAAGAAGATCTCGAAGACGCAGGCCGTCACCTCGCAGATCCCGGACCGCGACCTGGGCGAGAACAACGTCCACATCGGCCCGTCCGACTACGTCGCCTGGCTCGACGACCGCAAGTGGGCCTACGTCCGCCTCGAAGGCCGCGCCTTCGGCGACGTTCCGCTGAACCTCGAGTACAAGCTCGAGGTGTGGGACTCCCCGAACTCCGCCGGTGTCATCATCGACGCCCTGCGCGCCGCGAAGATCGCCAAGGACCGGGGCATCGGTGGCCCGATCCTGTCGGCTTCGAGCTACTTCATGAAGTCCCCGCCGGTCCAGTACTTCGACGACGAGGCCTACGCGAACGTCGAGAAGTTCATCAAGGGCGAGGTCGAGCGCTAAACCGCTCGCCGCGTCCGCGCGACGCGAAGCGAAGCACCAAGGTCCTTTCGGACACCTGGTCTTCGGCTGCTCTTCCACCGAGGGTCCCCGGGCAATGTGCCCGGGGACCCTCGGTGTGTGTGACCCTTTCCCTCATGCCCGTCGTACGTGATCTGCGCGTACTCCTGCGCCTGAGGGACTTCCGCAACCTGCTCGCCGTACGGCTCTTCTCCCAGGCCGCGGACGGGGTGTACCAGGTCGCGCTCGCCACCTACGTGGTGTTCTCCCCGGAGAAGCAGACCTCGCCCGCGGCCATCGCATCGGCCATGGCCGTGCTTCTGCTGCCCTACTCGGTGATCGGCCCCTTCGCCGGCGTGCTGCTGGACCGTTGGCGCCGACGTCAGGTCTTCCTCTACGGCAACCTGCTGCGGGCTTTCCTCGCCTGTGTCACCGGCGTGCTGATCGTCGCGCACGTCCCCGACTGGCTGTTCTACGCGTCGGCGCTGTCGGTCACCGCCGTCAACCGCTTCGTCCTGGCCGGACTCGCCGCCTCCCTGCCACGGGTCGTCGGCCCCCATCAGTTGGTCACCGCGAACGCCCTCTCTCCCACCGCAGGCACCCTCGCGGCGACCGCCGGCGGCGGCCTGGCCTTCCTCGTACGGCTGCTGGCCGTCGAATCCAACGCACTCGTGGTGCTCCTCGGTGCCGCGTTCTACCTCTGCGCCGCGCTCGTCTCCTTGCGGCTGGCCGTCGACCTCCTCGGTCCGGATCAACCCTCCGGGCGGGTCCACCCGTCCATCGCCGAGGGGGTGACCCTCACGGTGCGGGGCATGGCCGAAGGCCTGCGTCACCTGGCCGACCGCCGGGACGCCCGCCTGGCGCTCACCGCGATGACGATGATGCGCTTCTGCTACGGCGCACTCCTGGTGATGCTGCTCATGCTCTGCCGCTACTCCTGGTCGGACAACGAGTCCGACGGACTGGCCCTCCTGGGGATCGCGATCGGGGTCTCCGGCGCCGGGTTCTTCGCGGCCGCCGTCGTCACACCCTGGATCGTCGAACGTCTGGGCAACCTGGGCTGGATCACCGTCTGCGCCGCGACGGCAGCGCTCCTCGTCCCGGCGCTCGGTCTGTTCTTCGCCGTCGGACCGATGCTCGTCGCGGCCTTCGTCCTGGGGCTCGCCACCCAGGGCGCCAAGATCTCCACCGACACCGTCATCCAGTCCCGGGTGGACGACGAGTTCCGCGGTCGGGTCTTCTCCGTCTACGACGTGCTCTTCAACGTGGCCTTCGTCGGCGCGGCCGCCGTGGCCTCGCTCATGCTTCCCGCGGACGGGCAGTCCGTCACCCTGATCCTGAGCGTGGCCCTCCTCTACGGCCTCACCGCGGCACTGCTCCGACGCCAGGAGCGACGTTTCACGTGAAACATCAGGGGGCGATGGATCGGGGCGGTCGATGTTTCACGTGAAACATCGACCGCCCCGGACGCCTCAGGCCTGGCCGGCCCACCACTCCTTGAGAGCCGTGACGGCGGCGTCACGCTCCATCGGTCCGTTCTCCAGCCGCAGCTCCAGCAGGAACGCGTAGGCCTTGCCGATCACCGGGCCGGGACCGACACCCAGCACCTGCTGGATCTCGTTGCCATCCAGGTCGGGCCGGATCGAGTCCAACTGCTCCTGCTCCTGGAGCTGCGCGATGCGCTCCTCCAGACCGTCATAGGTACGGGAGAGCGCGTTGGCCTTGCGCTTGTTCCGGGTGGTGCAGTCGGACCGGGTCAGCTTGTGCAGCCGCTCCAGCAGGGGACCGGCGTCGCGTACGTAGCGCCGCACGGCCGAGTCGGTCCACTCGCCGTCCCCGTAGCCGTGGAAGCGCAGGTGCAGCTCCACGAGCCGGGACACGTCCTTGATCATGTCGTTCGAGTACTTCAGCGCGGTCATGCGCTTCTTGGTCATCTTCGCTCCGACCACCTCGTGGTGGTGGAAGGAGACCCGGCCGTCGCCCTCGAACCGGCGGGTTCGCGGCTTGCCGATGTCGTGCAGCAGGGCGGCCAGACGCAGAACCAGGTCCGGGCCGTCCTCCTCCAGGTCGATCGCCTGCTCCAGCACGATCAGCGAGTGATCGTAGACGTCCTTGTGACGGTGGTGCTCGTCACTCTCCAGCCGCAGGGCGGGCAGCTCGGGGAGCACCCGGTCCGCCAGCCCGGTGTCCACGAGCAGACCCAGGCCCTTGCGGGGGTGTGCGGACAGCAGCAGCTTGTTCAGCTCGCCCTGCACGCGCTCCGCCGAGACGATCTCGATCCGCTCGGACATCTCCTTCATCGCCGCCACGACCTCCGGGGCGACCTCGAAGTCCAGCTGCGCCGCGAACCGGGCCGCACGCAGCATGCGCAGCGGATCGTCCGAGAAGGAGTCCTGCGGAGTGCCGGGGGTGCGCAGTACACCCTCCCGGAGGTCCTCCAGGCCGCCGTGCGGGTCCACGAACACCTTCTCGGGCAGCGCGACCGCCATGGCGTTCACCGTGAAGTCCCGGCGGACCAGATCCTCCTCGATCGAGTCGCCGTAGGAGACCTCGGGCTTGCGCGAGGTCCGGTCGTACGACTCCGAACGGTAGGTCGTCACCTCGATCTGGAAGCCGAGTTTCTGCGCTCCCACGGTGCCGAAGGCGATGCCCACGTCCCAGACGGAGTCGGCCCACGGCCTGATGATCTTCAGGACGTCCTCGGGGCGGGCGTCGGTGGTGAAATCGAGATCGTTGCCGAGACGCCCGAGCAGCGCATCGCGAACGGACCCTCCGACCAGGGCGAGGCGGAAGCCGGCCTCCTGGAATCGGCGGCCGAGTTCGTCGGCGACAGGGGCGACCCGCAGCAGTTCACTGACCGCGCGGCTCTGCACCTGACTCAGGGCACTGGGGCTGTCTTCATTGGCGTTCGGCACAACAGAAAAGGGTACGTGGCCCGCCCGGTCCGGGCCGCCGCGTTTTGCGGCCACCCCGCCCCGCACCGGCGCGGAGTCGAAGCCGATCATGTGGAGCAAGGCGCGGCACTCGCGCACAGCGGGCCTCGTTACCATGCGTAGACGCACGAACGACGACCACTGACACTTCGAGGACGGGCGAAACGCGTGGCCGAGGCGGCAGAAATCCAGGGGGCGGTCCCGGCCCCTGCCCGGCGCCGCTGGCTGCGGCGGGCAGTCGTCATGCTCGCCGGGACACCGGTCCTGGCCGCTCTGGTCTATGCCCCCGCCCCACCCGCCCAGGCGGCCGAGTCCCCCGTGGACGTCCAGCTGAGCGAGGTGACACCCAGTGCTCCGGTCAAGACGGACACGCTGACCATTTCGGGCACCGTGGTGAACAACGGCGGCGAACCGATCAAGGGCGCGCACGTCGGCCTGCGGGTCGGGCCCGTCGTCGGTGACCGCTCGGCGATCGACGACGTCGCGGACCGCAGCGGCTTCCGGCCCGGCACCGATCCGGCCGAGATCGATCCCGCCTTCGCCGTGAAGATCGACTCGCTGCCCTCCAAGGTCAGCCGGGAATTCACGATCAAGGTCCCGATCAACAAACTGGACCTGGACAAGGACGGCGTCTACCAGCTCGGTGTCTCCGTGTCCGGGGAGACCGCCGGCCGCCCGTACGAGCAGGTCCTCGGCATCAAGCGGACCTTCCTTCCGTGGCAGCCCGAAACCGCGGCCAAGCGCTCCAACCTCACGTACGCGTGGCCGTTGATCTCCACCACCCGTGTGACGGCGGAGACCGGCTCGGACGAGACGCAGACCCCGGTCTTCATCGACGACTCCCTCGCGGCCGAGCTGGGACCCGCCGGCCGGCTCGGGCAGATGGTCTCGCTCGGCAAGGACCTCCCCATCACCTGGGTCATCGATCCCGACCTGCTCTACACGGTCGACGCGATGGCCAAGGGGTACCGGATCCGCAATCCCGACCCGGCCGGGAAGCCCATCCAGGGCAAGAACAAGGCCGTCGCGGAGAAGTGGCTGAGCGATCTCGAAACCGCGGTGCAGGGCAAGAAGGTCGTCGCGCTGCCCTTCGCCGACCCCGACATCGCCTCCCTCGCCCATCACGGCAAGGACGTGTCCGGCACCCTGGGCCAGCTGAGGCCGGCCACCGACAAGGCGAAGCAGGCCGTCGAGACGGTGCTGCACGTCACCCCGTCCACCGACTTCTCCTGGCCCGTGGACGGTGCCATCGACCCCTCGATCGTCAATGTCGCCACCTCGGCCGGTGCGCACAACGTGCTCACCCGCAGCGACAGCCTCCAGGAGAACGGCACCCTCGGTTACACGCCCTCGGCCGCCCGCCCCATCGGCGCGGGCACCACGGCCGTCGTCGCCGACGCCCAGCTCTCCACCGCCTTCCAGGGCGACATGCTCAGCGCCGGGAACTCGACCCTCGCCGTGCAGCGGTTCCTCGCCCAGACCCTGGCCCTCAACCTGCAGAACACCGAAGAGCAGCGCAGCTTCGTCGTCACCCCGCAGCGGATGCCATCCGTCAGCCAGGCGGGAACGATGGCCGCAGCCCTGCGCGGGCTCCAGAACGGGCGCTGGGCCCAGCCCTCCGATCTGGAGGCCGCGGCGGCCGCCAAGCCCGACCCCGGCGCGGCCACTCAGGTCCCGGGCGCCGGCCAGTACCCGGAGTCCCTGAGCAAGCAGGAGCTGCCGGTCTCGGCGTTCGAGAAGATCCGCACCACGCAGAACACCCTCGACCACTTCAAGGTCATCCTGGCGGCGCCGGAACGCGTGGAGATCCCCTTCGGGAACACCACCAACCGGGAGATGTCCACTTCCTGGCGGGGCCGCCCCGAAGAGGCCCGCGTGTACCGGGACCAGGTGCAGGAGTACCTGATCGGCCTGACCGAGAAGGTCAAGGTCATCCCCAAGTCGGACGCCACCCTGTCCGGACACAGCGCGACCATCCCGGTCAGTGTCCAGAACAGCCTGGTCCAGGACGTCCACAACCTGGTCCTGCGGGTGCGGTCGGCCAACCCCACCCGCCTGATGTTCGACGACAGCGGTGTCGCCGAGCAGGAGGTCACCGTCCAGGCCGACCACAGCCAGACCCTGAAGTTCACCGCCAACGCGACCGCGAGTGGTCCCGTGGAGGTCACCGCGCAGCTCTTCACGAAGCAGGGCGTTCCCTACGGCAAGGAGCGCAAGTTCACCGTCGAGGCGACCGAGGTCACCCCCACCGTGATGCTCGTCATCGCAGGTGGTGTGCTTCTCCTCGTGCTGGCCGGCATCAAGATGTACGCCAGTCGCAAGCGCGTGGCGGCCCGTACCGCGGTCGAGGAGAGCACGCAGCCGAGTGACGAGTCCCCGGACACCGAACCGCAAAGCGCGGGCGGGTCCGGCGCGGGTGAGACAGTGGACCGTTGATGCGATGCCGTGGCCGGTCGGCCTGGGGACGATGAGGTGGGGTTTCGATGAACGCGCCGTACGACGGTGACCGCGGGCAGGGCACTGGTGGGCCGTCGCCCGCGCAGGGCGCCGCTCCGGGTACCCCGGTGCCCGGGCAGGTCCCTCCGCCCGCACCCGCGCCGGATCACGACCCGTATGTCCAGGATGCCTACGACTACGACCCGTACCGGTCCCAGGACCTGTCCGCACAGGACCCGGTCACCGAGGTCATGTACGACCGGGCCTCTCACCCCCCGCCGCCGCCGGGTACCTACCAGGAGGCCGGACCGCTCTACGCGGCCCCACAGGCGCCCTCCCACGGCCCGGATCCACGTGTCTGGGCCCAGACCCCGCCGCCCGAGCCGGACGGTCCGTCCCGCCACATGCCGTACGGGGACCACGCCACGACCACCCGGTTCGTCGGTGTGGACTCGCTCGTGACCGAGACCGCGGACGACCAGCCGCCGCCCGACGCCTTCGCGCACCTCTACCGGGACCAGGAAGCCGCACCGCGGACGGTCACCGAGGAGGCGCCCGTCGCCACCCCGGCACCGACCAAGCCCGCCGGGAAGGCCTCCGGCCTGCTCAAGTCCAGCGCGCTGATGGCCGCCGGCACGATCGTCTCCCGCATCACCGGTTTCCTGCGCACCCTCGTGATCGGCGGCGCCATCGGCGTCGTCACCCTGAACGACACCTACCAGGTCGCCAACACACTGCCGACGATGATCTACGTCCTCGTCGGCGGCGGTGCGCTGAACGCGGTCTTCATCCCGCAGCTCGTCCGCGCGATGAAGAACGACGAGGACGGCGGGGAGGCGTACGCCAACCGGCTGCTGACCCTGGTCATGGTCCTGCTGGGCGCGGTCACCGTCATCTGCGTGCTCGCGGCCCCGGTGTTCATCACGATGATGTCGCCGACGATCGCCGACAACCCTGACCGGATGGACGTCGCGGTCTCCTTCGCCCACTACTGCCTGCCCACCATGTTCTTCATGGGCGTGCACGTGGTCCTCGGTCAGATCCTCAACGCCCGCGGTCGGTTCGGCGCGATGATGTGGACGCCGGTCCTCAACAACGTGGTCGTCATCGCCACGTTCGGCGCCTTCATCTGGGCGTTCGGCGGGTTCACCTCCACCGGCATGAACGAATCCGGCATCACCCCCGAAGGCGTGCGCCTGTTGGGTCTGGGCACCCTGCTCGGCCTCGTGGTCCAATCCCTCGCGATGATTCCGTACCTGCGCGACGCCGGCTTCAGGCCCCGCCTGCGCTTCGACTGGAAGGGCCACGGCCTGGGCAAGGCCGCGGGCCTGGCCAAGTGGACGTTCTTCTTCGTCCTCGCCAACCAGATCGGTCTCGTCGTCGTCACCCAGCTCGCCACCTGGGCGGGCGAGGTCGCCGCCAAGCAGGGCCACGGCGGTACCGGCATCACCGGCTACAACTACGCGCTGCTGCTGTGGCAGATGCCCCAGGCCATCATCACCGTCTCGGTCATGACCGCGGTCCTGCCGCGCATCTCCCGTTCCGCCCACGACGGCGACGCCGCCGCGGTCCGCGACGACATCTCCTACGGTCTGCGCACCTCAGCCGTCGCGATCGTGCCCTGCGCCTTCGCGTTCCTCGCGCTCGGTGTCCCCATGGCCACGCTGCTCTACGCCGGCTCCGGCGCCGACGACGCCCAGAACATCGGCTTCATCCTCATGGCCTTCGGCCTTGGCCTGATCCCGTACTCCGTGCAGTACGTCGTCCTGCGCGGCTTCTACGCCTACGAGGACACCCGGACGCCCTTCTACAACACGGTCATCGTCGCCGCCGTGAACGCGGGCGTCTCGGTCATCGCCTTCCTGGTCCTCCCCGAGCGCTGGGCCGTCGTCGGCATGGCCGCCGCCTACGGCCTCGGCTACGCGGTCGGTGTCGGCGTGGCCTGGCGCCGGCTGCGCACCCGGCTCGGCGGCGATCTCGACGGTGCCCACGTGATGCGCACCTACACCCGTCTCATCGGAGCCTGCGTCCCCGCCGCCGCCGTGGCGGGCGCCGTGGCGTACGGGGTCACCCAGTGGTTGGGGAACGGAGCAGGCGGCTCCCTCGCGGCGCTGGTCACCGGCTTCATCGCCCTGGCCGCCGTCTTCCTCGTCGCCGCGAAGCGGATGCGCGTCGAAGAGCTCAACTCGATGGTCGGAATGGTCCGCGGACGTTTGGGTCGCTGATGCGCACAACCGTCGGGCCCCATCGCGTGTCGTGCATAGCGTCGGACTGTGGGCACAATTGGCATGGCTTCGCAGACTGGCCGACAGCGCGCAACGGATGGGGAGGCAGGGACGACGGTGGCGGAACGTAGCACAGCTGCCGTCGACGTGGCCGACAACGGCGGCGACGAGCCGTCGGCCGCAGAGGCGGCCAAGGCCACGGCCGACGGGGTGGACACGCAGAACGGACGAGCCGCGGACGGTTCCATGCCCGAAACGGATGGCGAACGCATCAACCCGGCCCCGGTGGCCGCACCCGAACTCCACAGCGGTCACAAGCTCGCCAGGCGCTACCGGCTGGAGGAGTGCGTCACCCGTCTGGACGGATTCAGCAGTTGGCGCGCGATGGACGAGAAGCTCCGCCGCGCGGTGGGCGTCCACCTGCTGCCCGCCGACCACCCCCGGGCGCGGGCCGTCCTGGCCGCCGCCCGCTCCTCCGCCCTGCTCGGTGACCCCCGGTTCGTCCAGGTCCTCGACGCCGTGGAGGAGAACGACCTGGTCTACGTCGTCCACGAGTGGCTGCCCGACGCCACCGAGTTGACTTCGATCCTCGCCCTGGGGCCGCTTGAGGCCCACGAGGCCTACCAGCTGGTCAGTCAGGTCTCCCAGGCCATGACCGCCGCGCACCGCGAGGGTCTGGCCCATCTGCGGCTGACGCCCAGCGCGATACTCCGCACCTCCTCCGGCCAGTACCGGATCCGCGGGCTCGCCGTGAACGCCGCCCTGCGCGGCATCACCAGCGACACCCCGCAGCAGGCCGACACCGAGGCCGTGGGCGCGCTCCTGTACGCCGCCCTCACCCAGCGCTGGCCGTACGAGAACGACGCGTACGGCCTCGCGGGCCTGCCCAAGGGGGTCGGCCTGATCGCTCCCGATCAGGTGCGCGCCGGCGTCCACCGAGGCCTCGGCGAGCTCGCCATGAGGGCCCTCGCCAACGACGGGGCCACGGCCTCTCGTCAGGAGCCCGCCTTCACCACCCCGGAGGAGCTGGCCAAGGCGGTCGCGGCGATGCCCCGCATCCGGCCGCCGGAGCCCGCCTTCACGGCGCCGCCCGAGTACCAGCAGACCACCTACCAGCAGGGCAGCTACGGACGGCCCACGCCCATGGGCCTGCCGACCGTCCAGAACCACTCCGTCACGCCCCCGCCGCCCCCGCTGCAGAGCCGCACCGGCCGCGCCCTCAAGTGGAGCGTCGCCGCCCTGCTGATCGTCGCGCTCGGTCTGGGCAGTTGGCAGCTCGCCGACACCCTCCTGGACCGCATCAACCGGGGCGGCAACAACGGCGGCGAGAACAACACGCAGACGGACTCGACGGACGACACTCCGAAGAAGCCGGAGCCGGCCAAGCCCCTCAAGATCACGCGGGCTCAAGTGATCGCCTTCGGCGGGTCCGGAGTGAAGCCCGAGACGGCCGGAAACAGCGTCGACGGTGATGCCTCCTCCGCCTGGATCACTCCCCGCTACCAGAACTACCCCAAGTTCGGGAACCTCGAAGAGAACGGCAGCGGCATCATCGTCGATCTCGGGAGCGTCCAGAACGTCTCCGAGATCGACGTGGACTTCTACGTGGCCGGACAGCGCGCCGAGATGCGCGGCGCGGCGCCGGAGGCTTCCGCACCCGACTCCCTGTCCGCGTTCCCCCAGCAGATCACCAAGCTGGAGAAGGCCGACAAGAAGCTCCAGGCCACATTGGACACCCCGGTTCGAACCCGCTACGTGCTGATCCACATCACGGAGCTGCCGGACGACGGAACGGGCGGGTACCGCGGTGGCATCAGCGAGATCAAGGTACTCGGCCGCCCCTCCTGAGCCCCACCCCCGTGTGATGAAGCCGCCGCGCCGAAAGGGCCTCCACCCCTTCGGCAGCGCGGCTTCCTCATGTCGGCCGCGACCCGCGCGCGCCCCCGATCACCCGGTGGCCCTCGTGCTCGACCCACGCAGGCCCTAATCTCCATCCCGGAAGGGAGCGAGGTGTGACGCACGAAACAACGGCCGACGGCCACAGCGACCAGGAACTGCTGGCCCTGCACGTCGACGGGGACCCCGACGCCTTCGGCGAACTCGTACGCCGTCACCGCGACCGGTTGTGGGCCGTCGCCCTGCGCACCCTCGGCGACCGCGAGGAGGCGGCCGACGCCGTGCAGGACGCCCTGGTCTCCGCCTACCGGGCCGCCCACACGTTCCGGGGAGACTCGGCGGTCACGACCTGGCTGCACCGGATCACCGTGAACGCCTGCCTCGACCGCGCCCGCAAGGCGGCCACCCGCAAGACCTCCCCGCTCGACGACACGGAGCGGCTGGAGCGGCTCCTGGAGCCCCACGAGTCCGCGGAGGCCCCCGCGGAACGCCAGGACCTCCATCGCGAGCTACTGGCCGCCCTCGGCACCCTCCCGGCCGATCAGCGGGCCGCGCTGGTCCTCGTCGACATGCAGGGATACCCCGTCGCCGAGGCCGCCCGCCTGCTCGACGTGCCGACCGGCACCGTGAAGAGCCGCTGTGCGCGGGGCCGGGCGAAACTCGTCCCGCTGCTCACTCATCTGCGCACGAATGCCGGGGATAACACCGCCACCGAGCGGGGAAGGAACCGGACGCCGGGCACATCCGTCCCACCAGCGGCAGACCCCCGGCATCCAGACCCAGACGCAGTGAAGGGCGGAGGTGGACGTCCGTGAGCCCCACAACCGGCACGATCCGGCACCCGGACGTCTCGGAGATCTCCGACCTGACCGAAGGGCTGCTCTCGCCGTCGCGTGCCGTCGAGGTACGCCGGCACCTCGACACATGCGCCCTGTGCGCCGACGTCCGTGCCTCCCTGGAGGAAATCCGCTCCCTGCTCGGCACTCTTCCGGGTCCCCCCCGGATGCCGTCCGACGTCGCGGGCCGGATCGACGCGGCTCTCGCCGCCGAAGCGCTGCTCGGGTCCACGGCACACCGCGCCGAGCCCGAGGCCGCCCAAGCGCCCGAGAACAAGGACGACAGCAAGAGCGACAGCGATGTTTCACGTGAAACATCGCCCTCCCGGGTCCCCGGATCCGAGGCCCGCCGACCCGGTGGTCACCCGGCCGGCCCAACCGGCCCCGGCCGTCGCCGCGCCCGCCGCCGGATCGCGGTCATCGCCGGACTGGCCGGAGCGGCGGCCTGCGCTCTCGGAATCCTCTTCGTCAACGGCCTCGACGACACACGTCCCCAGAGCACCGCCGGTCGCAGCGACGCGGCGACCTCGACCGGTCGGTCCGACGAGGGCACCTACACCGCACAGGGACTCCAGGACAACGTCCGGCAACTGCTCGCCTCGGCGAAGCAAGACCCTGGCGTACAGGGGGAGAAGAACAACACATACGGAATGGAGAACGCTCCTCCTTCCGGGGTGGCTCCCTCCGACCGGCGGGCCGCGCCGGTCCCCCCGTGCGTGCAGGCCGCCACCGGCCGACCCGACACCCCGATCGCCACCGAACGCGGCACCTACCGGGGCACCGACGTGTACCTGGTCGTGCTCCCGCACCCAGGCGACCCCGCCAGGGCGGACGCCTATCTGGTCGACGCCGGCTGCGGTCGCACCCCCGCGGCAGCCCCGGGAAAGCCCCTCCTGACCGGGACCTACCCGCGGACCTGACACGTTCGGGACGGCACGCGGAAAAGTGGGGAATGCGCGCGCCGTAGGATCCGTTGGGTGGGGTGAAGGTCCGCACCGGCCCCCGGTAGGCAGCACGCAGTCCGCAGAGACGAGGAAAGAACCCGTGAGCGACGTACGAAACGTGATCATCATCGGCTCCGGGCCGGCCGGTTACACGGCCGCCCTGTACACCGCACGCGCTTCGCTCAACCCCTTGGTCTTCGAGGGCGCCGTCACCGCCGGCGGTGCGCTCATGAACACCACCGAGGTCGAGAACTTCCCCGGCTTCCAGGACGGCATCATGGGGCCTGAACTCATGGACAACATGCGCGGTCAGGCCGAGCGCTTCGGTGCCGAGCTGGTCCCCGACGACGTCGTGGCCGTGGACCTCACCGGTGACATCAAGACCGTCACCGACACGGCCGGCACCGTCCACCGTGCCAAGGCCGTCATCGTCACCACCGGTTCCCAGCACCGCAAGCTCGGCCTGCCGAACGAGGACACCCTCTCCGGCCGCGGAGTCTCCTGGTGCGCCACCTGTGACGGGTTCTTCTTCAAGGACCAGGACATCGCCGTCGTCGGCGGCGGCGACACCGCGATGGAGGAGGCGACCTTCCTCTCCCGCTTTGCCAAGAGCGTCACCATCGTCCACCGTCGTGACAGCCTGCGCGCCTCCAAGACCATGCAGGACCGCGCCTTCGCCGACCCGAAGATCAAGTTCGCCTGGGACAGCGAGGTCGCCGAGATCCACGGCGAGCAGAAGCTCTCCGGCCTCACCCTGCGCAACACCAAGACCGGTGAGACCTCCGAGCTGCCCGTGACCGGCCTCTTCATCGCCGTCGGCCACGACCCGCGTACCGAGCTCTTCACGGGGCAGTTGGACCTGGACGACGAGGGCTACCTCAAGGTCGCCGCACCGTCCACGCGCACCAACCTCGCCGGTGTCTTCGGCGCCGGCGACGTCGTGGACCACACGTACCGCCAGGCGATCACCGCCGCCGGCACCGGCTGCTCGGCCGCCCTCGACGCGGAGCGCTTCCTCGCCGCGGTCGCGGACGCCGAGAAGGCCCACGCGGCCGTCTGATCCAGCACCACCCCACACCCCGCACACCCCGCAGAAGGAAATAAGGAGGCCGCTGTGGCCGGCACCCTCAAGACCGTGACCGACGCCAGCTTCGATCAGGACGTCCTGGCCAGTGACAAGCCCGTCCTGGTGGACTTCTGGGCCGAATGGTGCGGCCCGTGCCGCCAGATCGCCCCGTCCCTGGAGGCCATCGCGGCCGAGTACGGCGACGAGATCGAGATCGTCAAGCTGAACATCGACCAGAACCCGGACACCGCCGCCAAGTACGGCGTCATGTCCATCCCGACCCTGAACGTCTACCAGGGCGGCGAGGTCGTCAAGACCATCGTCGGTGCCAAGCCGAAGGCCGCCATCCTGCGCGACCTCGATGGTTTCGTCACCATCAAGCCCGTCGGCTGATCCACCGCTTGTTTCACGTGAAACGGGGCCGCCCCTTGAAGGGGCGGCCCCGTTCGCATACCCGGTTCACGACGGACGCAGCGCCGGCTCCTTGCGCGCCCTGGCTCCGCCCAACAGCCGATCCAGTGCCAGCTCCACGTCTTCCTTCCACGAAAGCGTCGACCGCAGCTCCAGCCGCAACCTCGGGTGCGCCGGATGCGGCCGTACCGTCTTGAAGCCCACCGACAGAAGATGGTCCGCCGGCAACAGACAGGCCGGGCGTTCCCAGCGCGCGTCCCCGAACGCCTCGATCGCCCGGAAGCCCCGCCTCAGCAGGTCCTTCGCGACCGTCTGGACCATGACCCGCCCCAGACCCTGGCCCTGATATCCGGGCATGATCCACGCCGTGATCAACTGCACCGCGTCCGGAGACACCGGGCTGGTGGGGAACGAAGCGGCCCTCGGCACATACGCCGGCGGTGCGTACAGCACGAAGCCCACCGGCACCTCGTCGACGTAGACCACTCGGCCGCACGAGCCCCACTCCAGCAGGACGGCGGAGATCCAGGCCTCCTTCTCCAGCTCCGGAGTACCCGCCTTCACGGCGGCCTCACCGGTGACCGGATCGAGCTCCCAGAACACGCAGGCGCGGCAACGTCGGGGCAGATCCTGGAGGTTGTCCAGCGTGAGCGGCACCAACCGACGACCCATACACGCATCGTATCCGCTGCGACAAAGGGGCGGGTCGTACCGGACAACCGGCACGACCCGCCCCTCGGCTCCGCCATCGAAGCCCTGCTTCTACTCCCCGGAGAGACCCTGGTCGAGCACCCGGCCCTCGCCCGGTGCGAGCGTCCCCAGAATCCGCTCCAGATCCTCCATCGAGGCGAACTCGACGGTGATCTTGCCCTTCTTCTGGCCCAGGTCCACCTTCACCCGAGTCTCGAACCTGTCGGACAGCCGCGTCGCCAACTCGCTCAGCGCCGGCGCCACCCGGGCACCCGCCCGGGGACCCTTCGGCTTCACGCCGCTCGCCGGCTCCGAGCCCATCAGCGTCACGATCTCCTCGACCGCGCGCACCGACAGCCCCTCGGCCACGATCCGGTGCGCCAGCTTGTCCTGGAGCTCGGAGTCCTCCACGGACAGGAGGGCCCGCGCGTGACCGGCGGACAGGACACCCGCCGCGACCCGGCGCTGCACCGAGGCGGAAAGCCTCAGCAGTCGCAACGTGTTCGACACCTGCGGACGCGAACGCCCGATCCGGTCAGCCAACTGGTCATGCGTGCAGTTGAAGTCCTTGAGCAGTTGGTCGTACGCCGCCGCCTCCTCCAGCGGATTGAGCTGCGCACGGTGCAGGTTCTCCAGAAGCGCGTCCAGCAGCAGCTTCTCGTCGTCCGTGGCCCGGATGATCGCCGGGATGGAGTCCAGCCCGGCCTCCCGGCACGCCCGCCAACGCCGCTCGCCCATGATCAACTCATAGCGGCCCGGCGCGGACTGCCGCACCACCACCGGCTGGAGCAGGCCCACCTCCTGGATGGAGGTCACCAGCTCCGCCAACGCGTCCTCGTCGAACACATCACGCGGCTGGCGCGGGTTCGGCACGATCGCGTCCATCGGAAGCTCCGCGAACGTCGCCCCGGCCACCGCATTGGCCGTCGGCGCCGCCTGCTCCGGCACCCGCACCGGCGTGGCCGCCTCCGATGTTTCACGTGAAACATCGGCTTGTGCCAGCGCGGCGAGCTTCGCCGCCGCGATACCGCGTTCGGACGTCAGCACCTGCCCGGCCGGCGAAGACGTCGAACCGTCCCCGGCCACCGGCGTCCTCTCCTGCGGAGCTGCGGGAATCAGCGCGCCGAGCCCCCGTCCCAGCCCCCTACGTCGCTCACTCACTGGATCCCCTCCGCCATGCTCTGCGTGCTGTCGACGCCTGCGCCCACATGGGCGTGTTGGGCGTCGTAATGGATTCCGGCCCCCCGCAGCGCGATCTCCCGCGCGGCTTCCAGGTAGGAAAGGGCTCCGCTGGAGCCCGGGTCGTACGTGAGAACCGTCTGCCCGTAGCTCGGCGCCTCGGAGATGCGCACCGAGCGCGGGATGCTGGTCCTCAGCACCTCCTTGCCGAAGTGCGTGCGCACCTCGTCCGCCACCTGCGAGGCCAGCCGCGTCCTGCCGTCGTACATGGTCAGCAGGATCGTCGACACGTGCAGTGTCGGGTTCAGGTGAGCCCGCACCAGATCGACGTTGCGCAGCAGCTGCCCCAGACCCTCCAGTGCGTAGTACTCGCACTGGATCGGGATCAGTACCTCGGCGCCCGCGACCATGGCGTTCACCGTCAGCAGCCCCAGTGAGGGCGGGCAGTCGATCAGGATGTAGTCCAGCGGCTGCTCGTACGCCTGGATCGCCCGCTGGAGCCGGCTCTCGCGGGCCACCAGCGACACCAGCTCGATCTCGGCACCCGCCAGGTCGATCGTCGCCGGGGCGCAGAACAGGCCCTCCACGTCCAGCACCGGCTGGACGACCTCCAGCAGGGGCCGGCTGTCCACGAGAACGTCGTAGATGGACGGCACGTCCGCGTGGTGGTCGATGCCCAGGGCCGTCGAGGCGTTGCCCTGCGGGTCGAGGTCGATCACCAGCACCCGCGCACCGTGCAGGGCCAGCGAGGCCGCCAGATTCACGGTCGTCGTGGTCTTGCCCACGCCGCCCTTCTGGTTCGCCACCACCATGACCCGCGTCTGCGCGGGTCGGGGCAGGCGTTCACCCGCACGGCCCAGCGCGTCGACCGCGATCTGGGCGGCTCGACCGATGGGTGTGTCTTCGTTGTCCACCAGGGGCGGAGGCGATGTTTCACGTGAAACATCCTCGCCCGGCGATTCAGAGCGGGGACCAGGGACCGGATCGGCCATCGGCCCCGCGAGGTTGGCGTCGGACCGCACGGTGTCACTCTCCTCGACATCAGGCTCGCGATGAACAGAGCCTGCCATGTCACCGGGGCCGCGAACCAGCGGGGCCCGAACTCCTGTGGATGAATCCACCGATGTGGACAACTCCGTCCCCCCTGCGGCCTTGCGTTCGCGAGGGGACGCGGCCGCACGACCGCGGCTGATGATTCCGTGCAGCAGAGAGCGACGTTTCACGTGAAACACGATGCCCGGACGGAGTCTCAAGCTCCCTCCGACACTCCGGCACCCCTGCCGATAGGCCCCAACACGCCTGAAATCCCCGCAGAACGCACGGGGATTTCAGTGGTCGGTGGTGCTCGACGTCCGTCAGCGGCGGCGGCGCGTACGGCTCACCCGGGCGGCCTTGGCCCGTTTGGCAGCGAACCTCACCCCACCAGGGCTTTCTCCCACCTCGACCCGCACCACCGTGGACAGGGGGTCCACGACGCCCTCGCCCACGTGCAGCACCGAGGTCTTCACCACACCGAGCTTCGCCAGCGCGACCTTCGCCGCCACCAGCTCCTCCTCGGCGGTGTCACCCTTGAGCGCCAGCATCTCGCCGTACGGGCGCAGCAGGGGGACACCCCAGCCGGCCAGCCGGTCCAGCGGAGCCACCGCGCGCGCCGTCACCACGTGCACGGGCTGCACCTTGCCGAGGACCTCCTCGGCCCGGCCGCGCACCACGGTGACGTGGTCGAGGCCCAGAAGCTCCACGGCTTCCTGGAGGAAGTTCGTCCGACGCAGCAACGGTTCCAGCAACGTGATCTTCAGATCCCGGCGCACCAGCGCCAGGGGGATGCCTGGGAGACCGGCGCCGGAGCCCACATCGCACACGGTGACGCCCTCGGGCACGACCTCGGAGAGGACCGCGCAGTTCAACAGGTGCCGCTCCCACAACCTGGGCACCTCACGCGGGCCGATCAGACCGCGCTGGACCCCCGCGTCCGCCAGCAGCTCCGCGTACCGCACGGCTTCCGGGAAAAACTCGCCGAATACCGCACGCGCCTCTTCGGGCGCCGGGGGAAGCTCAGCTGCCTCCGTCACGGGGACCGTCCTTCCGTACAGACTCACTCTTCGAACAACGGGCACTGCCAGGCTTACAAACATCGGCCCCGCCTGCGACACAGACGGGGCCGACCTCACGCTCTTCCGATCAGGCCGGAAGCACAACGACGAAGCGCTGCGGCTCCTCGCCCTCGGACTCGCTCTTCAGGCCGGCGGCCGCCACGGCGTCGTGAACGACCTTGCGCTCGAACGGGGTCATGGGAGCCAGCTTCAGCGGCTCACCGGAGGCCTTCACGTCCGCCGCGGCCTGGGCGCCGATCACGGCCAGTTCCTCGCGCTTCTTGGCGCGGAACCCGGCGATGTCCAGCATCAGACGGCTGCGGTCCCCGGTCTCGCGGTGCACGGCGAGGCGGGTCAGTTCCTGCAGGGCCTCCAGGACCTCACCGTCGCGGCCCACGAGCTTCTGCAGGTCGCGAGCCGAGTCGCTGACGATCGACACCGCGGCGCGGTCCGCCTCGACGTCCATGTCGATGTCGCCGTCCAGGTCGGCGATGTCCAGCAGGCCCTCAAGGTAGTCGGCCGCGATCTCGCCCTCCTGCTCGAGGCGGGTGAGGGTGTCGCCGCCCTCAGCGGCGGCGGTGGTGGTGCCTTCCGTCACGGGAGGGGCTCCTTCTACTTCTTGGAGGGCTTGCTGGGGGGCGTCTGACGCTTCGACTTGGTCTGCCGCTTGGGCTGCTGCCGCTTGGTCGCGACACCGCCGCTCGCCGCGTCCTCATCGGCCGTGGCCTCAGAACTCTTGATCACGGAGCCGTCCGCCTGTGCGGCCATGCCCTGCTTCGTCAGCGCGGTGATGAACTTGCGCTCGTTGTCGTTGCGGTCCGGGCCCTTGGCGACGATCGCGGCGACGATCTTCTTCTTGCCGCGGCCCTTGATGGCACCGTGCGTGGTGACGTGCTTGACCAGACGGGTCAGGTACTGGTCCTGGGCCTTGCTTCCCGGCGTCGGGTTCTGGTTGATCACGTACATCTGCTGGCCCATGGTCCACAGGTTCGTGGTCAGCCAGTAGACGAGGACACCGACGGGGAAGTTGATGCCCATGACGGCGAAGATCACCGGGAAGATGTACATCAGCATCTTCTGCTGCTGCATGAACGGCGTCTTGACCGAGAGGTCGACGTTCTTCTGCATCAGCTGGCGCTGCGTGTAGAACTGCGACAGCGACATCATCACGATCATGACCGCGGTCACGACGCGGACGCTGGTCACCGAGGCGTCCAGGCTCGCGATCTTCTCGGCGCTGTCCGTGAACTTCGCGGCGAGCGGGGCTCCGAAGATGTGCGCCTTCTGGGCGCTCACCAGCAGCGTCTCGTTGATGTAGCCGATCGGCTTGCCGTTGGCGATGTTCGCGAGCACGTGGTAGAGCGCGAAGAAGAACGGCGACTGCGCGAGGATGGGAAGGCACGAGGAGAGCGGGTTGGTACCCGTCTCCTTGTACAGCTTCATCATCTCTTCGGACTGACGCTGCTTGTCGTTCTTGTAGCGCTCCTGGATCGCCTTCATCTTCGGCTGGAGCGCCTGCATGCCACGCGTCGACTTGATCTGCTTCACGAAGAGCGGGATCAGGCAGATACGAATCAAGATCACCAAGGACACGATGGACAGGCCCCAGGCCCATCCACTGTCGGCGCCGAAGATCGCGCCGTACACCGTGTGGAACTGGACGATGATCCATGACACGGGTGTGGTGATAAAGCTGAACAGACTGGCAATCGTGTCCACTAATCAGGCTCCTTGAGCATTGCGAGATCTACGCAACGCACTGCGCAGCTGCTCGTGCCAACGCGGGCGTTTCCGGGGTGGGACATGATCCACACCGCCCGGGGACCACGGATTGCACCGCAGGATCCGCCAGGCGGTCAGAACCGTCCCCTTCACCGCACCATGCCGGTCGATGGCCGTGAACCCGTAGTGCGAGCACGAGGGGTAGTAACGGCACACCGGCCCGAGCAGCGGACTGATCGTCCACTGGTACAGCTTGATCAAAGCGAGCAGCGGGTACTTCATCGAGCCGCGCCTCCCAGTAGCCGCTGCACGGCGGCGTCCAGGTCACGGGCCAGCTCGTCGAGGCCGGCATCACCCGAACCGGGCAAGGCCCGCACCACCACCAGGCTACCGGCGGGGAGCTGGGGGAGCCGTTCGCGGACAAGATGGCGCAAACGACGCTTGACCCGGTTGCGTACGACAGCGTTGCCGACAGCCTTGCTGACGACGAAACCCGCACGCGTCGAGGGATCGATCTCCCCCGGCTCGTGCGGGTCCGTTGCACCGCTGGTACGTAGGTGTACGACGAGAAGCGGGCGTCCTGCCCGCCGGCCCCGTCGTACCGCGCTCGCGAAGTCCTCGCGCCGCCTCAGCCGGTTTTCGGGAGACAGCACGACGTCACGACCTGCGTGTGGGTTACGCGGAAAGGGCGGCGCGGCCCTTGCCACGGCGGTTCGCGAGAATCGCGCGGCCGGCACGGGTACGCATCCGCAGGCGGAAGCCGTGGGTCTTGGCACGACGGCGGTTGTTCGGCTGGAAGGTGCGCTTGCTCACTCGGGGGCTCCAGAGAATGAATCGTTGTGGCGGGACATCGCCTGGCTGTCACCGTGCGCCCACGAAGGAGATGAAACTCGCGTGTTCGCCCGAGTGGCACCGCTACATGATCACTGTGTGTGATCTTCGCCCATCGGTAGGCAGGCGGCAGCAGCCATCGACAACTCGACCTCGTCACGGTACGCGCGGCTACGCCATCCGGTCAAACCGAGCCTCGGTGGCCCCACACTGTGCACAGGCTGTGGACAACGACTTGAACCCTACCCACCGGCCTGACTACCGTTGCCTGATCCCGGATTTTTTGTCCCGACCGTCCCAAAGAACCACACATTCGTGGGACCGGGACCTGTGAGAGAGCGTGCTCTGTGGCTGACGTACCTGCCGATCTTGCCGCAGTGTGGCCACGCGTGCTCGAGAAGCTCCTCGGAGAGGGGCAGCAAGGTATCGAGCCGAAGGACAAGCAGTGGGTCGAACGCTGCCAGCCCCTCGCGCTCGTCGCCGACACCGCCTTGCTGGCCGTCCCCAACGAATGGGGCAAGCGCGTACTCGAAGGCCGCCTCGCGCCGCTCATCAGTGACGCGCTCAGTCGCGAGTGCGGCCGCCCGATCCGGATCGCGATCACGGTGGACGACTCCGCCGGCGAGCCGGCGCCGCCCACCCCCTCCTCCCAGCAGCGCGAGTCCTACGAGCCGTACGGCGGCCAGCGTTCCGGCGGCCACACCGGTCATACGGGTCACAACGGTCCCGGGGGCCACACCGGTCCCGGCGACGACCAGTTGCCGTCCGCCCGGCCCGCCTACCCGGACTACCAGCAGCAGCGCCCCGAGCCCGGCGCCTGGCCCCGCGGCGGTCAACAGGACGACTACGGCTGGCAGCAGCCCCGTCTCGGCGGCTTCCCCGACCGCGACCCCTACGCCTCCCCCCAGCCCGGCTACCTCCAGCAGTCCGAGCCCTCGGGATACGACCAGGGTGGCTACGAGCAGCAGAAGTACGAGCAGTCCTCGTACGAGCAGCAGGACTCGCACCAGCAGCACGGGTACGAACGCCAGCAGTACGAGCAGCCGCAGCAGCGCCAGATCCCCAACCGGCCGGCGCCCTCGGCCCCGTCCGGCGGCTCCACCTCGGGCCCGCTGGAGCCGACCGCCCGCCTGAACCCCAAGTACCTCTTCGACACCTTCGTCATCGGCGCCTCCAACCGCTTCGCGCACGCCGCCGCGGTGGCCGTCGCCGAGGCGCCGGCGAAGGCGTACAACCCCCTCTTCATCTACGGGGAGTCGGGGCTGGGCAAGACGCACCTGCTGCACGCCATCGGGCACTACGCGCGGAGCCTCTATCCCGGCACCCGGGTGCGTTACGTGAGCTCCGAGGAGTTCACCAACGAGTTCATCAACTCCATCCGCGACGGCAAGGGCGACGCCTTCCGCAAGCGCTACCGCGAGATGGACATCCTGCTGGTCGACGACATCCAGTTCCTCGCGAGCAAGGAGTCGACGCAGGAGGAGTTCTTCCACACCTTCAACACGCTCCACAACGCCAACAAGCAGATCGTGCTGTCCTCCGACCGGCCGCCCAAGCAACTGGTCACCCTGGAGGACCGGCTGCGCAACCGCTTCGAGTGGGGCCTGATCACCGACGTCCAGCCGCCCGAGCTGGAGACCCGCATCGCGATCCTGCGCAAGAAGGCCGTGCAGGAGCAGCTCAACGCCCCGCCGGAGGTGCTGGAGTTCATCGCCTCCCGCATCTCGCGCAACATCCGCGAGTTGGAGGGGGCGCTGATCCGGGTCACCGCGTTCGCCAGCCTCAATCGGCAGCCGGTGGACCTGGGTCTGACGGAGGACGTCCTCAAGAACCTGATCCCGGGCGGCGAGGACAGCGCGCCCGAGATCACCGCCTCCGACATCATGGCCGCCACCGCGGACTACTTCGGGCTCACCGTCGACGACCTCTGCGGCTCCTCGCGCAGCCGGGTCCTGGTCACCGCCAGACAGATCGCCATGTACCTCTGCCGGGAGCTCACCGACCTCTCCCTCCCCAAGATCGGGGCGCAGTTCGGCGGCCGTGACCACACCACCGTCATGCACGCGGACCGCAAGATCCGCGCCCTGATGGCGGAACGACGCTCCATCTACAACCAGGTCACGGAGCTCACCAACCGCATCAAGAACGCCTGACACCGGCTCTCCGGAGCCGTGCGCGGGCCCTACGAAGGTCCCGTGAGGGCCCCTCAAACCCGTTTACAGGGCGCTCCCGGACCACAGCGGGGGCGCCCTTCTTCGTCCGCGCGCCCCTGCCCTGTTCGAATACGCCCCCTACGGAGCTCGTCATCCACAGATTGGCCGACTTTCTTCCGTCCACAGCCTGGGGACGGGTTCCGTCACCCACAATCTGTCCACAGGGGTGCAGGTTGAGGGCTCATCAGCCCAGCTCAGCAGCCTGTGGAATTGTGAGCAAGGGTCATCCACAGCCTGTGGACAAAGGAAGTGTCCACAGCACCGCGCACCTCTCTGTCCACCGCCGACCCACAGGTTCCCGCATCCTGTGCACAGGCGTGGAGGACTTCTCCACACCGTTGTCCACTGTTCGGCAACCAGGAGCCCCCCGTCACCGTCCGGAGTGAAAGCGGTCACACGGAAGTCGACGTTTGGCCTGTGGAGTACTGGGGAAAAGCTGGGGACGCACCTGTGGAGTAGTGAGGGTCATCTGGGGACGGCCTGTGCAGAACTTTTCGTTCTCCACAGAGACACCGTGTTGTCCACCGGTGTCGCCCACAGGGTGTGGGGATAAAAAACGCGGGCTGACCTGCGAAAACGGGCTTATCCACCGTTTCCACAGGCCCTACTACTACCCCCATAGAGAGTTAGCTCGGATTCGGTTTTCAAGCAGGTCCTGTGCACAACTCGGAGGACACCCGCCCCGACACCTCGCTTCCGACTTGACCGCCGGCAGCAACGAGTGTCGGCGCCGTACGTCAGACTGGTCCCCGGCATCGAGGCCTCGGTCCGTCGGGACAGCGAGCCATCGAGCCGACGACGAAGGCCGGCAGACGAGCGAGCAACAGCAGGAGGCGGTTCCGGTGAAGATCCGGGTGGAGCGCGACGTACTCGCGGAGGCGGTGGCTTGGGCGGCCCGCAGCCTCCCGGCCCGGCCGCCGGTGCCCGTTCTCGCGGGCCTGCTGCTGAAGGCCGAGGAGGGCACCCTGTCCCTCTCCGGCTTCGACTACGAGGTCTCGGCCCGCGTCTCCGTCGAGGCGGACGTCGAGGAGGACGGCACCGTCCTGGTCTCCGGTCGGCTGCTCGCCGACATCTGCCGGGCCCTGCCCAACCGTCCGGTGGAGATTTCCACAGACGGTGTACGGGCGACCGTGGTCTGTGGCTCCTCGCGATTCACACTCCACACCCTGCCTGTGGAGGAGTACCCGGCGCTGCCGCAGATGCCGACCGCGACCGGCACCGTGCCCGGCGAGGTCTTCGCCTCCGCCGCGGCCCAGGTGGCCATCGCCGCCGGCCGTGACGACACGCTGCCCGTGCTGACCGGTGTCCGCATCGAGATCGAGGGCGACCGCGTCACGCTGGCCTCCACCGACCGCTACCGCTTCGCCGTCCGCGAGTTCCTCTGGAAGCCGGAGAACCCGGACGCCTCGGCCGTGGCCCTGGTGCCCGCCAAGACGCTCCTGGACACCGCGAAGTCCCTGACCAGCGGCGACACCGTCACCCTGGCCCTGTCGGGCTCCGGCGCCGGTGAGGGCCTCATCGGCTTCGAGGGCGCGGGCCGCCGCACCACCACCCGGCTGCTCGAAGGCGACCTGCCGAAGTACCGCACGCTCTTCCCGACGGAGTTCAACTCCATCGCGGTGATCGAGACGGCGCCCTTCGTCGAGGCCGTCAAGCGCGTGGCCCTGGTCGCCGAGCGCAACACCCCGGTCCGCCTGAGCTTCGAGCAGGGCGTGCTGATCCTGGAGGCCGGTTCCTCCGACGACGCACAGGCTGTGGAGCGCGTCGACGCCAAGCTCGACGGCGACGACATCTCGATCGCCTTCAACCCGACCTTCCTGCTGGACGGTCTGAGCGCGATCGACTCGCCCGTCGCGCAGCTCAGCTTCACCACGTCGACCAAGCCGGCGCTGCTCAGCGGCCGCCCGGCGATCGACGCGGAGGCCGACGAGGCCTACAAGTACCTGATCATGCCGGTGCGCCTGTCCGGTTGAGTTCCTCCCGTCGGGCCCGGCCTCGCCACCGCGAGGCCGGGCCCGACGGCGTCCGGCGCGCGTCCGGGGCGTCCGTGGCGCCCCGGGGCGCGGCCCGGCGTAGGCTCGGATCCCGGGGCGGACCCCGGTACTCCAGGGCCCCCGGCACAGACGGCCACAACGCTTAAGGAACCACCTGATGGAGCTTGGTCTCGTCGGTCTCGGCAAGATGGGCGGCAACATGCGCGAGCGCATCCGCCGCGCAGGCCACACCGTCATCGGATACGACCGCAACCCTGACCTCGCCGATGTCCACAGCCTGCGGGAACTCGTGGACAGCCTGCAGGCCCCCCGCGTGGTGTGGGTGATGGTCCCGGCAGGTGCGGCGACGCAGTCCACCATCGACGAGCTCGGCGAGCTGCTCTCGCCCGGCGACGTCGTCGTGGACGGCGGCAACTCCCGCTGGACCGACGACGAGAAGCACGCCGAGGAGCTGAAGGCCAAGGGCATCGGCTTCGTCGACTGCGGCGTCTCCGGCGGCGTCTGGGGCCTGGCGAACGGCTACGCGCTCATGTACGGCGGCGACAAGGACCACGTCGCCGCGGTCCAGCCGGTGTTCGACGCCCTCAAGCCCGAGGGCGACTTCGGCTCCGTGCACGCGGGCAAGGTCGGCGCCGGCCACTTCGCGAAGATGGTCCACAACGGCATCGAGTACGCCATGATGCAGGCCTACGCCGAGGGCTGGGAGCTGCTGGAGGCGGTGGACTCGGTCACCGACGTCCGCGAGGTGTTCCGGTCCTGGCAGGAGGGAACGGTCATCCGTTCCTGGCTGCTGGACCTCGCCGTGAACGCGCTGGACGAGGACGAGCACCTCCAGCAGTTGCGCGGCTTCGCGGCGGACTCGGGCGAGGGCCGCTGGACGGTCGAGGCGGCCATCGACAACGCCGTGCCGCTGCCCGCGATCACCGCGTCGCTGTTCGCCCGCTTCGCGTCCCGTCAGGACGACTCCCCGCAGATGAAGATGATCGCCGCGCTGCGCAACCAGTTCGGCGGCCACGCGGTCGAGAAGGTCTAGTCGGGAAGGTCCGGCGGCCCGGTACGGCCGTGCCACCGGACCTCACCACACGACCACAGCACCACAGCGAGAAGCAGGAAGCCGGGGGAGGTCGGCGCCACATGCACGTTTCGCATCTCTCACTGGCCGACTTCCGCTCGTACGCCCGGGCCGAGGTTCCCCTCGGCCCGGGCGTCACCGCTTTCGTGGGCCCGAACGGCCAGGGCAAGACCAACCTCGTCGAGGCCATCGGCTATCTGGCCACCCTGGGCAGCCACCGCGTGTCCTCGGACGCCCCGCTGGTCCGGATGGGCGCGGAGCGGGCCGTCATCCGGGCCGCCGTCACCCAGGGCGAGCGGCAACAGCTCGTCGAACTCGAACTGAACCCGGGCCGCGCGAACCGGGCCCGGATCAACCGGTCCTCGCAGGTCAGGCCGCGGGACGTGCTGGGGATCGTCCGGACGGTGCTGTTCGCGCCCGAGGACCTGGCGCTGGTCAAGGGCGACCCCGGCGAGCGCCGCCGCTTCCTCGACGAGCTGGTCACCGCCCGTTCGCCCCGCATGGCCGCGGTCCGCTCCGACTACGAACGCGTGCTGAAGCAGCGCAACACCCTGCTCAAGTCGGCGGCCATGGCGCGCCGGCACGGCGGCCGGTCCATGGACCTGTCCACCCTCGACGTGTGGGACCAGCACCTCGCCCGCGCGGGCGCGGAACTCCTGGCCCAACGCCTCGACCTGATCTCCACCCTGCTGCCGCTGGCCGACAAGGCGTACGAGCAGCTCGCGCCCGGCGGCGGACCGCTCGGGCTGACGTACAAGTCCTCGGCCGGCGAGGCGGTGGACAGCGGCGAGGCGCGCACCCGCGAGGCCCTGTACGAGGTGGTCCTCGCGGCGCTCGCCGACGTGCGCAAGCAGGAGATCGAGCGGGGCGTGACCCTGGTGGGGCCGCACCGCGACGACGTGCTGCTGCGGCTCGGTGAACTGCCGGCGAGGGGCTACGCGAGCCACGGCGAGTCCTGGTCGTACGCGCTGGCGCTGCGCCTGGCCTCGTACGAGCTGCTGCGCTCCGAGGGCAGCGAGCCGGTGCTGATCCTCGACGACGTGTTCGCGGAGCTGGACAGCAGGCGCCGGGAGCGGCTGGCCGAACTGGTGTCCCCGGGGGAACAGGTCCTGGTGACCGCGGCCGTGGACGACGACGTCCCGGGGGTGCTGGCGGGGACGCGGTTCGGGGTGTCCGGCGGTGAGGTGACCCGACTGTGAGTGATCACGAGAAGAGCCCCGGAGGGAAGAGTCCCGGGGAGAAGCGACCGGAGCAGGGGCAGCCGGAGCGCAAGGCCCCGGAACCCTCCGGGGTGGACCTGGCGCGCCAGGCGCTGGCGGCGGCGCGCGAACAGGCGCGGGCCCGCGGCAACGCGGCGACGGGAAAGAACCGTCGGCAGCAGCCGGGCCTGCGGTCCGGCGCCCGCGCCGACGGCAGGGACCCGATGCCGTTGATGGCCGCGTTGGACCGGCTGCGCACGGAACGCGGCTGGGAGATGCCGATGGCGGTGGCGGGCGTCATGGAGCGCTGGTCGGAGATCGTCGGCCCGGATATCGCCGCGCACTGTGAACCGGAACGGTACGAAGACCGTGAGCTTCATGTGCGGTGTGATTCCTCGGCGTGGGCGGCACAGCTGAAACTGCTGGCTCCGCAGCTCGTGGCGCGGCTGAACGCCGAGCTGGGGCAGGGCACGGTACGGATGATCAAGGTGTCGGGTCCGGGTGGCCGGCCGAAGAGCCACGGGCCCTGGCGCGCGCCGGGCAGTACGGGGCCGGGCGACACCTACGGGTGAGCGGCGGTCGCCCCGGGCAGGGAGCGGCGGACCGCCCGGGAGTGCCGGGCGGTGACCCCGCGGCGCCCGACCGCGCACGGTGATCACGGCGCGGAGACGGTCCGGCGACGGGCGGGTTTCGGCCGGGTCGGGGCGGGTCCGCGAACGACCCCGCGGGCGCTTCCGCGGGTGGTGTCCCTCACCGTAGCGAGAGGTTGACAGGCCGAAGCGCTCAATGCCCGTGTGAGCCTCTTTGAGCCCCTCCCCGGATATGGGGAGTCGGAGAGAGGAGGTTCAGGGCGGCACATGCGGACTCAGGTACCCGCAAACCCCCATTCAGGTCCGTGGTACCGGTAGACTGAACCGAATCCCGCCCGCTTGCGGGATCCCGCTGACAAACGCTGACAACGCAGATCGACGCAGCCGCTCCTGCTTGCATGCCTGCTGGCCCGGAGTTCGGCCTGTGCTGTGCCAGAAAGGGCGCTTCGTGGCCGATTCCGGCAACCCCAACGACAACCAGTCCACAGCCGGCGACAACGGTGAGCCCGTTGCGTACACCGGCAATCAGATCCAGGTCCTCGAGGGCCTGGACGCGGTCCGCAAGCGGCCCGGCATGTACATCGGTTCGACCGGTGAGCGTGGTCTCCACCACCTCGTCCAGGAAGTCGTCGACAACTCGGTCGACGAGGCCATGGCCGGGCACGCGGACACCATCGACGTCACGATCCTCGCCGACGGCGGTGTACGCGTCGTCGACAACGGTCGCGGCATCCCCGTCGACATCGTGCCGTCCGAGGGGAAGCCGGCCGTCGAGGTCGTCCTCACCGTGCTGCACGCGGGCGGCAAGTTCGGCGGCGGCGGCTACGCCGTTTCCGGTGGTCTGCACGGCGTGGGCGTCTCCGTCGTGAACGCGCTGTCGACGAAGGTCTCGGTCGAGGTCAAGCGTGACGGCTACCGCTGGACCCAGGACTACAAGCTGGGCGTGCCGACGGCCCCGCTCGCGAAGAACGAGGAGACCGCCGACTCGGGCACCACGGTCACCTTCTGGGCCGACCCCGACGTCTTCGAGACCACCGAGTACTCCTTCGAGACGCTCTCCCGGCGCTTCCAGGAGATGGCCTTCCTCAACAAGGGCCTGACCCTGTCGCTGACCGACGAGCGCGAGTCCGCGAAGGCGACCGTCGGCGCCGACTCCGCCGAGGAGTCCGACGACGACCAGGCGCGCACGGTGAAGTACTACTACGAGGGCGGCATCGTCGACTTCGTGAAGTACCTCAACTCGCGCAAGGGCGAGATGATCCACCCGACCGTCATCGACGTCGAGGCCGAGGACAAGGAGCGCCTCCTCTCGGTCGAGATCGCGATGCAGTGGAACTCGCAGTACACCGAGGGCGTCTACTCCTTCGCGAACACGATCCACACCCACGAGGGCGGTACGCACGAGGAGGGCTTCCGTGCGGCCCTGACGGGTCTGGTGAACCGTTACGCGCGCGAGAAGAAGCTGCTCCGCGAGAAGGACGACAACCTCGCCGGCGAGGACATCCGCGAGGGTCTGACGGCGATCATCTCGGTCAAGCTGGGCGAGCCCCAGTTCGAGGGCCAGACGAAGACCAAGCTGGGCAACACGGAGGCCAAGACCTTCGTGCAGAAGGTCGTCCACGAGCACCTCAACGACTGGTTCGACCGCAACCCGGTCGAGGCCGCGGACATCATCCGCAAGTCGATCCAGGCCGCCACGGCCCGCGTCGCCGCCCGCAAGGCCCGCGACCTCACCCGTCGCAAGGGTCTGCTGGAGTCGGCCTCGCTGCCGGGCAAGCTGTCCGACTGCCAGTCCAACGACCCGACCAAGTGCGAGATCTTCATCGTCGAGGGCGACTCGGCCGGTGGTTCCGCGAAGTCCGGCCGCAACCCGATGTACCAGGCCATCCTGCCGATCCGAGGCAAGATCCTGAACGTCGAGAAGGCCCGTATCGACAAGATCCTCCAGAACACCGAGGTCCAGGCGCTGATCAGTGCCTTCGGTACCGGTGTGCACGAGGACTTCGACATCGAGAAGCTCCGCTATCACAAGATCATCCTGATGGCGGACGCCGACGTCGACGGCCAGCACATCAACACCCTGCTGCTGACCTTCCTGTTCCGCTTCATGCGGCCGCTGGTCGAGGCCGGGCACGTCTACCTCTCGCGCCCCCCGCTGTACAAGATCAAGTGGGGTCGCGACGACTTCGAGTACGCGTACTCGGACCGCGAGCGCGACGCCCTGGTCGAACTCGGCAAGGGGCAGGGCAAGCGGATCAGGGAAGACTCGATCCAGCGCTTCAAGGGTCTGGGCGAGATGAACGCCGAGGAACTGCGCGTCACCACCATGGACGTGGACCACCGCGTCCTCGGCCAGGTCACCCTGGACGACGCCGCGCAGGCGGACGACCTCTTCTCGGTGCTCATGGGCGAGGACGTCGAGGCCCGACGCTCCTTCATCCAGCGCAACGCCAAGGACGTTCGGTTCCTCGACATCTGAGTCGGCCTCCGCTGACCGCCTGAAAGGACTTCTGACCAGCAATGGCCGATGAAACCACCCCCACCGCCGAGAATCCCGCGGCGGAGCCGCCGCAGATGCGGATCGAGCCCGTCGGGCTCGAGACGGAGATGCAGCGCTCCTACCTCGACTACGCGATGTCCGTCATCGTCTCCCGCGCCCTGCCCGACGTACGGGACGGCCTCAAGCCGGTCCACCGTCGTGTGCTGTACGCGATGTACGACGGCGGCTACCGGCCCGAGAAGGGCTTCTACAAGTGCGCCCGCGTCGTCGGTGACGTCATGGGCACGTACCACCCGCACGGCGACAGCTCGATCTACGACGCCCTGGTCCGGCTGGCCCAGCCGTGGTCGATGCGCATGCCGCTCGTGGACTCCAACGGCAACTTCGGCTCCCCGGGCAACGACCCGGCCGCCGCGATGCGCTACACCGAGTGCAAGCTGATGCCGCTGGCCATGGAGATGCTCCGGGACATCGACGAGGAGACCGTCGACTTCCAGGACAACTACGACGGCCGCAACCAGGAGCCGACGGTCCTGCCGGCGCGCTTCCCGAACCTCCTGGTCAACGGCTCGGCCGGCATCGCCGTCGGCATGGCCACCAACATCCCGCCGCACAACCTGCGCGAGGTCGCCGCCGGTGCCCAGTGGGCACTGGAGCACCCCGAGGCCTCCCACGAGGAGCTCCAGGACGCGCTCGTCGAGCGGATCAAGGGCCCGGACTTCCCGTCGGGCGCCCTCGTCGTGGGCCGCAAGGGCATCGAGGAGGCGTACCGGACCGGGCGCGGCTCCATCACGATGCGCGCGGTGGTCGAGGTCGAGGAGATCCAGAACCGCCAGTGCCTGGTGGTCACGGAGCTTCCGTACCAGACCAACCCCGACAACCTGGCGCAGAAGATCGCCGACCTGGTGAAGGACGGCAAGGTCGGCGGCATCGCCGACGTCCGCGACGAGACCTCCTCGCGGACCGGCCAGCGCCTGGTGATCGTCCTCAAGCGCGACGCCGTCGCCAAGGTCGTGCTGAACAACCTGTACAAGCACACCGACCTCCAGTCGAACTTCAGCGCCAACATGCTGGCGCTCGTCGACGGAGTGCCGCGCACCCTGTCGATCGACGCGTTCATCCGCCACTGGGTGACGCACCAGATCGAGGTCATCGTCCGGCGCACGCGCTTCCGCCTGCGCAAGGCGGAGGAGCGCGCCCACATCCTGCGCGGTCTGCTCAAGGCGCTGGACGCGATCGACGAGGTCATCGCCCTCATCCGGCGCAGCAACACGGTCGAGATCGCCCGTGAGGGCCTGATGGGCCTGCTGTCGATCGACGAGATCCAGGCGAACGCCATCCTGGAGATGCAGCTCCGCCGCCTCGCGGCCCTGGAGCGGCAGAAGATCGTCGCCGAGCACGACGAACTCCAGGCCAAGATCAACGAGTACAACGCGATCCTGGCCTCCGAGGAGCGTCAGCGTCAGATCGTCAGCGAGGAACTGGCGGCGATCGTCGAGAAGTTCGGCGACGACCGACGCTCCAAGCTGGTCCCCTTCGACGGCGACATGTCCATGGAGGACCTGATCGCCGAAGAGGACATCGTCGTCACGATCACCCACGGCGGCTACGTCAAGCGGACCAAGACCGAGGACTACCGCTCGCAGAAGCGCGGCGGCAAGGGCGTGCGCGGCACGAAGCTGAAGCAGGACGACCTGGTCGACCACTTCTTCGTGTCCACCACGCACCACTGGCTGCTGTTCTTCACGAACAAGGGCCGCGTCTACCGCTCGAAGGCGTACGAACTCCCGGACGCCGGCCGTGACGCGCGCGGGCAGCACGTGGCGAACCTGCTGGCCTTCCAGCCGGACGAGAAGATCGCCCAGATCCTCGCGATCCGCGACTACGAGGCGGCGCCCTACCTGATCCTGGCCACCAAGGGCGGCCTGGTGAAGAAGACGGCCCTCAAGGACTACGACTCGCCCCGTTCGGGTGGTGTAATCGCCATCAACCTCCGCGAGACGGAGGACGGCAGCGACGACGAGCTCATCGGCGCGGAGCTGGTGTCCGCGGACGACGACCTCCTGCTCATCAGCAAGAAGGCGCAGTCGATCCGTTTCACCGCGACGGACGACTCGTTGCGTCCCATGGGACGTGCGACGTCCGGCGTGAAGGGCATGAGTTTCCGAGGCGGGGACGAACTGCTCTCGATGAGCGTGGTGCGGCCGGGTACGTTCGTCTTCACCGCGACGGACGGCGGCTACGCCAAGCGGACGGCAGTGGACGAGTACCGCGTCCAGGGTCGTGGTGGACTGGGCATCAAGGCGGCGAAGATCGTGGAGGATCGCGGTTCGCTCGTCGGCGCGCTGGTGGTCGACGAAACGGACGAGATTCTCGCCATCACGCTCAGCGGTGGTGTGATTCGTACGCGAGTCAACGAAGTCAGGGAGACCGGCCGTGACACCATGGGCGTCCAGCTGATCAACCTGGGTAAGCGCGACGCCGTGGTCGGCATCGCGCGCAACGCGGAGGCCGGTCAGGAAGCTGACGAGGTCGACGAGATCGAGAACGAGATCGGGACCGAGGCGGCCGACGGACAGGCCGCCGAGGCCGCCGAGGGCACGCAGCCCTCGGCTGGGGAGCACGAGGAGTAAGTCGTGAGTGGAGCCGCGGGCGCCGGACCGGCCAAGACTGGAGCGAACGGTGCCCGTGGCCCCGCCGCGGACTCCCAGGGGGGAACCGTGACGGATACCCGAGGATCGCAGCCGAAGTCGCCGACCGACGCCGGTCAGAACCGGGGCGGTCAGCCCTACCAGCCCCCGCAGGCCTACTCGGCGCCCTCGGGCCCGGGGGCGGCGCGCGGGAGCCAGGCCGGGGACACGCAGCGCCGGCCGCGCACCGGGGCCCGTACGGCGCCCCGGACGCGCAAGGCGCGACTGCGGGTGGCCAAGGCCGACCCGTGGTCGGTGATGAAGGTCAGCTTCCTCCTGTCGATCGCGCTGGGCGTCTGCACGGTCGTCGCGTCGGTGGTGCTGTGGATGGTCATGGACGCGATGGGCGTCTTCTCGACCGTCGGCGGCACGATCAGCGAGGCGACCGGATCGAACGAGAGCAACGGGTTCGACCTCCAGTCGTTCCTCTCGCTGCCTCGCGTGCTGATCTTCAGCTCGGTGATCGCGGTCATCGACGTGGTGCTCATGACGGCGCTGGCGACGCTCGGCTCGTTCATCTACAACCTGTCGGCGGGCTTCGTCGGAGGCGTCGAGCTGACGCTGGCCGAGGACGAGTGACCGACCGGTTCGAGGGCCGGCTCACCGGCTGACTGACCTGCGGGGACGCCGTCGTGGCGTCCCCCGGGTCGACCTCCGGAGAGCCCCCGGGAACGGATTTTGGACCTACCGGGTGTGTGCGCTAACCTTCAGGAGTCAGCGCGCAGCGCGGATGGGGCTATAGCTCAGTTGGTTAGAGCGCATCCCTGATAAGGATGAGGCCACAGGTTCAAATCCTGTTAGCCCCACAGTGTCGAAGACCCCCAGGCCCCCGGCCTGGGGGTCTTTGTCGTTGGGCCAGTTGAGGGGTTCCCAGATAACCGATCGGTATCGGTCGGTGTGTATTGTTGGGCGCCAGAAGTCCCCAACGTCAACGAAAGACGAGGTCGCGCGGTGAAGAAGCTGCTCCTGGTCGCACTGGCCGCCATCGGCGGGCTCCTCGTGTACCGCCAGATCCAGGCGGACCGTGCCGAGCAGGACCTGTGGACGGAGGCAACCGACTCCGTGCCTTCTGGTTCTGGCGTGTGAGACCCACGATTGATCCCATGAAGCCCCGGCTGCCGCTGCTGCCGGGGCTTTGTGCTGTTCTGTGACGAAAACTTGCAGTATGCAAAGATTTGGCTTGCGCTAGCAAACTCGGGGTGCGTGTGATGGATCGGGGACGTCAGGTACGCAGCGTCGTGCTGGCGGGGATCACCGGGCTGGGGCTCGTGACGGCGCTGCCGGGGGTCGCGTGGGCGGCGGGCCCGGCGCCGCGGCCGGTGCCGACGTACCGCGCGGCGGACGGGGCCGAGCAGGTCGAGGGCAAGCCCTCCTCCGCGGACACCCCGCCGCTGGAGATCGGGACGGTGTACGGGGACACCATCGGCCCGGAGGAACGCTTCTACCAACTCCGGCTCGACGCCACGTCCGACGTGTACGTCTCCGCGGTCGTCCGCCCGCCCGCCGGCGCCAAGGTCGGCTACGGCGACGGCATCGAGGTAGAGATCATCTCCGGCGCGGGGACCCGCTGTCCCGGCTACGCGCGGGCCGGCTTCGGCTACGACCCCGTTCCGGTGAGCGCGGCGGCCGTCCGGCGGGTCAAGGAGGACGGCGAGTGCCAGGCCGCCGCCACCTACTACGCGAAGGTCACGCGCACCGCGGCCAAGGACTCCGACCGGGGACGCTGGCCGGTCGAACTCCTCGTCCTGCGCGAGCCGGCCCTCGGCGGCGCCTCCCCCACCGTCGCGCCCAGCGTCTGGCCCTCGGCCTCTCCGACCCTGCCCGGCGGTGCCTCGCTCGCCCGGACCGGCGGCACCGGCTTCAACGACGCGCGCGCCCTCGGGACGGGGGTGTGGCGCGACGACCTGAGGCCCGGACAGACCCGGTACTACCGCGTCCCGCTGGACTGGGGCCGGCAGTTGGGGATCGGCGCGGAGATCGCGGCCGCCAGGATGACGAAGGAGTACGGCACGGCGTCCAACGGCCTCACGGTCTCGGTCTACAGCCCCTACCGGGCGCTGGTCGACTCCAAGGACGCCTCCTACGACGGCAAGCAGGCCGGGGTCACGCTGCCCAAGACGGCTCCGGTGGCGTACGAGAACCGTTTCTCCGACGACGCCGAGGTGCGCGGGACGCGGGTGGCCGGCTGGTACTACGTCGCCGTGACGCTGGGCGGGAAGGTCGGGGAGTTCACCGAGGACGCGGTACCGGTGCCGCTGACGCTGCGGATGGACGTCCTCGGCACCCCCGAGAAGGCGCCCGCGTACCGGGAGAGCCTGAGCGCGGCCGGGTTCGGGGTGGACGCCGCCGACCGCACCGCCGCCAAGGAGGGACTCACCGGGCCGGAGGCCGCCGCGGCCGAGGACACCCGCTCGGTGATGCGGGCAGTGGCCACCGGCGGCTTCGGGGCGGGGACGGCACTGCTGCTCGTGCTCGGGGGATGGATCCTGCTGTCCCGGCGGGGCGGGGCGGGACGCTCGTAGCTCCGGGGCGCCTCGGATGGACGGTCGCCTGGACGCGGTGGGTCGGACGCGGGTCGGTCGCATGCGGGTCGCGGCCGGTCGTGGGTGGGTCGGTCGTGGGTGGGTCGGTCGTGGGTCGGTCGTGGGTGGGTCGGACGTGGGTCAGGCGTGGGTCAGCGCCCAGACGCCCACCGCGAAGCAGAGGAGCGCGGCGGCGAGGATCCCGGCCGTGACCTTCGCCGGGGGCGGGGGGATCCGGAAGGCGCGGGGCGCCGCCGACACGGGCGTGGTCGGGCCGGGGAGTACGGCCGGCCCGGTCGGTGAGGCTGCTGCGGACTGGGCGGACTGGGCGGACTGGGCGGACTGGGCGGGCTGCGGCGGTGCCTCGGCGCCGAGCGGGGTGATGACCGGCTCGGGTGCGGCCGGCGGGGGCAGGTGGAAGCTGCCCGTCTCGGAGGGGCCGTACGCCGTCGGGGGCGGCCCGAACGCGTCGAGGGGCGCGGGCGGCGCGGCGTACGCGGCGGGGGCGGACGTCGGGATGGGCGGGGACGTCGGGATGGGTGTGGGCGTCGGGGTGTGGACGGGTGCGGGCGCGCCCGACGACGGGGTCCGGTCCGCGGGTGGGAGCGGGGGTGGGAGCGGTGCCACGGCGCCCGCGCGCGGGTCCGTCGGGGCGGTCCCACCAGGCCCCGGGCGCGCGGGCGGGACCCCGGCGGCGGTGGGGCCCTCGGGGATCACCGAGCCGGTTTTCCGCGGGCCCTCGGGATCGAAACCGGCGGGGAGCGGGCCGAGTTGGTCGAACACCTCCACCGGTTCCTCGTCCGGTGCGGCGGGCGGAAGCAGTTCCACGGCCTCGGCAAGGGCCTTGCGGGCCCCTGTGGCGGTTCTGAACCGGCTCTGGGGGTCTGGTTGGAGGAGGTTCGCGATGACGTCCCACAGGGGCGCGGGGACGCCTTCGGGGGCATCGGGGGTGCCGTGCGCCAGGAAGCGCTCCACCAGCGCCTGGGCATCGGGCTTGCGCCCCTGGAGCAGGTACAGGGCGACCAGGCCGGTGGCGAAGAAGTCGGCGGGGAAGTCGGGCTCCGCGCCGAGGAGTTGCTCGGGGGCGACGTAACCCGGCGTACCCACGACGTAGTTGGTCTCGGTGAGCCGCGGCTCACCCTTGCGCATGGAGATGCCGAAGTCGGACAGCCGCAGGTGCGGCCGCCCGGTTCCGGTGGCCGCCATCAGTATGTTGGCCGGTTTGATGTCGCGGTGGACGACGCCCTCCGCGTGGACCGCCGCCAAGCCCGCCAGGAGCTGGTCGAGCAGCGTGCACACGAACCGGGGCGGCAGGGGGCCGTAGTCCCCGATCACGTGGGCGAGTGAACCCCCGGCGACCAGGTCCATGGTGAACAGGACCTTGTCGTCGTCCGCCGCCCAACTGGCCGGAGCGAGCACGTGCGGATGATCGATCCGCAGGGCCTGCTCACGCACGAACCGCAGCAGGGTGTGGGCGTCACTCTGCATGAGGACCTTCGCGGCGACGTACCGACGACGGCGGTGGTCCCAGGCGCGCCAGACGGCGCCCGCTCCACCCCGACCGATCGGGTCGATCAGCTCGTACCGGCCCGCGAAGACCTCACCCATCGCTGTGCCCGTCCCCCGTCGTCCTCGGCCCGTTGTCAGTCGTCGTCGTCCGTCGTGACTCAGTTCTGGTGCGACTCGTAGTGCGCCACCGCGTCGGCGGTGCGACCCGCTCCGTACACCCGGAGGAACTCTGCCAGTTCCGGATGGCTGGGGGCGAGGGTCTCCGCCGCGTCGATGATGTCCCCGGCCGCCGAGACCGAGCGCAGCAGCGACTGGATCTCACGGACGACCCGCTTGACGGTGGGCGCGCCCGAACTGGATGCCGTCTGACCGCTGTTGCTGAGGACGGATCCCCCCTGGGTCTTCTTGATCTCGTCCATCCGGTCGGTGGCCTCCCCCGCGCTGACGCTTCCGTCGGCCACCTGACCGGCGAGATCCTGCAGTGCCTGGACCCGCTGGACCACGGCCGGATTGCCGATCTTGGCGCGCTGGCCGCTCATCAGTTGGGACAGCATCGGCGCCGAAAGCCCGAGGACGGCAGCGAGGCGAGCCTGGTTCAAGCCGAGGTCATCTATGAGCCGGCGGAAGAGCGCCCCCAACGGCTCCCCGTACCAACTGCGCTGGAGCTCTCTGGCTCTGGCCGTGGCCTCTTGCTGTACAGCGTCCACTCTTACTACTCCCCTTCGCTGGTGCGAACCTCGCGAGCATCTTACGGAGAGTGGTCGCGGGGCGGGAGTCCCTATCATTTTGCGGGATGAGGGGGTACACCCGGTACTCTGTTCTGCGGAACGACCACTCCTTCTCCGGGAGCGGCCGTGTCCACTTTTCGGGGCCTTAGCTCAGTTGGTAGAGCGCTGCCTTTGCAAGGCAGATGTCAGGAGTTCGAATCTCCTAGGCTCCACACCCTTAAGACCTCCCTGACCTGCGGAAACGCTTGTCAGGGAGGTCTTTTTCGTGCCCGCGACGGGGTGCGGTTCCTCGTGGGGGGTGTGGGGCGGGGGTTCTCAGGAGGGGGCGGTCAAGGTGAGGCCGTGAGGCGGAGGGCCGCGCCGGTGGCGAAGGGGCGGGTGGCAGCCGCCGAGGAGATCGGGGACAGGGGCAAGAGGACGATCGTGGTGATCGTCGACGCCCGGGAGAAGGCCGGCTTGCCCGAGCGGCGGCGGACCCCCCTCACACCCTCGCTCGCCGCGCACGTCGGCAGGGCCGGGAACTCCCGGGAACGTCCGGCCCGCGGAGTCGCCCGGACGGGTCAGTCACCCGGCCGGTCGGCGTCGGGTGACCGAGAGTGGAGGGAGGCACCGTGCCAGGGGGCGACACCACGCCGGAGGCGTACACACCATGGGAATCTTCGACTTCCTGAAGTCCGACAAGAAGAAGGCGCACGACGCCGCCGAGACGGCGAAGGAGCAGGTGGAGCAGCAGGCGGCGGCGAAGCCCGCCACCCCGGACGCGCCCAACGACCTCGGCGGTAAGTACACCGACGCCGCCGCGGCCACCAAGGCGGCCGCCGACCGGATGGCCGCCGCCGCTCCCCCGAAGCCCGCGCCGGCTCCCCCGAGGCCCGCCGCCGCTCCGCCGAAGTCCGCGCCGGCTCCGCCGAGGCCGCCCGCGCCGGGGCCGGTGGCGCACCACACGCCCACCCCCGCGTCCGCCGCGCACAAGGCGGTTCCGGCGGCGCCGGTGCCGAAGCCGGCGCCCGTCGCGAAGAAGCGCACGTACACCGTCAAGTCCGGCGACTCGTTGTCCGCGATCGCCCGCCGCGAGCTCGGCAACGAGGCCCGTTGGCGCGAGCTCTACGCCATGAACCGGGGAGTCGTCGGCTCCAACCCCGACCTGATCCACCCGGGGACGGTGCTCACCCTCCCCAACTGACCGCGGGGCGACGGGCACGGCGAGGGGCCCGGATCGAGATCGATCCGGGCCCCTCGCCGTGTCTTCCCGACTGCCGGGCGACTCCCGTTACTGCTGATCGTCGCCGGCCGAGCGGGCCTCCTGCTCCTTCGCCGCCAGCTCGTCGTCAAAGCTCGCCGGAGCGGAGTCGCGGGCCGACAGTTCGGTGGCCGCCGGCGGTTCGACGAGCCAGTCCGGGTTGGACTGACGGTCCCACCACTTCCAGGCCGCGTACGCGCCGCCGGCGACGACGCCGACCAGCAGAACGCCCTTGAACACCCGGCCCGTGCGGGCCCGGCGCTTCTGGCGTCGCACCAGCTTGCGCACTTCCTCCGCCGACACCTGGCCGCGCAGGGCGGCGAAGGCGGCGGTCGACCGGGAGGCGGCTTCCTCGGCCACCGGCTGCGCCGCGGCGAGCGCGCTTTCGAGTCGCGGCTGGGTGTACTCGGCTGCCTGTCGCGCGGCTCGTCGGGTCTGCTTCACCGCCTTCGTCGCGGCCCGGTCCACGTTCGGCGGCACGTGGGAGCGCGCCGCCTTGATGTGGGGGTGCAGATGGGAGTCGTACGTCGTACGCGCGTGCCGGGCAGCCTCGCCGGCCGCGTAGGAAATCTTGGGCGCCAGCAGCTCGTTCGCCTCATGCGCATAGTGCACAGCGGCGTCCTTGGCGGTTCCTGCGTACGGCGCCACCACTTCCGCTGCGTGCCGCATGCTCTCCCTGGCGCTCTCGGCTGCCGCGTGCACGCTGTCCTTGCGGGTCACGGGGTTCCTCCTCCTCGGTGGCGGACACAGTTCACCTTTCCACCCTTTGTCGGATCATGCCTTCCTTACCGTCGACCGGCATGCGTGACAGGGCATCCGAGTGGAGGATTTCTGTGCGTGGAAGCACCCCGTGGGAGTATCTGTACCGACAGTGATGACTATGGAAGGCAGATCCGTGGCCGAGAAGCTCTACGCCACCCTGAAGACGAACCACGGCGACATCGAGATCGAGCTGCTGGCGAACTTCGCCCCGAAGACCGTGCGGAACTTCGTGGAGCTCGCCACCGGCGCCCGCGAGTGGACGCGGCCCACGGACGGACAGAGGACCACGGACCCGCTGTACGACGGCACGGTCTTCCACCGGATCATCAGCGGTTTCATGATCCAGGGCGGTGACCCGCTCGGCAACGGAACCGGCGGTCCGGGCTACCAGTTCGCGGACGAGTTCCACCCCGACCTGGCCTTCACCAAGCCGTACCTCGTCGCCATGGCCAACGCCGGCCCGGGCACCAACGGCTCGCAGTTCTTCATCACCGTCGCGCCGACCGCCTGGCTGACACGCAAGCACACCATCTTCGGCGAGGTCACCGGAAAGGCCGGCCAGAAGATCGTGGACGCGATCGCCGGACTGCCGACCAACCCGCGCACCGAGCGCCCGCTCGACGACGTGATCATCCAGTCGGTCGTGATCGAGAAGCGCTGACCCTGATCGAGGAGCGCCGACCGTGATCGAGAAGCGCCGACCCTGATCGAGGAACGCCGACCTGATCGAGGAGCGCCGACCTCGACCGGGAATCCCGACCGGAAGTCGCCGACCGGGAGTCGCCGACCCCGACCCCCGGGAACCTTTTCGCCCCGCCCGTCCGTCCTGGATACATACCTGGACACCTACCGGACCGGCGGGGTGGCACCATCCGCCTCGCCACCGATCGAGGGGACCGATGGACACCGACCGCCTGCCGGGCTGTTACCGCCACCCGGACCGGGACACGGGCATCAGCTGCACCCGCTGCGAGCGTCCGATCTGTCCCGAGTGCATGATCAGCGCCTCGGTGGGCTTCCAGTGCCCCGAATGCGTCCGGGAGGGCTCCGGCACCGGCCACCGTCCCACCGCGAACGCCCCGCGCACCATCGCCGGCGGTGTGGTCGCCGCCGACCCCCACCTGGTCACCAAGATCCTCATCGGTGTCAACGTCGCCGTGTTCTTCGCGACCCTCCTGGCGCCGGGGATCGTCCTCCCCCTGGAACTGCTGGGCGGCTACGTCGACTACTGGGGCGGACCGCTCCACGGTGTCGCCGGCGGCGAGTACCACCGCCTGCTGACCTCGGTGTTCCTGCACACCCAGTGGTGGCACATCATCGGCAACATGCTCGCCCTGTGGGTGATCGGCGGCCCCCTGGAAGCGGCCCTCGGCCGGGCCCGCTACCTGACCCTCTACCTGTTGTCGGGCCTGGGCGGCAGCGCCCTCGTCTACCTGCTGACCCCGCCGTCCACCCAGACCCTCGGCGCGTCGGGCGCCATCTTCGGGCTGCTCGGCGCCACGGTCGTGCTGGCACGCAGGCTGCGCTACGAGATGCGCCCGGTCCTGATCATGGTCGGCCTGATGCTGCTGCTGACCTTCGTGCGGATCGGGGACGTCGAGGTGTCCTGGCAAGCCCACATCGGCGGCCTGGTCACCGGTGCGCTGGTAGCACTGGGGATGCTCCTGCCCGCCGCGGGCACGAAACGGGCGTTGATCCAGTGGGGGACGTGCACGGCGGTGTTTCTGCTGGTCATGGGTGTGATCGTGGTCCGTACGGCCGAACTGACCGCACTCACCTGATCACACCGGCGTCAACTCTCCACAGAGTTATCCACAGATCTTCTGTCTTTTCCTCAGGTGTGGATGACGCTGTGGATAACTCATGGGGAGAGCTTCCCTGGGCGGTCCCGCTGCGCTAGGCGCGCGGGACTACCCGCACCGCGTGGGGAGGGCTACTTCCACTGCGTGGAGACGCCGAACCCGGCCGCGATGAAGCCGAATCCGACCACGATGTTCCAGTTGCCCAGCGCCTCGATCGGCAGCTGGGTATCGGTCACGTAGAAGACGACGATCCAGGCCAGACCGATCAGGAAGAAGGCCAGCATGACCGGGGCCACCCAGCTCCGGTTCGTCAGCCTGATCGTCTGCGCCTGCCGCGTGGGCGGCGGGGTGTAGTCGTCCTTCTTGCGGATACGTGACTTCGGCACGAGGGGCTCTCCTGTCGATGCGCTGGGGACCTTGCCTGCCCCGGGCGTCCGTTAGCGTAGTGGACCTGTGGCGTTGAAGGAGAAGGCTACGTTGAGCAATTCCGACGACTCCTCCGCGGGTCCCCGTGGCCGGGCCAGGCCCGTCCGGTTGTTGACCGCTGCCGTTTTCGCCCTGGCCGGCCTCATCTTCGTCACCAGTTTCAACACGTCCAAGGGTACGAACATTCGCACGGACGGCTCACTCCTGAAGCTGTCCGACCTCATCCACGAGCGCAGCCAGGACAACGCCGAGCTGGAGCGGACCACCGCGGCCGTGCGCGACCAGGTGGACGCCCTCGCGGAGCGCGACGACGGGAGCACCAGGGCCGAGGACGCCAAGCTGGCCGCCCTGCGCACAGCCTCGGGCACCGAGGAGCTGTCCGGCAAGGGTCTGACGGTCACGCTCAACGACGCGCCGCCGAACGCCACGGCCCGCATCCCCAACGTTCCCGAACCCCAGCCCAACGACCTCGTCATCCACCAGCAGGACCTCCAGGCCGTGGTGAACGCGCTGTGGCTCGGTGGCGCCGAGGGCATCGAGGTCATGGACCAGCGGTTGATCGCCACCAGCGCCGTGCGCTGCGTGGGCAACACGCTGATCCTCCAGGGCCGGGTCTACTCGCCCCCCTACAAGGTGTCGGCGGTCGGCGATCCGCGCGCGTTGCGCAAGGCCCTGGCGGCCTCGCCCGCCCTGCAGAACTACCAGCTGTACGTGAACGCGTACGGGCTCGGCTGGAAAGTGGAGGAGCACAAGGAGCTGACACTCCCGGCCTACTCCGGCACAGTGGACCTCCACTATGCGAAGCCCGTGGAATCCGCCACGCCCTGATGTCGCACTGCGGCTGCTGGTACGGACGTTCAGCGAGGTGTGTCTGACCGTCGGCACCGTGATCGTGTTGTTCGTCGCCTACGTGCTCCTGTGGACCGGGGTCAAGGCCGACCGGGCCATGGACGGGGAGATGGCCCGGATGCGCGACCGCTGGGCCGCTCCCGCCGCCCACCCGCCCGCTCCCGCTCCGGCCGTGCCGACGGCCGCCCCGAGCCCCTCGACGAGCCCCTCGACACGGCCGGAGCCCGCGCGGATCCCCGAGGGCCGGGCCTTCGCCGAGATGTACGTGCCCCGCTTCGGCCGGGACTGGAACAAGCCCGTGCTGGAGGGCACCGGCACCGAGCTGCTCAAGAAGGGCCTCGGCCACTACCCGGGCAGCGGCCGGCTCGGCGAGACCGGGAACTTCGCGGTCGCCGGGCACCGGCGCACGTACGGGGACCCCTTCAAGGACATCCCCGAGCTGCGGCCGGGGGACAGCGTGATCCTCAAGGACGCGACGACCTGGTACACCTACACGGTCCGGGCCGCGCCGCTGCGCACCCTGCCCGACGAGACCGGGGTGGTCGACGCGGTGCCCGCGCGCTCCCCCTTCACCACCCCCGGCCGCTACCTGACCCTGACCACCTGCGATCCGGAGTGGGGCCACAGCCACCGGCTGATCGTCTGGGCCGAACTCACGGGCACCCGGGGAGCCGCCGAAGGCGGACCCGAGGGTTTGTCGAGCTGACCCCTGTCGTCGGGCCGCTGCCTTTAGTCTGTTGCGGTACCGCCCCCGCGGTGCGTGGGACGAAAGGGACGCGGACGGAATGTACGGCTGGATCTGGCGGCACCTGCCCGGCAACGCGTTGGTCCGCGCGCTGATCTCTCTCGTACTGGTCCTCGCGGTGGTCTTCGTGCTGTTCCAGTACGTCTTCCCGTGGGCCGAGCCGCTCCTTCCGTTCAACGATGTGACGGTGGACGAGGGATCGGGAGCCACTCCGTGAGCGCGCGCATTCTGGTTGTCGACAACTACGACAGCTTTGTCTTCAATCTGGTCCAGTACCTCTACCAGCTCGGCGCCGAATGCGAGGTGCTGCGCAACGACGAGGTCGAGCTCGCGCACGCGCAGGACGGTTTCGACGGCGTGCTCCTGTCGCCCGGACCCGGCACCCCCGAGGAGGCCGGCGTCTGCGTGGACATGGTGCGGCACTGCGCGGAGACCGGTGTGCCGGTCTTCGGCGTCTGCCTCGGCATGCAGTCGATGGCCGTCGCCTACGGAGGGGTGGTGGGCCGGGCTCCCGAGCTGCTGCACGGCAAGACCTCGCCCGTGACGCACGAGGGGCTCGGGGTCTTCGAGGGACTGCCGTCGCCGTTCACCGCGACCCGCTACCACTCGCTCGCCGCCGAGCCGCTGACCCTGCCGGACGTGCTGGAGGTCACCGCGCGCACCGAGGACGGCATCATCATGGGGCTGCGGCACCGAGAGCACGACGTCGAGGGCGTGCAGTTCCACCCCGAGTCGGTGCTGACCGAGTGGGGCCACCGGATGCTCGCCAACTGGCTCGTGCGCTGCGGTGACACCGGGGCCGTCGGGCGTTCGGTGGGGCTGGCCCCGGTGGTGGGCAAGGCCGTCGCGTGACGTCGGTCGCGCCGTCCGTGCCCACGGAGGGACGGGCCGCGCGGCGCAGGGCGGCGCAGCAGGCCGCGAAGCGCTCCCACGCGCGGGGACGCAGGCGGGGCGGGCGCCGGCGTCGGCCCCCGCGCTCGGGCGGCCCGCTGGTGGTGTTGAGCCGGACGCTCGGGGAGCTGTTCATCACGACGGGCCTCGTGATGCTGCTGTTCGTCACCTACCAGCTCTGGTACACGAACCTGCTGGCGGAGCGGGCGGTGGACGGAGCCGCCGGATCGCTGCGCCAGAACTGGGAACGCAACCCGGGCGCCGCCGCCGCGCCGCAGGTCGAGGCCTTCGAGCCCGGCCAGGGCTTCGCGATCATGTACATCCCGAAGCTGGACGTGAAGGTGCCGGTGGCCGAGGGCATCAGCAAGCCCAAGGTGCTGGACAAGGGGCTCGTCGGGCACTACTCCGAGGGCTCCCTGAAGACGGCGATGCCGGCGGACAAGCAGGGCAACTTCGCGGTGGCCGGACACCGGAACACCCACGGTGAGCCGTTCCGCTACATCAACAAGCTGGTGCCCGGGGACCCGATCGTGGTGGAGACGCGGGACGCGTACTACACGTACGAGATGACCTCGGCGTTGGCGCAGACCTCGCCCGCGAACGTGTCGGTGATCAAGCCGGTGCCGGAGGGTTCCGGCTTCACGACCGCGGGCCGGTACCTCACACTGACGACCTGCACCCCGGAGTTCACCAGCACCTACCGGATGATCGTATGGGGCAGGATGGTCGAGGAACGCCCCCGCAGCCAGGGTGCTCCGCCCGCGCTGAAGAGCCCGTGAGAGCCAGTGAGAGCCCGTAACCAAGAGCCCCCGGAGAGCCGGCGGGGCCCGCGAGGGCCCGTGAAGAGCCGCCCGACCGCTCGTACGTCGTAGAGGACGAATCGCAGTGTCTCGTGCCCGCCGTCGCCGTTCCGCACCGCCGACCCGCAATCGCGGCGTGCTCGCCGGTTTCCTGAGCCTGCTGGGCGAACTCCTGATCACGGTCGGACTGGTCCTGGGCCTGTTCGTGGCCTACTCGCTGTGGTGGACGAACGTGCTCGCCGACCGGCACGCGTCGGCCAAGGGCGACGCCGTCCGCGAGCAGTGGCAGAACTCGCCCGCCTCCTCCGACCAGAAGCCCGCCGCGCCGGGGGCGCTCGACACCCAGGGCGGCATCGGCTTCCTGCACGTGCCCGCGATGAAGAACGGCGAGGTGCTGGTCAAGCCGGGCATCGCACCGGACGTCCTGAACGACGGGGTCGCCGGCTACTACACGGAGCCGGTCAAGTCCGCGCTGCCGTGGGACGCCAAGGGCAACTTCTCGCTGGCCGCGCACCGGGACGGGCACGGCGCCAAGTTCCACAACATCGACAAGCTGCGCGACGGCGACGCGATCGTCTTCGAGACGCGCGACACCTGGTACGTGTACAAGGTCTTCGCGGAGCTGCGCCAGACCTCCAAGTACAACGTGGACGTGCTCAGCCCGATCCCCAAGGAGTCGGGCCGGACCACCGCCGGCCGCTACATCACGCTCACCACCTGCACGCCGGTGTACACCTCGAAGTACCGGTACATCGTCTGGGGCGAGTTGCAGCGGACCGAGAAGGTGGACGGCGACCGCACCCCGCCCGCGGAACTGCGCTGAGCGGTCCCGCCCGGGCGTCCCCCGGCCCCCGGACGGCCCTGGAAGGGCCCTGTGGGCGCCCGTGGGGCGCACGTGACGGAAAGGGCCCGGCCCCCTCCCGATGGGAGGGGGCCGGGCCCTTCGAGTGTCGCGCCGCGGCGGCGGGGTCGGTCAGCGGCCGAGGCCGCCGATGAAGCCCCCGTTGCCGCCGTTGTTACCGCCGTTGTTGCCCCCGTTGTCGCCGCCGCCCTTGGGGAAGGTACGGACGTTGATGACGGTGCCCGTCGGGACCTGACTGCCGACGCCGGGGTTGGAGTCGAACACCACCGCGTCGTCCTCGGAAGGCCCGCTGAGGACCGCGCCGAAGGACAGGCCGACCCCCTGGAGGGTCTGCTTCGCCTGGCCCACGGTCTGGCCGGTCAGCGCCGGCACGGCGACCGGGGCCACCTGCTCCTTGGCGATGGTGATGTTGACCGTGGTGTCCTTGTCGAGGGTCTCGCCCGGCTTGTACTGCTGCGCGAAGACCGTCTTCGCCGGCGTGCCGGCGGGGGCGTTCTCCTCGGTGACGCTGCCCAGCCTCAGCTTGGCGTCCTGGAGCGCCTTCGCGGCCTGCGCCTGGTTCTTGCCGGTGAGGTCCGGGACCGTGCCCTTCGAGACCTCCTTGGCCACCGTCAGGGTGACCGTGGAACCCTTCTCGGCCTCGGTGCCCGACTTCGGGTCCTGATCGAGGACGATGCCCGCGGGCCGGTCGGACTCCACGGTCTTCTTCTGGACCTCGAAGCCCTTGGCCTTCAGGTCCGCCTCGGCCTTGTCGAACTCCAGGCTGCGCACGTCGATGACGGCCACCGGGGGCGCGCCCGAGGAGATCTTGACCGTGACGCTGCTGCCCTTGTCCACCTTGGTGTCGGCGGCCGGATCCTGCTCGCAGATCTTGCCCTTCGGCTGGTTGTCGCACTTCATCTCGCCGCCCTGGACCACCTGGAGGCCGCTGTTCTTGCCCCGTTCCTGCGCCGCGACCAGGGTGTCGCCGATCAGCTTGGGGACGCTGGCCCGGTTGTCGGCGCCGTTCCCGTCGAAGATGGTTCTGCCGATGAGGATGGCGCCGACCAGGACGAGGACGCCCGCCAGGACCAGCAGGATCGTCGAGGCACGGCTCTTCTTCTGCGGCCGCCGGCCGTGGCCCTGGTCGTAGCCGCCCTGGTCGCCGTATCCGTAGCCGCCGTCGCCCGAACCCGCCGGCGGCATCATCGACGTCTGGCCGGAGTCCGCCGCGCGCAGGGCGGTGGTGGGCTGGTCGTAACCCCCCTGGTGGCCGTAGCCGCCCTGGTCGGGGTAGCCGTAGCCGGCCGCGCCCATGGATGCGGTCGCGGTGACGGGCTGGCCGTCGAGGCAGGCCTCGATGTCCGCCCGCATCTCGTCGGCGGACTGGTAGCGGTAGTCGGGGTCCTTGACCAGGGCCTTGAGGACGATGGCGTCCATCACGGGCGTGATCTCGGGGTCGAAGTTCGACGGGGGCTGCGGCTCTTCCCGGACGTGCTGGTAGGCGACGGCCACGGGGGAGTCGCCGACGAACGGGGGTCGGACGCACAGCAGTTCGTACAGCAGGCAGCCGGCCGAGTAGAGGTCGGAACGGGCGTCGACCTGCTCGCCCTTGGCCTGTTCCGGGGAGAGGTACTGGGCGGTGCCGATGACGGCGGCGGTCTGCGTCATGGTCATGCCGGAATCGCCCATGGCGCGGGCGATGCCGAAGTCCATGACCTTGACCTGGCCGGTGCGGGTCAGCATCACGTTCGCGGGCTTGATGTCGCGGTGCACGATGCCGGCGCGGTGGGAGTACTCCAGGGCCTGGAGGATGCCGATGCACATTTCGAGCGTGCGCTCGGGCAGCAGCTTGCGCCCGGAGTGCAGCAGCTCGCGCAGGGTGGATCCGTCGACGTACTCCATCACGATGTACGGGATGGAGATGTTGTCGACGTAGTCCTCGCCGGTGTCGTAGACGGCGACGATCGCCGGGTGGTTGAGCGACGCGGCGGACTGGGCCTCGCGGCGGAACCGGGCCTGGAAGGACGGGTCGCGCGCGAGGTCGGCGCGCAGGGTCTTCACGGCGACGGTACGGCCGAGCCGGGTGTCGTGACCGAGGTAGACCTCGGCCATGCCACCGCGGCCGAGCACGTGGCTCAGCTCGTACCGGCCGCCGAGGCGACGCGGCTCTTCCATAACTTGCAGCCCTCTCCGTCAGTCCCGACCGCACCGGTGTGTGGTCCGGCGGTGTGCTGTTCGCGCAAAGGCTACCGGCCGATCGTGGGTGATCGGTTCGTGACCACAGGCTGATACCCGACCGGTACCGTACGCTCCGATCCGGACCGGATCAGTGGTCCGGATCACCCTCCCCGCCGTGCCGGCGGACGCTCATTCCTTGCTCTTCAGTACGGCTTCCATGACGGCCTTCGCGACGGGCGCGGCCAGGCCGCCGCCGCTGATGTCCTCGCGTTCGGCGGCGCTGTCCTCGATCACGACGGCGACGGCGACGGGCGAGGTGCCGTCGGGGTTCTCGGCGTAGGAGATGAACCAGGCGTAGGGGCGCTTGGCGTTCTTCTCGCCGTGCTGGGCGGTGCCGGTCTTGCCGCCGACGACGACGTCCTTGATCTTGGCCGGGGTGCCCGTGCCCTTCTCGACGACGTTGACCATCATCTGCTGGACCTTCTGCGCGTTCGCCGGGGAGAGCGGGCGGCTCATCTCCTGCGGCTCGTGCTTCTCGACGGTGTCGAGATTGGGAGCGGTCAGCGCGTCGACCATGTACGGCTTCATCAGCTTGCCGTCGTTCGCGATGGCGGCGGTGACCATGGCCATCTGGAGCGGGGTGGCGGCGGTGTTGAACTGACCGATGGAGCTCTGCGCGTTGCCGTCCTTGCCCATGGTCTTGTCGTAGACGCTGGCGAAGGCGCGGACCGGGGTGTCGACGGTGCTGTTGAAGCCGAACTTCTGGGCGGTCTCGACCATCTTGTCGCGGCCGACCTTGTCGCCCATGTTCGCGAACACGGAGTTGCAGGAGACCTGGAGCGCGAAGTTCAGCGTCGCCTTCTCGCAGCCGCTCGCGTGGTTGACCATCGGGGTCCGGGTGCCGGGCAGCATGTACGGCTCGGGAGTGTCCGTGGCGGCGTTGATGTCGCTCACCACGTTGTTCTCCAGGGCGGCCGCGGCCGTGACCACCTTGAAGGTGGAGCCCGGCGGGTAGGTCTCGCGCAGGGCGCGGTTGACCAGGTTCTTTTCCTCGCTGTCCTTCAGCTGGACCCAGGCCTTCTCGTCGTTCTTCGAGAAGCCCGCGAAGCTGGACGGGTCGTACGAGGGGGTGCTGACCAGGGCCAGGATGGCGCCCGTGCGCGGGTCGAGCGCCGCGACGGCCCCCTTCTTGTTGCCCAACTGCTTGAACGCGGCCTTCTGCGCGGCCGCGTTCAGGGTGGTGATGACGTTGCCGCCGGCCTTCTTCTCGCCGGTGAACATGCCGATGGTGCGGTCGAAGAACAGCCGGTCGTCGTTGCCGGTGAGGATGCCGTCGTCGAGGCTCTCCAACTGCGTGGAGCCGAAGGCCTGCGAGGCGTACCCGGTGACGGGCGCCCACAGGGGGCCGTCGAGGTAGGTCCGCTTGTACTTGAAGTCACTGCCGTCGGTCACGGAGGAGCCGGTGATCGGCTTGCCCTCGACGATGATGTTGCCGCGTTCCGTGGCGTACTGCGCGATCTGGACCCGGCGGTTCTCCTTGCGCGTGCTGAGGTCCTCGGCCTGGACGTACTGCAACCAGTTGGTCCGCACGAGCAGCGCGAGGACGAGGAGCCCGCAGAACAGCGAGATGCGACGCAGGGGCTTGTTCATGACGGACGAACCACCTGGGTCATCTCGGAGTCGGGGGACGGAGCGGGGGCCGGAGCGGGGCGCCGTGCGGTGTCGCTGATCCGGATGAGGATGGCGATGAGGACCCAGTTCGCGAGGACGGAGGAGCCGCCCGAAGCGAGGAAGGGCATCGTCATGCCGGTGAGGGGGATGAGGCCCATGACTCCGCCGGCGACGACGAAGATCTGGATGGCGAAGGCGCCGGAGAGACCGATGGCGAACAGCTTGCCGAAGGGGTCCCGGGCGGCGAGGGCGGTGCGGGCACCGCGCTCGATGATCAGGCCGTAGATCAGGAGGAAGGCCATCACGCCGGCCAGGCCGAGTTCTTCGCCGACCGTGGAGAAGATGAAGTCGGAGTTGGCGGCGAAGCCGATCAGGTCGGAGTTGCCCTGTCCCCAGCCGGTGCCGAGGACGCCACCGGAACCGAAGCTCATGATCGACTGGCCGACCTGCTCGCAGGCCCCGGACTTGGCGTAGCAGGCGAAGGGATCGAGCCAGGCGTCCACACGGGCCTTGACGTGGCTCGCGGTGGTGCCGACGACGACGGCGCCGCCGACGGACATGAGCAGGCCGATGACGATCCAACTCGTGCGCTCGGTGGCGACGTACAGCATGATCACGAACATGCCGAAGAACAGCAGCGAGGTACCGAGGTCGTTCTCGAAGATGAGGACGAGCAGGCTCATCGCCCAGATCATCAGGATCGGGCCGAGGTCGCGGCCGCGCGGCAGGTAGAGCCCCATGAAGCGGCGGCTGGCCAGGGCCAGGGCGTCACGCTTGACCATCAGGTAGCCGGCGAAGAAGATCGCGATGACGATCTTCGCGAACTCGCCCGGCTGGATGGAGAAGCCGCCGACGCTGATCCAGATCTTCGCGCCGAAGACGTCGGCGCCCAGGCCCGGGACGACGGGCAGGATCAGCAGGACCAGCGCGGCCGCCATCGAGATGTACGTGAACCGCTGGAGCACCCGGTGGTCCTTGAGGACCAGCAGCACGCCCACGAACATGGCCAGCGCCATCGCCGTGTACATCATCTGCCGCGGCGCCGACTCGGAGAACGCGCCGAAGCTCCGCTTCGCGAGGTTCTGGAGCCGCTCGGACTGGTCGAGCCGGTAGATCAGCACCAGCCCGAGGCCGTTGAGCAGGGTGGCGAGCGGCAGCAGCAGCGGGTCGGCGTACTTCGCGTAGCGACGCACGGCGACGTGCGCGAGACCGGCCAGGACGCCGAGGCCGAGACCGTAGGTCACCATGCCCGGGGGCAGGGAGCCGTTCATGGCCAGGCCCACGTTGGCGTAGGCGAAGATCGGGATGACCACGGCGAAGCCGAGCAGCAGGAGCTCGGTGTTCCGCCGGCTCGGCGCCTCGATGGCGCCGATGGTGGTCGTGTTGGTGACAACGCTCATGGTGTGGCAGGCCCCCTGCGCCCGCGTATCTCTACTGCTTTTCGCACTGGCCGGCCAGTTGCCGCTCGGCGGCGGTCAGGCTGGGGCCGGGTGTCGTGCTGGGCTTCGCCTCGGCGGCGCGGCGGGCTTCGTCCTTCTTGCAGGCGGACACCTGCGCGCTGAGCTCGTCGATCTTCTGACGCGCTCCGTCGAGGCTGTCCTCGCTGATGGTGGCCTCGACCTGCTTGCGCTTGAACGGCGGCAGGTACTTGAGTTCGATGTCGGGGTGATCCGCCTCGACCTTCGAGAGGTTGATCCACGCGAGGTTCTGGCTGATGCCGCGGTACAGCGCCACGTGCTCGTCCTTGACGCCCACGTAGAACTGGGTCTGCGTCCACCGGTGGCCTGCGTACACGCCGCCGCCGATGAGCCCGGCCACGAGCAGCAGGAGCAGCGTGCGCACGGTCCACTTGCGGCCCTTGCCGCGACGTCTGCGCGGGTGGTCGTACGTGTCCTCTTCGGCGTCGTAGGCGTCGGGTTCGCCGAAGCTGCCGTACGCGCCGCCGCCCTTGCCCTGCTCCTGGTCGGGGTAGCCGTAGCCGGTGGCCTCGCCGCTGCCGGGAGGGCCGAAGGAGCCCGCGGGCGGGGGGGCCTGGCGGCCGAGCCCGGAGGCGCGGCCGGCGGGGGTCTGCATGGCGTTGCCGTCGAACAGCTGGTGCTGGTTCTCGGCGACCGCGCCCACGACGACCGGGCTGTCGTTGATCTGGGCGGCCAGGGTGTCGCCGCTGTCGGTGTCGAGGACGTCGGCGACGATGCAGGTGATGTTGTCGGGTCCGCCGCCGCGCAGGGCGAGTTGGATCAGCGCCTGCACGGTCTCGTGGGGGCCGTGGTAGTCGGCGAGGGTCTCCTCCAGGGTCTGGTGGGAGACCACGCCGGAGAGCCCGTCGGAGCAGATGAGGTAGCGGTCGCCGGCGCGGACCTCGCGGATCGACAGGTCGGGTTCGACGATGTCGCCGCTGCCGAGCGCACGCATCAGCAGCGAGCGCTGCGGGTGGGTGGTGGCTTCCTCTTCGGTGATCCGGCCCTCGTCGACGAGCCGTTGCACCCAGGTGTGGTCCTGGGTGATCTGCGTGAGGACACCGTCGCGGAGCAGGTAGGCGCGGGAGTCGCCGACGTGCACGAGGCCGAGCCTCTGGCCGGTCCACAGCAGGGCGGTGAGCGTGGTGCCCATGCCTTCGAGCTGGGGGTCCTCCTCGACCATGACGCGCAACTGGTCGTTGGCGCGCTGCACGGCCACGCTGAGCGCGGTGAGGATGTCGGAGCCCGGGACGTCGTCGTCGAGCTGCACGAGCGTGGAGATCACCTCGGAGCTCGCGACCTCACCGGCGGCCTGGCCGCCCATGCCGTCGGCGATCGCGAGGAGACGGGGCCCGGCGTAGCCGGAGTCCTCGTTCCCCTCGCGGATCATGCCCTTGTGCGATCCGGCGGCGAACCGCAGGGACAGACTCATGCGCACCTGCCCTGTCGACGATGCCTCCGGGTACAACCGGTCTCGAGCCACACTGCCCACCCTCCGGTCGGGAGCGCGCTCCGGTCGCAGTCCCCGGTGGGACGGACCGCCGCGGCTCGCTCGCTCCGCTCGCTCATTCTGGTACTACTTCCGCAGCTCGATGACGGTCTTGCCGATGCGGATCGGGGCGCCCGGCGGAATGGGCGTCGGGGTGGTCAGCCTGGTCCGGTCGAGATACGTGCCGTTGGTGGACCCGAGGTCCTCGACGATCCACTGGCCGTCACGATCCGGGTAGATCCTGGCATGACGGCTCGACGCGTAGTCGTCGTCCAGCACGATCGTCGAGTCGTGGGCGCGACCCAGCGTGATCGTCTGCCCGGCGAGGGCGACGGTGGTGCCCGTGAGGGTGCCCTCCGAGACGACCAGCTTGGTCGGCGCACCGCGCCGCTGGCGCTGCTGTGGTGGCGCGGACTGCCGCCCCGACTGTTGCGGAGCGCTGTTGGCGCCTCCCCGGCGGGAGCCGCGTTGCGTGACTCGCGTTCCGAAGAGGTCGCTGCGAATGACCTGGACGGCCACGATGACGAACAGCCACAAAACGGCCAGGAAACCCAACCGCATGACCGTCAGGGTCAGCTCTGACATTGCCCCCGCTTCACCCTTCGGCTTGCCGATAAATGATGGTGGTGCTGCCCACGACGATCCGCGAGCCGTCGCGGAGCGTAGCGCGGGTGGTGTGCTGCCCGTCCACCACGATGCCGTTGGTGGACCCCAGATCCTGGATCGTCGGGGGCGTTCCGGTCCGGATCTCACAGTGCCGGCGGGAAACGCCGGGGTCGTCGATCCGCACATCGGCCTCGGTGCTTCGGCCGAGTACGAGCGTGCCGCGCGAGATCTGATGGCGGGTGCCGTTGATCTCGATCCAACGGCGCGTGGTGCCTGCGCCGCCGGAAGTCATGGGGGCCGCTCCGCCGGGGCCGCCGGGGGCGGTCCTGCGGGCGCCGGGTCCGCCGGGGGGCGGGGCGCTGGGCATGGGCGGGGCGGCGGCCGGGGGGTACCCGTATCCGCCCTGCGGGCTGTCGGGAGCCGGGGCCTGCGCCAGGGGGCCGCCGCCGGGCTGGGAGGTGCTGGAGGCGAGCGTACGGCTTCGGACGCGGTAGAGGCCCGTGTCGAGGTCGTCGGCCTTCTCCAGATGGACCTTGATCGGCCCCATGAAGCTGTAGCGCTGCTGCTTGGCGTAGTCGCGGACGAGGCCCGCGAGCTCGTCGCCGAGCTGACCGGAGTAGGGACTCAGGCGGTCGTAGTCGCCGGCGCTGAGTTCCACGATGAAGTCGTTGGGTACGACGGTCCGCTCGCGGTTCCAGATGGTGGCGTTGTTGTCGCACTCCCGCTGGAGGGCGCCGGCGATCTCCACCGGCTGGACCTCGGACTTGAACACCTTGGCGAAGGTGCCGTTCACCAGACCTTCGAGTCGCTGCTCGAACCGCTTCAGGACTCCCATGGGGCACCTCCTCCGTCGTTGTCGCCCTGTACTGCTTACTGATCGTATCCACGCGTGGCGGATTCGGCTGGTTCCCCTTCGGCCTCGTGCCGATGAGTGTTGGTCCTCACAAGCGATCGTAGGGGCGCTCAAGGGACAGTGTCCCGCACCGGGACGGGAGTGCGGGAGGGGCTGTCGAGGGTGAGGTGGGGGGAGCGGGAAAAGGGATGTGATTCCACCCCGTCTGGCGTGCTAATCTTTCGACGTCGCCAGGGGAACGGCCCGAAAGGGAAGATCCACTGGTAGCCGCTCGGGCGAGTGGCGGAACGGCAGACGCGCTGGCTTCAGGTGCCAGTGTCCTTCGGGACGTGGGGGTTCAAATCCCCCCTCGCCCACTTCGATTGGTTCTCGAACCACTCGGGTCGAATTGAGAGAACCCCCACTCCGGGGAAATCCGGAGTGGGGGTTCTTTCGTCGTGTCCGGGGGCGATGTGTGACGGCCCTCTCTCCGCGGTCTTCACGCCGTCGTCCCCCGAGGCCTTCGCGCGACGTCAGACTTTCGTCGGGCGGGGCGCGACGAAAGTGGGCGGCGGGCGACGCGCGCGGGTGTCTAGGGTCGGGCGCGTGGAAGCGACGGCGGGGATGCGTGCGGGCCGGGACTGGCTGAGGGGGCCGGAGCCCTGGTCCCGCCGGATGGTGGCGGGGGACCTGGCGATGGCCGGTGTGATCGCCCTGCTCGGCCTGGGGATCGAGGAGCTCGACAACGGCACCCCGCTGCGGATGTCGGCCGGCGTCCTGGCCGTGGTGGCGCTGACGCTGTTGCGCCGGCGGCTGCCCGCGACCACGCTGATCGTGGGTGCGGCGGTGTCGCCGTTCCTGCCCGGAACGTTCCTGATCACGGCCCTGCTGGGCTGGTCGGCGGGGCGCCGGATCGAGGACGTCGGTCGGGCCCTGGGGGCCTTCACCGCCGCCTTCGTCGCGGAGGTCGGCTTCAGTGTGGTGGCCGAGTGGTCGCACACACGGCTCCTGCTGACGATCGTGTTCTCCACGCTGATGTTCCTGGCCGTCACCGTCATGCCGGGTCTCGCCAGCCGGTACTGGTCCCAGCGCCGTACGTTGCTGCGCGCCCTCCAGGAGCGCAACGGGCAACTGATGCGCGAGCGGGCGATGGTCGCCGGGCAGGCTCGACTGCGGGAACGGCAGCGCATCGCGCAGGACATGCACGACAGCCTGGGCCACCAACTGGCGCTGATCTCGGTGCACACCGGCGCCCTTGAGGTGGACCCGAAACTCACCGACCGCCAGCGCGAGGCGGTGGGGGTGCTGCGGCACGCCTCGGTGGCGGCGATGCACGAACTGCGCGAGGTGGTCGGGATCCTGCGCGACGGGGTCGAGGCGCCGGTCCCCGTGGAGGAGGCGTCGCAGCCCGCTGCCCGCGGGGTGGCGGGCATCGCCGGGCTCGTGGAGGCGGCGCGGATCGCGGGCACCGACGTCCGGCTGACCGTCTCGGGTCGGCAGCGGCCGCTGGTGGCGGCCTGCGACCACGCGGCGTACCGAATCGCACAGGAGGCGCTCACCAACGCCTACAAGCACGCCCCGGGGGCGCGGATCACGGTGGAACTGCGGTACGAGGACGACTCCCTCGTGGTGGAGATCGCCAACGGCCCGGCGGAGGGCCCGGGGGCCGGCGAGGTGGTGTCCGGCGGGCAGGGGCTGACGGGGCTGCGCGAGCGGGCCCGACTGGTCGGCGGCATGGTCCACACGGGGGCCGGCGAGGGCGGCGGGTTCCGGGTGGCGGGCGTCCTGCCGTACGGGGCGGAACCGGCCGGGACGGTCGAGGACATGGCCGACGACTTCGGCCAGCAGACGCAGGCGATGGGGCTGAAGGGCGCGCCGCCGATGGACTGGGCGGCCGTCGACCGGGAGTTGGCGGTCCGCGGACGCAGCCGCACCGGCGGGGTCGCGTTGGGCTGCGGCATCGCGGTCGCCGCGGTGGTCCTGCTCGTCATCGTCCTCGGGGCGGGCGTGGCCCTGCTGGTGGGTACCGCGAACAACGCCATGATCAGCGAGTCGGAGTACGACTCGACGCACGTGGGCGAGGCGGAGGACGCGGTCCGCGGGCGGCTGCCCGACGGCGACAGCATCCTGACGTCGGGCTTGGCGGGGAAGGGGCCGAAGCAGCCGCCCGGTACGGACTGCGTGGCGTTGCTCTCCGCGGAGGAGACGCGGCTGAACACCGATACGGTTTACCGGTTCTGCTTCAAGGACGGGAAGCTCGTCGACAAACAGACGTACGAGGTCAAGCAGTAGGAGCACGGGTGACACCCAGAGTGATCCGCGTCGTGATCGCCGACGACGAGCCGCTGATCCGGGCGGGCATAAGGATGATCCTGACCTCGGCGTCGGACATCGAGGTCGTGGCGGAGGCGGCCAACGGCCGGGAGGCGGTGGAACTGGCCCGGGCACACCACCCGGACGTGATGCTGCTCGACATCCAGATGCCGGTCATGGACGGGCTGACGGCACTGGGCGAACTGGGCCGCGCCGTGCCCGAGGTGCGGGCCCTGATCCTCACCACCTTCGGCGAGCGGGAGAACGTCCTGCGCGCGCTGGGCGAGGGCGGCGCCGGGTTCCTGCTGAAGGACTCCGCGCCGGGTGAACTGATCGGCGCGGTGCGGGCCGCGGCGGCCGGCGACGCCTACCTCTCGCCCGCGGCGACCCGGCACGTGGTGGACCAGTTGGCCTCCGGGCAGTCCACCGGGCGGGGCGAGGAGGCCCGTCGTCGCGTGGCCGGGCTGAGCGAGCGGGAGCGGGGGGTGCTCGCCCTGCTCGGCGAGGGACTGTCCAACGCGGAGGCCGGGCGCCGACTGCACATGAGCGAGGCCACCGTGAAGACCTACGTCAGCCGGATCCTGGCCAAGCTGAAGTGCGAGAACCGGGTGCAGGCGGCCCTGCTGGCCAGGGACGCGGGCCTGTAGATACGGTCGGGGCCCGCGTCGATGACGCGGGCCGAGTACGACGTTACGGGTGGGGGCGGCAGGCATGGCGACGGTACCGGGGCAGCGCGAGAGAGCGGCTGACGTGACGGACGGCGGGCGGATCCCGGTGGTGGAGGGGTTCGCCCCCCGCGTCGAGGGGGGATCCCCCAAGGAGGCCGGCAAGGCGCTGAGGCTGCGGGTGCCGCGCACGGCGCACGCGCTGTTCGAGCCCCCGACCGACCGGCCCGACGCCGTGCGGGCCGTCGAGGAGTCCAATGTGGGCCGGGTCGCCGAGCTGACGCCGATACGGGTGGGCAGGATGGCCGCCAACCCCTTCGCGTTCCTGCGCGGGTCGGCCGGTCTCATGGCGCACGACCTGTCCGGCGGTCCGGTGACCGGTGTCGGCGCCCAGATCTGCGGTGACGCGCACGCGGCGAACTTCGGCCTCTACGGGGACGCGCGCGGGCGACTGGTCATCGACCTGAACGACTTCGACGAGACCGAGTTCGGTCCGTGGGAGTGGGACGTCAAGCGGCTGGCGACCTCGCTGGTGCTGGCGGGGCGGGTGGCCGGGGCCGACGAGGACACCTGCCGGGCCGCGGCCCTGGACGCGGTGGGCGCGTACCGCCGGACCCTGAGGCTGCTGGCCAAGCTGCCGGCGCTGGACGCCTGGAACGCCATCGCCGACGAGGAACTGGTCTCGCACGCCGACGCGCGGGATCTGCTGGGCACGTTGGAGCGGGTCTCGGAGAAGGCCCGCAACAACACCTCGGCCCGGTTCGCCGCCCGGTCGACGGAGGTCGGGACCGACGGACGGCGCCGCTTCGTGGACGCGCTGCCCGTGCTGCGCCGGGTCGGCGACGCCGAGGCCGCGGCCGTGGCGGCCTCGCTCGGCCCGTACCTGCACACCCTCCAGGGGGACCGGCTGCCGCTGCTGGCCCGGTACGCGATCCAGGACGTGGCCTTCCGCGTGGTCGGGACCGGGAGCGTCGGGACGCGCTCGTACGTGGTGCTGCTGCTGGACCACCGGGGAGAGCCGTTGGTCCTCCAGGTGAAGGAGGCCCGGCCCTCGGTGCTGCTTCCGCACCTGCCCGCGCTGGGCTTCCACGCGGCGCCGGAGGAGCATGACGGGCGCCGGGTGGTGGCCGGGCAGAAGCGGATGCAGGTGGTCTCGGACATCCTGCTGGGCTGGACCACGGTGGAGGGGCGGCCGTTCCAGGTGCGCCAGTTCCGCAACCGCAAGGGCAGCGTGGACCCGGCGGCGCTGGCCGTGGACCAGATCGACGACTACGGCCGGATGACCGGGGCCCTGCTGGCCCGGGCGCACGCGCACAGCGTCGATCCCCGACTGCTGGCCGGGTACTGCGGCAAGAACGAGGAGCTGGACGAGGCCATGGCCGACTTCGCGGTGGCCTACGCGGACCGCAGCGAGGCCGATCACGAGGTCCTGGTGACGGCCGTGCGCAACGGGCGGATCGCGGCCGAGGCCGGGGTCTGAGTGTTTCACGTGAAACATCGGCCCGACCGGACCGGCCGGACCGGCCTTAGGGTGGCCGGGTGAGCGAGCAGACCGAGCAGAGCGACCAGACAGTTCCCGAAGAGCCCGTCGCGTCCACCGACGCCGGTGTCGGCGCCGGTGGGGCCGGTGAGTCCGGTGGTGCAGGTGAGTCCGGTGGTGTCGGTGGCTCCGACGCCGCCGGTGACGCCGCCGGGGCCGGTGAGGAGCGGCCCGAGGCGCGGTTGGACCGGGCGGTACGGGCGGCCGAGCAGGCGCTCATCGAGTTCGAGATCGCGGTGGAGACCTTCCGGGTGGAGGTCGAGAACTTCTCCCGCCTGCACCACCAGAAACTCGGACCGATGTACTCGCGTCTCGACGAGCTGGACGCTCTGATCGCGGAGGCCAAGGCGGCGCGCAGCGGTGACCCCGAGGATCTGCGACGGGCGCACGAGGCACGCGCCCTGGTGATGCCGATGCCCGGTGTCGACGAGCTGTTCAACGACTGGCTGGACTCGGACGGGATGTCCGACGACGCGTCCGCCATGCTCACCGAGCGGTCCGTGCGGCCTCCGGAGCGGGTGCGGCCGTCGGAAGAGGTGCGCAAGCTCTACCGCGAGCTGGTCCGCAAGGCGCACCCCGACCTCGCGCAGGACGAGACCGAGCGGGAGCGGCGCGACGCCTTCATCATGCGGGTCAACGCGGCCTACGGGCGGGGCGAGGAGAAGGCGCTGCGCGAGCTGGCCGAGGAGTGGGCGGCGGGCCCCGTGCCGGAGGCCGCCCGGCCGAGCGAGAGCGAGGAGCTGTACGCCCGGCTGGAGTGGCTGGCGGCGCGCAAGGAACTGCTGGCGGTCGTGGCGCGGGAGCTGGAGGACAGCGCGATCGGGTCGATGCTGCGGATGGCGCCGGAGGATCCGGACCGGCTGCTGGAGGAGATCGCGGAACAGTTGCTGGAGCGGGTGTCCGAGCGAGAGTCGGAACTCGCCGAACTGGCCGGGTAGCGCGGCGGCGCGGAGCGCCGGGAGGCGCCTCGCGCGCGGGGCGGGCGGCGCCTGGTGGCTGGGGCGTCGGTGGGCGGTCGGATAGGTTGGCAGCCGGATTCGTGACGAGAGAAGGCGACAGCTATGAACTTCGGACCGCTTCCCTCGGTGGACGCCGCCGCGGTGCCCTCCGAAGGCTTTGTCCTGGACGTCCGTGAGGACGACGAATGGGCGGCCGGACATGTCGAGGGCGCGCTGCACATCCCGATGAGCGACTTCGTCGCCCGCTTCGGCGAGCTGACCGAGGCCATCGAGGACGGCGGCCGGGTGCACGTGATGTGCCGGGTCGGCGGGCGCTCCGCGCAGGTCACCCAGTACCTGGTGCGCCAGGGCATCGACGCCGTGAACATCGACGGCGGCATGCAGGCCTGGGACGGTGCCGGGCGCCCGATGGTGACGGACAACGGGAACCCGGCCTTCGTGCTGTAGTCCGCACGGGGGTCGCGCCCCCGGGGTTCGCTCAGGCGAGGGGGTGGGCGGCCAGCAGGTCGCCCAGGGCCTCCTCGTGCGCCGCGGCCGGGCCCAACTGGAGTTCCAGTTGCTTGGCCCATGCGTGGTAGCGGTGCAGCGGGTACTCGGTGTCGGCGCCGAAGCCTCCGTGCAGGTGCTGGGCGGTCTGCACGACCCGGCGTACGCCCTCCGAGGCCCAGATCTTGGCCACCGCGACGTCCCCGGCGATCGGCAGCGGCCCGCCCGCGCCGGCCGTCGCCGATTCGAGCCGCCAGGCGGCCTGCCAGAGGGTCACCTCCATGGCCCGCAGGTCGATGTAGCGGTCGGCCGCCTGGACGGCCACGGCCTGGAAAGTGGCGATGGGGAAGCCGAACTGCTCGCGCTTGCCGGTGTACTGGCCGGTCATCGTGAGCACGGCCTCCCCCAGCCCGAGCGCGAGCGCGCACGTGCCGGTGGTCAGCAGCCGGCGGAGTCCGTCCCAGGCGTCGGGCGCGTCGAGAAGGTGCGTCGCGGGCACCCGTACGCCGTCCAGGGAGAGCTCGGCGAGCCGCTCCCCGCTCGTCGAGTACTGGTCCGCGAGGGTCACCCCCTCGCCGGTGCGCGGCACCAGCGCGAGCACGGCCTCACCTTCCCCGGCGTGGGCCGGGACGGCGATCCAGTCGGTGTTGTGCCCCCAGGCGACGGAGGTCTGCACCCCGTCCAGGACCCAGTGCGCGCCGTCCCGCCGTGCGGAGACGGCGAGTTCGGCGGGATCGTGGCCGGTGCGACCGTGCGCGGCGGCGGTGAGGACGATCTCGCCCCGACCGGCGCCGGGCAGCAGGGCGGCCGCCAACTCGGTGCTGCCGTGGGCCTGGACGGCCATGGCGGTGGCACAGTGCTCCAGCAGCGGCACCCGGGCCAGCACCTTCGCCGCCTCGCGGAGCACCAGGCACAGGGCGATGGCGTCGAGTCCCGCACCGCCGTGTTCCTCGGCGAGGACCAGGCTCAGCAGGTCGGATCCGGCGAGCCCGGCCCACAGGGGGCGATCGAAGTCGTCGGCCACGGCTCCGGGCGAGAGGGCGGGGCTGGGCACGCCGTCGGGGGCGACGTCCGCGAACACGGCCCTCGCCGCCTCGACGGCCGCCTGCTGTTCCTCGGTGAAGGTGAAGTCCACTGCCTGTCCTCCCGCGTGCACCGGATCCCGTTCAGACCTGACGGGGCGTCAAGATAGAATAGGTTCTTGAAAATGCACAGCCCCGAGCATGCGCGGGGAAGGAAGAATGCACAGCCCCGAGAATGCACAGCCCCGAGAACGCGCGGCTCTGAGAACGCGCGGCCCTGAGAACGCGCGGCCCCGAGAACGCGCGGCCCCGAGAACGTGCGGGGAAGAACGAGCGGCCCTGGAAGCGCACGGCCCCCGGGGCAGGCGGTCCGGTCGGGTCAGCGGTCGAAGTCGATCTCCACTTCCTCCGTCACCGCGTGCGACTGGCAGGCCAGCACGAAGCCGGCCTCCGTCTCCTCCGTCTCCAGCGCGAAGTTGCGGTCCATCCGGACCTCGCCCGACACCAGGAACGCCCGGCAGGTGCCGCACACCCCGCCCTTGCAGGCGTACGGGGCGTCCGCGCGGTTGCGCAGCACCGCGTCCAACAGGGACTCGCCGTCCTCGACGGGCCAGGTGCCCGAGCGGCCGTCGAGCCGCGCCGTGACGCGCCCCTGGGTGGCGGTCGCGGTACGGACCGGGGCCGACGGGGCGGCGTCCTCGACGTGGAAGATCTCCTCGTGCACCCGGGTCCGGCCGACGCCCAGCGCGCCCAGGGCCCGTTCCGCGCCCTGCACCAGGCCGTAGGGGCCGCACAGGAACCAGCCGGTCACCTCGGCCACCGGCAGCAGCGCGGGCAGCAGCGTCGTCAGGCGCTCCTCGTCCAGCCGGCCGGACGGCAGCCCGGCCTCCTGCTCCTCGCGGGACAGGACGGTCACCAACTGGAAGCGGTCCGGGTAGCGGTCCTTGAGGTCCGCGACCTCCTCCAGGAACATCGTCGAGGCGGCCGTACGGTCGCTGCGCACCAGGCAGAACCGGGCGTCGGGTCGGGCCGACAGCAGCGAGGCGGCGATCGACAGCACCGGGGTGATCCCGCTGCCGCCGACGATCGCCGCATAGTACGCGGCGGCCGGCGCGGCCGCCGGGTCCAGCACGAACCGCCCGGCGGGGACCATCACGTCGAGCACGTCGCCGGCGGCGATCTCCTTGTGCGCGAACGTGGAGAACTCCCCGCCCTCCACCAGGCGCACCCCGACCCGCAGCAGCGCGGGACCGGCGGCGCCGGGCGCGGGCGAGCAGATCGAGTACGTACGGCGGACCTCCGTCCCCTCCGGGCCGCGTCGGCGCAGGGTGAGGTGCTGGCCGGGAGCGTGGAGGTACTCGGCGCGCAACTCCTGCGGCACGCTCAGGGTCAGCGCCACCGAGTCGTCGGTGAGCCGGTCGATCGCCGCCACCGTCAAGGAGTGGAACGCGCCGTGGCGCGCGGGGCGCGCGGACACCGGTGTGGGCGACGGCGGGGACACGGCCATCTAGAGCTCCTTGAAGTGGTCGAACGGTTCGCGGCAGGCGACACAGCGGCGCAGCGCCTTGCACGCGGTGGAGGAGAACCGGCTGAGCAGCTCGGTGTCGGTCGATCCGCAGTGGGGGCAGCGGACCGACAGCGTGAGCGGGACCGGTCCGCCGGCGGAATGGGGGCGGGGCGGGGCGATGCCGAACTCGGCCAGCTTGCGGCGGCCTTCGGCGCTGATGTCGTCGGTCGACCAGGCGGGGGCCAGGACCGTCCGCACCCGGACCTCCGGTATGCCGTGGTCGGTCAGGATCCGCCGGATGTCGTCGGACATCGCCTCGATGGCCGGGCAGCCGGTGTAGGTCGGGGTGAGGGTGACCTCGACGTGCCCGTCGTCGTACATCCGGACCCCGCGCATGACGCCGAGCTCGGCGAGGCTGAGGACGGGCAGCTCGGGGTCGGGGACCGACCCGGCCAGGTCGGCCAGCTCGGCCTCCAGCCGGGTCATCTCCGTGCCGGTGGTCACCACGACGCTCCCGGGTGGCTGCGGTGCAGGTGCTGCATTTCCGCGAGCATCCGCCCGAACGACTCGGTGTGCAGCCCCTCGCGGCCGGCGCCGGCGGCCCAGGCGCCCGTGCGCCGACCTTCGGGCAGGGTGAGCCCGGCCCGCTCCAGCACGGCGCCCACGGCGGCCGACCAACGCTGCTCCAGGGCCTGCCAGTCCACGCCGTCGAGCCCGTCGATCGGCCGGAACATCTCCCCGGTGTAGCGCCACAGCGCGTTCAGCGCGGTCAGCATCCGGGCGCGGCTCTCCTCGGTGCCGTCGCCGAGCCGCAGCGTCCACTGTTCGGCGTGGTCGCGGTGGTACGCGGTCTCCTTGACGGCTTTGGCCGCCAGCGGGGCGAACGGGCCGTCGCCCGCGGCCAGCACCGTGTACAGCTCGTGCTGGTAGAGGGAGAAGTAGAGCTGGCGGGCGATGGTGTGGGCGAAGTCGCCGTTCGGCTGCTCGACCAGTTGGAGGTTGCGGAAGGACCGCTCGTCGCGCAGGAACGCCAGCTCGTCCTCGTCCCCGGCCATGGAGAGCAGGACGCGGGCCTGTCCGAGCAGGTCGAGGGCGATGTTGGCGAGGGCGACCTCCTCCTCCAGGACGGGGGCGTGGCCCGCCCACTCGCCGAGGCGGTGGGACAGGATCAGCGCGTCGTCGCCGAGGGCGAGGGCGGCTGGGCGGAGCGTGGCGGGGCTGGTCTCGGTGGTGGTGTCGGTGCCGCTCACAGGTGGCGCACCCCCTCGGGGATCTCGTAGAAGGTGGGGTGCCGGTACGGCTTGTCGGCGGACGGGGCGAAGAACGGGTCCCGCTCGTCGGGGGACGAGGCGGTGATCCCTGTGGAGGGCACCACCCAGATCGAGACGCCCTCGTTGCGCCGCGTGTACAGGTCACGGGCGTTGCGCAGGGCCATCTCCGCGTCCGGTGCGTGGAGACTTCCGGCGTGCGTGTGCGAGAGGCCGCGGCGTGAGCGCACGAACACCTCCCACAGGGGCCAGTTCTGCGTCATACCCGTGCCTCGCTTTCGGTGCTTGCCTTGCTCGCTTGCTTCTCGGCGTACGCCGCGGCCGCGTCGCGGACCCAGGCGCCTTCCTCGTGCGCCGTGCGGCGGCGCGTGAGGCGTTCCTCGTTGCAGGGGCCGTTGCCCTTGAGGACGTCCCAGAACTCGGCCCAGTCGATGGCGCCGAAGTCGTGGTGTCCGCTCTCCTCGTTCCACTTGATGTGCGGGTCGGGCAGCGTCAGGCCCAGCGCCTCGGCCTGCGGCACGGCGATGTCCACGAAGCGCCGGCGCAGCTCGTCATTGGTGTGGCGCTTGATGCGCCAGGCCATGGACTGCGCGGAGTGCGCCGACTCGTCGTCCGGCGGGCCGAACATCATCAGCGAGGGCCACCACCAGCGGTCGACGGCGTCCTGCGCCATCGCGTGCTGCTCCTCGGTGCCCTTCGAGAGCGCCATCAGCAGCTCGAAGCCCTGGCGCTGGTGGAAGGACTCCTCCTTGCAGATCCGGACCATGGCGCGGGCGTACGGGCCGTAGGAGCAGCGGCAGATCGGAACCTGGTTGGTGATCGCCGCGCCGTCCACGAGCCAGCCGATCGCGCCGACGTCGGCCCAGGTCAGGGTGGGGTAGTTGAAGATCGACGAGTACTTCTGCTTGCCCGAGTGGAGCTTGTCGAGGAGTTCGTCGCGGCTGGTGCCGAGGGTCTCCGCGGCGCTGTACAGGTACAGGCCGTGGCCGGCCTCGTCCTGGACCTTGGCCATCAGGATCGCCTTGCGGCGGAGCGAGGGCGCGCGGGTGATCCAGTTGGCCTCGGGCTGCATGCCGATGATCTCGGAGTGCGCGTGCTGGGCCATCTGGCGGACCAGGGAGGCGCGGTACTCGTCGGGCATCCAGTCGCGCGGCTCCACTCGCTCGTCCGCGGCCACGGCGGCGTCGAAGGCAGCCAGCAGCCGGCCCCCGAGGTCGGCCCCCAGGGCTTCTTCCTGCCCGGACTCCGGGGTCACTGTGACCATTGCGGGCTCCCTGTCAGAGTTTGTCGGCCGGCCGCCGGTCCCCCGACCGACCGATCGTTCGGTTCATCCTCTTCAATGGTGAGACGGCGGCCCGTAGGGTGTCAACCTCTGTGGGCAACCCTGTGGAAGCCGGATGATCGGGGCGGGATGGATTCGAACGAGCGCGAGCCTTCGGAACAGCCCGTTCCGCAGGACGTCACGCCGGGTGCGCCCGTGGCCACCGAGGCCGGTCCACCGGTCGTCGAAGCGCCGCCCAGGGCGCCCGGGATCGCCGGTCTGTCCACCCCTTACCGGGTGGTCGTGGCCCTCGCGCTGGGGATCGTCGCCGTGGCGGCCTGCGGGCACCTCGCGGCCGTCTTCCTGCACGTGGCCCCGTCCAACACGCTCAGCAAGCGCCACGCGAGCACGATCGACGCCTGGATCTACCCCGAGTTCGAACAGAACTGGAAGCTCTTCGCACCCAACCCCCTCCAGCAGAACATCGCGGTCCAGGTGCGGACCCAGGTACGGGCCTCGGACGGCGGGCTGACCACCGGCGGCTGGCGCGACCTGTCCGCCGAGGACGGCGCGGCGATCCGCCACAGCCTGTTGCCGAGCCACACCGAGCAGAACGAGCTGCGGCGGGCCTGGGACTTCTTCACCGGCTCCCACGACGAGAACAACAAGCCGAACGGGGAGCGCGGCGCGCTGTCGGAGGAGTACCTGCGCCGCATCGCCATGGACCGGATGGCGCCCGGGGAGCGGGAGGACGACCGGATCGTACGCATCCAGTTGCGCTCGGCGACGACCGCCGTGGCCGCGCCGAAGTGGAGCGACGAGCAGAGCGACACCCGGACCTACTACCGGGAGCTGCCGTGGTGGACGGTCTGAGGCCGAGCGCGCGCAGCCGCGCCCGCGCGGCCGCCGGGCAGGCCCTGGCGCAGGTCACCGGCCGGGCGCTGGGGCCGTACCAGAGCGCCGTGGTGCGCATCGGGTTCTCCGCGACCTGGCTGTTCTTCCTGCTGCGGGAGTTCCCGCACCGGCACGAGCTGTACGGGCCCGACGGCCCCTGGAGCTGGGGGATGGCCGAGCGGCTGATCGCCTCGAACCGGGCCTTCACGGTGCTGATGTGGTCCGACGCGACCTGGTGGTTCGAGCTCGTCTACGGGCTCTCCGTGCTCGCGAGCGTGCTGCTGATGCTGGGCTGGCGGACCCGGGCGACGTCCGTGCTCTTCATGATCGGGGTGCTGTCCCTGCAGAACCGCAGCGTCTTCATGGGGGACGGCGGGGACAACGTCATCCACCTGATGGCGATGTACCTCGTGCTCACCCGGTGCGCGCGGGTCTGGTCCCTGGACGCCCGCCGGGCGCGCCGGGGCGGCTCGGCCTCGGCGGGTGCGGCCGGGCCCGTGCTGTGGAGCGTGCTCGGGCTGCTCTTCGCGTACGGGGCGGTGACCGGGCGGTTCGGCGCCGGCTGGCTCGCCGCCTTCGCGGCGCTGTGGGTGGTGCTCGGGCTGTGGTGGCTCGTCGACCGCTTCGAGCCGGAGGGGGAGGGCCGGGCCGTCCTCGACGTGCTGGCCAACCTGCTGCACAACGCCGCGATGATGGTGATCATGGCGGAGGTCTGTCTGATCTACGCCACGGCGGGCTGGTACAAGATCCAGGGCTCGCGCTGGCAGGACGGCACCGCGCTGTACTACCCGCTGGGCCTGGACTACTTCACCCCGTGGCCGGGGCTGTCCGGGGTGCTGGCGGGCAGCGGGACCATGGTGATGCTGCTGACCTACGGGACGGTCGCGGTCCAGGTCGCGTTCCCGTTCACGCTGTTCAACCGGCGCATCAAGAACGTGCTGCTCGCGGTGATGATGCTGGAGCACGCCGGAATCGCGGTGCTGCTCGGACTGCCGTTCTTCTCGCTGGCGATGATCGCGGCCGACGCGGTGTTCCTGCCGACGGTGTTCCTCGTCTGGCTCGGCGCCAGGGCCGGCGCCCTGCGCCGGCGCGACCGGGCCGTCCCGGAGCCGCCGCCTGGCTCCCTGGACGCCCCGACCCCGGCCCCGGCCGAGGTCGCGCGCTGACGGAGGCGCACGCCGGTCACGGGGGTCCGGCGGGGCCCGTAGGGTCGGCGGTATGAGTGAGCAGCACGGGGAGCCCGGACAGGTCGCGCGGGAGTGGCGGGAGGTCGCGAGCCGGGAGGACGTGGTCCTGCTCGACGGGTTCCACGCGTTGAAGCACGCGCTGCGCTTCGGCGCCCGGGTGGAAGCCGTCGTCGCCGACGATCCCGAGGCCGTCGGGGCGTTGGCCGCCGAACTGGCCCCGGACGTGGAGGCGCGGGTCCGCGGGCTGGTGCGCGGGGCGGAACTCAAGGGGTTGCTCGCCCGGGTGCACCCCACCGGGGTGGCCGCGCTCGCCGTGCGGCCGGACCGCGAGGCGGGCCGTGCGGCGCTGCGCCGGCCGGGCCGCGCCGCGCCGATCGTGGTCCTGGACAACCCGCGCAACCTCGGCAACGTGGGCGCCGTCGTCCGTCTCGCCGCCGGCTTCGGCGCCACCGGAGTGGTCACGCGCGGTGATCTCGACCCCTGGCACCCCAACGTGGTCCGGGCCGGGGCCGGCCTGCACTACGCGACCACCGTCGACCGGGTCGACCTGGAGACCCTGCCCCCCGGGCCGCTGTACGCGCTCGACCCGGAGGGTGAGGACATCCGTGCCCTCACCCTCCCGGACGACGCCCTGCTCGCCTTCGGCTCGGAACGCCACGGGATCTCGCCCGAGCTGCGGGCCCGGGCCGATCACCTGGTGTCCCTGCCGATGCGGCCACAGGTCTCCAGCTACAACCTGGCCACCAGCGTGGCCATGGCCCTCTTCCACTGGGGCGGGCCGCACCCGGACCAGGCCACGGTCTAGGCCTGGCGGCGGACCTCCACCACGCGGAAGCGGTTCGCGACGAAGGCGCCGTCGCACAGGGCCGCGTTGGCCGCCGGGTTGCCGCCGGAGCCGTGGAAGTCCGAGAAGGCCGCCGTCTGGTTGACGAAGACCCCGCCGGTCAGGTTCAGCGACAGCTGCGCCGACTCCTCCAGACAGACCTCCTCGACGGCCCGCTCGGTGTCCGCCGACGTGGTGTAGGCGCCCACCGTCATCGCGCCCTTCTCCCGCACCGTGCGGCGCAGCAGCTCCAGCGCGTCGGCCGTGGAGTCGACCGCGACCGCGAACGAGACCGGGCCGAAGCACTCCGAGAGGTAGGGGGCCTCCGGGTCGGCCTTGGCGGCGTCCAGCTTGACCATCACCGGCGTGCGGACCACCGCGTCCGGGAACTCCGGGTTCGCGACCTCGCGCGAGGCCAGCGCGACCTCGCCCAGACCGGCCGCCGCCTCCAGCCGGGCCTTGACGTCCGGGTTGACCAGCGCGCCCAGCAGGGCGTTGGCCCGGGCGTCATCGCCCAGCAGGCCGCCGACCGAGGCCGCGAGGTCGGCCACGACCTCGTCGTACGTCTTGTGTCCGGCGTCGGTGGCGATGCCCTCGCGCGGGATCAGCAGGTTCTGCGGGGTGGTGCACATCTGGCCGCTGTAGAGGGACAGCGAGAACGCCAGGTTGGACAGCATGCCCTTGTAGTCGTCCGTGGAGTCGAGGACGACGGTGTTCACGCCGGCCTTCTCCGTGTACACCTGCGCCTGGCGGGCGTTGGCCTCCAGCCAGTCGCCGAACTCCGTGGAGCCGGTGTAGTCGATCAGCTTGATCTCGGGGCGCACGGCGAGCGTCTTGGCGATGCCCTCGCCCGGCCGCTCCACCGCCAGCGCCACCAGGTTCGGGTCGAAGCCGGCCTCGGCGAGGACCTCGCGGGCCACTCGCACCGTCAGCGCGAGCGGGAGGATCGCCCGGGGGTGCGGCTTCACCAGGACGGCGTTGCCGGTGGCCAGGGAGGCGAACAGGCCCGGGTAGCCGTTCCAGGTGGGGAAGGTGTTGCAGCCGATCATCAGCGCGATGCCGCGCGGCACGGCGGTGAACGTCTTGCCGAGCTTGAGCGGGTCCTTCTTGCCCTGCGGCTTCTCCCAGTCGGCCTGCCCCGGGACGCGGACCTGCTCCGCGTACGCGTAGGCCACGGCCTCCAGACCGCGGTCCTGCGCGTGGGGGCCGCCCGCCTGGAACGCCATCATGAAGGCCTGGCCGCTGGTGTGCATCACCGCGTGGGCGAACTCGTGCGTGCGGGCCGAGATCCGGGCGAGGATCTCGACGCAGACCACGGCGCGGGTCTCGGGCCCGGCGTCCCGCCAGGCGCCCATGCCCGCGCGCATCGCGGGCAGTAGCACCTCCGGGTCGGCGTGCGGGTACTCGACGCCCAGCTCGGGGCCGTACGGGGACACCTCGCCGCCCGTCCAGCCGTCGGTGCCGGGCTGGTCGAGCTCGAAACGGGTGCCGCGCAGGGCCTCGAACGCCGCGAGCCCGTCGGCCGGGGCGGTCTCCCCGTAGGCCTTGGGGTGCTCGGGGTGCGGCGACCAGTAGGCGCGGGTGCGGATGGCCGACAGCGCCTGGTCCAGGGTGGGACGGTGCTTCTCGGTCAGCTGGGGGACGGTGGGCTCGGCGGCCATCAGGGACCAACTCCTCGTTGAGCCGGGCAAGATCGGTCTGGTGCGCGGACTGGGATCAGGCAGGGGCGGGTGAAGAAGAGCAGACTGGAGTTAGAGTAACCGAACGATCGGTCGGGACAAGAGGGCCCGGCGGACCTGTGGACAAGTCGGTGCGGGAGGATCGGGTCATGACAGCAATCGAGCGGTCCCGCACTGTGGCGGTCATCGGCGCCGGCACGATGGGGCAGGGCATCGCCCAGGTCGCCCTCCTCGCAGGTCACCCGGTGCTGATCCACGACGTCAACGAATCCCTCGCGCGGGACGGCCTCGGCCTCGTCCAGGACCGCGTCGAGCGCATGGTCGCCAAGGGGCGCCTGGACCGCGCCGAGGCCGATGATGCGATCGGCCGGATCGGCTGCGCACGCGACCTCGCGGACCTCGCCGACGCCGGACTCGTCATCGAGGCGGTCGTCGAGGACGCCACCGTCAAGCGCGCGCTCTTCGCCGCGCTCGAAGAGGTGGTTTCACCGGACGCGCTGCTGGCCACCAACACCTCCTCCCTCTCCGTGACGGAGATCGCCGCGGGACTCGCGCACCCCGGCCGCTTCCTCGGCCTGCACTTCTTCAACCCCGCCCCGCTGCTCCCGCTCGTCGAGGTGGTCAGCGGCTTCGCGACCGACCCGGCCGCCGCCGAGCGCGCGTACGACACCGTCCTGGGCTGGCGCAAGACGCCGGTCCGCTGCGCCGACACCCCCGGCTTCATCGTGAACCGGATCGCCCGCCCCTTCTACGCCGAGGCCTTCGCGGTGTACGAGGAGCAGGGCGCCGACCCGGCCACCATCGATGCCGTGCTCCGCGAGAGCGGCGGCTTCAAGATGGGCCCGTTCGCGCTGACCGACCTCATCGGACAGGACGTCAACGAGGCCGTCACCCGCTCCGTCTGGGAGTCGTTCTTCCGCAGCCCCAAGTTCACCCCCTCCCTCGCGCAGCGCCGGCTGGTCCAGTCGGGTCGCCTCGGCCGCAAGACGGGCCACGGCTGGTTCCCGTACGGCGAGGGCGCGCCCGAGCCGGTCCCGCACACCGCGGGCCCCGAGGAGGCACCCGCCAAGGTCACCGTCGTCGGGGACCTCGGCCCGGCGTCCGCGCTGACGGACCTGCTGGAGGAGGCCGGGATCGCGGTCGAGTCCACCGAGCACGGGGGCCCGTACATCCAGCTCCCCGGCGAGGGGCAACTGGTGCTCGCGGACGGCAAGACCTCCATCGAGTTCGCGGACGTCGTCTACTTCGACCTCGCGCTCGACTACCGCGACGCCACCCGGATCGCCCTGTCCGCCGGCGAGGACACCACCGAACAGACCCTGGCCGAGGCGATCGGCCTGTTCCAGAAGCTCGGCAAGAAGGTCTCCGTCATCGGCGACGTCCCCGGCATGATCGTCGCCCGGACCGTCGCCATGCTGATCGACCTCACCGCCGATGCCGTCGCGCGCGGGGTCGCCGCCGCCGAGGACATCGACACCGCGATGCGCCTCGGCGTCAACTACCCGATGGGCCCGGCCGAATGGCACGACCGGCTCGGCCGGGACTGGGCGTACGACCTCCTGCACCACCTCGACGAACGCTGTCCGGGCGGCCGCTACGCCCCCTCCCTCGCGCTCTACCGGCTCGGCTACGCGGCGGGCGACGAGGACGCGGCGGAAGCGGACGCGGACACGGGCGACACGGGTGACGCGGACACGGGCGACGCGGACATGGCCGGGGCGGTCGGATCGGGCACGGACGGGACGCGGGGGGACGCGGAGTGACGACGCCCCGACGGGACACCTACACACCGGAGACGCTGCTCTCCGTCGCGGTCCAGGTCTTCAACGAGCGCGGCTACGACGGCACCTCGATGGAACACCTCTCCAAGGCCGCGGGCATCTCCAAGTCCTCGATCTACCACCACGTCGCCGGCAAGGAGGAACTCCTGCGCCGAGCCGTCAGCCGCGCGCTGGACGGTCTCTTCGCGGTCCTGGAGGAGCCGGGAGCGGTACGCGGCCCGGCGGTCGAGCGCGTCGAACACGTCACCCGGCGCACGGTCGAGGTGTTGCTCGCCGAACTCCCCTACGTGACCCTGCTGCTGCGGGTGCGCGGCAACACCCGGACCGAACGCTGGGCACTGGACCGCCGCCGCGAGTTCGACCACGCGGTGGCCGATCTCCTCAAGGCCGCGGCGGCCGACGGCGACCTGCGCACGGACGTCGACATCAGGCTCGCGACCCGGCTGCTCTTCGGCATGGTCAACTCCCTGGTCGAGTGGTACCGCCCCCACCCGGGCGACGACCACGCCCAGCTCGCCGACGCGGTCGTCCACATGGCCCTGGACGGACTCCGCGCCCAGAAGTGACCCCGGCGGCCCCCCACCGCGGGGGCCGCACGGCTGCCGGACGCCACCCGGACGCCACCCGGACGGCCCAGCGGGCGCGCGGGAGTCCTGCTGCCGCCCGAGGGCCCCGGCCGTCAGCCGGAGGCCTCCGGGGCCGCCGTCCCGAGGTCCCGGCGCATGCTGGCCCGCATGACCTTGAGCAGCTCCCAGACGGCGTACTGGGCCTCGGCCGCGCCGGCCGCCGTCTCCCCCGGTTCGGGCTCCGCCCGTTCCAGGCGCTTGACCTGCCCGTAGACCGTGTTCAGGGCCCGGTTGACGGCCGCCGCACGGGCGAGCACCTCGTCGGACGCGATCATCTGCGCCTCGGAGTACTGGTCGCGGTGGGCCCGCTTCGCCTCGTCGAGCGCCGCCCGGTCGGCGTCCGTCACCTCGCGCTCGCGCAGGGTGTGCAGATGCCGGCTGAGGGCCGTCGTGAAATGGCGCGCGTCACGGTTGAGCGCCACGTAGGAGGCGCGCCGGAGCGCGAGGTTCTCGTGCTCCTCCGTGTGGCCCCGGACCAGCTCTATCTCCCTGCGCCTGGACCGTTCCGCGGTGCGCTGGGTGAGGAACGCGCCTCCCAGCGTGCCCGCCACCCCCGCCACCGCGATGATCACCGCGCCGATCTCCACGTCCGCCCCCGTCCCGGCCGTCGCCCGCCGTCCCCCCTCGCCCTCACGCCGGTTCCGGGTCGTCCGGGAGGGCGGGGCCGGGCGCACGGGCGTCGGTGTCGAGGAGGTCCGTCTCCTCGAACACCAGCAACGTGCGGGTGGACAGCACCTCCGGGATGGACTGGAGGCGGGTGAGCACCAGCTCCCGCAGGGTGCGGTTGTCCGGCGTGTGGACCAGCAGCAGGACGTCGAAATCGCCGCTGACCAGGGCGATGTGCGCCGCTCCCGGAAGTTCGCGGAGCTGCTCGCGCACCGTCCGCCAGGAGTTCTGGACGATCTTCAGGGTGATGTAGGCGGAGGCCCCCTGGCCCGCCCGCTCGTGGTCGACCCGCGCCGTGAAGCCCCGGACGACCCCGTCGTCGATCAGCCGGTTGATCCGGGCGTACGCGTTGGCCCGCGACACGTGGACCTGCTCGGCCACCGACCGTATCGACGCCCTGCCGTCCGCCTGGAGGAGCCGAATGATCGACCGGTCGATCGAATCGAGCGGCCGGGGCGGCGGGGCGGGCGTCGCGGGGTGCCCGGACGGGACCGGTGGGGCGCTCGTGACACCACCGGGTACGGCCGGCGCGGAACCGGCTCCGGCCATTTGTTCATCCGGCATTGCCCACTGCCTCCCTGCGTTGGACGTCCTGCACCCATCCCACGGCCCCGCCGCCACTTTGTCCACAGCCTGGAGCCGGCTGTAGCCAAATTGCGCGGACAACCGAACAATCGGTAGGTGAGGCGCCTCACACCCGGGGTGCTCCCTGCCCGCTTCCCACGAGGAGGTGTACGCCGCCATGACGGTCCAAGAGCTGCCCGGTGCCGGTGCGTCCCACCGTTTCACCCCGCCCGCCTGGAGTCCCCGCACGGATGCCGCCCCGCTGCTCCCGGACCCCGAGCCGTACCGGGTGCTGGGTACCCCGGCCGCCGACGGGCTCGACCCCGAGTTGATGCGCCGGTGCTACGCCGAGCTCGTGCGAGGCCGCCGCTACAACGCCCAGGCCACCGCGCTCACCAAGCAGGGCCGGCTCGCCGTGTACCCCTCGACCGTCGGCCAGGAAGCCTGCGAGATCGCCGCCGCGATGGTCCTGGAGGAGCGCGACTGGCTCTTCCCGAGCTACCGCGACACCCTCGCCGCCGTGGCGCGCGGGCTGGACCCCGTACAGGCCCTGACGCTGCTGCGCGGCGACTGGCACACCGGGTACGACCCGCGCGAGCACCGGATCGCCCCGCTCTCCACCCCGCTCGCCACCCAGCTCCCCCACGCGGTCGGCCTGGCGCACGCCGCCCGACTGCGCGGGGACGACGTGGTCGCGCTCGCCATGGTCGGCGACGGCGGCACCAGCGAGGGCGACTTCCACGAGGCGATGAACTTCGCCGCCGTCTGGCAGGCCCCGGTCGTCTTCCTCGTGCAGAACAACGGCTTCGCGATATCCGTCCCGCTCGCCAAGCAGACCGCCGCCCCGACCCTGGCCCACAAGGCCGTCGGGTACGGGATGCCGGGCCGGCTGGTCGACGGCAACGACATCGCCGCGATGCACGAGGTGCTGTCCGAGGCGGTCCGGCGGGCCCGCTCGGGCGGCGGCCCCACCATGATCGAGGCCGTCACCTACCGCATGGAGGCGCACACCAACGCCGACGACGCCACCCGCTACCGCTCGGACGCCGAGGTCGAGGCCTGGAAGGCACACGACCCGGTGGCCCTGCTGGAGCGCGAACTGACCGCGCGCGGGCTGCTGGACGCGGAGGGCATCCAGGCGGCGAAGGACGCGGCCGACGCGATGGCGGCGGCGCTGCGCGACGGGATGAACGCCGATCCGGTGCTCGACCCGATGGACCTCTTCGCGCACGTCTACGAGGAGCAGACCGACCGGCTGCGCGAACAGGCCGAGATGCTGCGCGCGGAACTCGAAGCGGGGAACGAGTGATGACGACCACCACCGCGGCCAAGCCCGTCGCCAAGCCGGCGACCATGGCCCAGGCCCTGGGCCGGGCGATGCGCGACGCGATGGCCGAGGACCCGACCGTCCACGTGATGGGCGAGGACGTCGGCACGCTCGGCGGGGTCTTCCGGATCACCGACGGGCTCGCGAAGGAGTTCGGCGACGACCGGTGCACGGACACCCCGCTCGCGGAGGCCGGCATCCTCGGCGCCGCCGTCGGCATGGCCATGTACGGGCTGCGGCCGGTCGTGGAGATGCAGTTCGACGCGTTCGCCTACCCGGCCTTCGAGCAACTGATCTCGCACGTCGCGAAGATGCGCAACCGCACCCGCGGCGCGATGCCGCTGCCGATCACCATCCGGGTGCCGTACGGCGGCGGGATCGGCGGAGTCGAGCACCACTGCGACTCCTCCGAGGCGTACTACGTCGCCACCCCGGGCCTGACCGTGGTCACCCCGGCGACCGTGGAGGACGCGTACGGGCTGCTGCGCGCGTCCATCGCGAGCGACGACCCGGTGATCTTCCTGGAGCCGAAGCGGCTGTACTGGTCGAAGGCCGACTGGTCGCCCGAGACCCCGGCGGCCGTGCCCGGCATCGGCAAGGCCCTGGTCCGCCGGGCGGGCACGAGCGCCACGCTGATCACCTACGGGCCCTCCCTGCCGGTGTGCCTGGAGGCCGCCGAGGCGGCCCGCGAGGAGGGCTGGGACCTGGAGGTCGTGGACCTGCGCTCGCTGGTCCCCTTCGACGAGGAGACGGTCGTCGCCTCCGTGCGACGCACCGGGCGCGCGGTCGTGGTCCACGAGGCCGGTGGCTTCGGCGGACCGGGTGCGGAGATCGCCGCCCGGGTGACGGAGCGTTGCTTCCACCACCTGGAGGCGCCGGTGCTGCGGGTGACCGGGTTCGACATCCCGTACCCGCCGCCGATGCTGGAGAAGCACCACCTGCCGGGCGTGGACCGGATCCTGGACACCGTGGCCCGCCTGCAGTGGGAGAACTGATGCCGCAGGTACTGGAGTTCAAGCTGCCGGACCTCGGCGAGGGACTGACCGAGGCGGAGATCGTCCGCTGGCTGGTGGCGGTCGGCGACGTCGTCGAGATCGACCAGCCGGTGGTCGAGGTGGAGACGGCCAAGGCGATGGTCGAGGTCCCGTGTCCCTACGGCGGTGTGGTCACCGCGCGGTTCGGTGAGGAGGGGACGGAGCTGCCGGTGGGAGCCCCGCTGATCACCGTCGCGGTGGGAGCGGGCACGGAGCCGACGGAGAGCGCCGCACCCGTGTCCTCCGGTTCCGGGAACGTGCTCGTCGGCTACGGCACCGACCACTCGCGTCCGGCGCGGCGTCGGCGGGTCCGCCCTGCGGCCTCCGGGTCGCGGCCGGTCGCCGCGACCGTTCCCGCTTTCGGTTCCGTCCAGGCCCCGGTCGCCGCGTCCGTCGCCGTGGGCGCTTCCGCCCCGGTCGCCGCGGCGGTCGGGCCGGTGCCGGTGATCTCGCCCCTGGTGCGCAAGCTGGCCCGGGACAACGGGCTCGATCTGCGGGCGCTCAACGGGTCCGGGCCCGAGGGCCTGATCCTGCGCGCGGACGTCGAGGCGGCCCTGCGGGCGCCGCGGTCGTCGGCCGAGCCGGTCGCCCCCGCGCCGGTCCCCGTCGCCGCCGTCGCGGGCGAGGTGCGGATCCCGCTCAAGGGCGTACGGGGAGCCGTCGCCGAGAAGCTCTCGCGCAGCCGGCGGGAGATCCCCGAGGCCACCTGCTGGGTCGACGCGGACGCCACCGAACTGATGGCCGCGCGGACCGCGATGAACGCGGCGGGCGGGCCCAAGATCTCGGTGCTGGCGCTGCTGGCCCGGATCTGCACGGCCGCCCTCGCCAAGTACCCGGAGCTCAACTCCACCGTGGACCTGGCGGCGAAGGAGATCGTCCGGCTGCCGTCGGTGCACCTCGGGTTCGCCGCGCAGACGGAACGCGGCCTGGTCGTCCCGGTGGTCCGGGACGCGCAGACCCGCAACCCCGAGACGCTGTCCGCGGAGTTCGGGCGGCTGACGGAGTTGGCGCGGGCCGGGAAGCTGGCCCCGTCCGACCTCACGGGCGGGACGTTCACCCTCAACAACTACGGGGTGTTCGGGGTGGACGGTTCCACGCCGATCATCAACCACCCCGAGGCGGCGATGCTGGGGGTGGGCCGGATCATCCCGAAGCCGTGGGTGTACCGGGGAGAGCTGGCCGTCCGTCAGGTCGTGCAGTTGTCCCTGACGTTCGACCACCGGGTGTGCGACGGGGGCACGGCCGGCGGCTTCCTGCGGTACGTGGCCGACTGCGTCGAGTCGCCCGCCGTCCTGCTGCGCTCGCTGTAGCACCCCGCCGTCCGGGGGCCGCCGTACGCGGCCCCCGGGACGGTGTCCCGGGGGCCCGGGACGGGTTCGGGGGACGGCTTGTGGCTCAGGCCGTGGTGAGCAGCAGTTTGCCGACGTGCGCGCTGGACTCCAGGACCCGGTGGGCCTCGGCGGCGTCTCGCATCGGGTACCTCGCGTGCACCACCGGTCGCACCAGGCCCGCCGTCATCAGCGGCCACACGTGTTCCCGTACCGCCGCGACGATCGCCGCCTTCTCCTCCAGCGGCCGGGCCCGCAGCGAGGTCGCGGTGATCGCCGCCCGCTTCGCCAGCAGCGCGCCCAGGTTCAGCTCGGCCTTCACCCCGCCCTGGAGCCCGATGATCGCGAGCCGGCCGTTGACGGCCAGGGCGTCCAGGTTCCGTGACAGGTACTTCGCGCCCATGATGTCCAGGATCACGTCCGCCCCGGCCCCGTCCGTCGCGGCCCGCACCTCCTCGACGAAATCCTGCTCGCGGTAGTCGATCAGGATGTCCGCGCCCAACTCCGCGCAGCGCGCCAGCTTCTCCTCGCCGCCCGCCGTCACCGCCACCCTCGCGCCGACCGCCTTGCCCAACTGGATCGCCATGGTGCCGATCCCGCTGGAGCCGCCGTGCACGAGCAGGGTCTCGCCGGGCCGCAGACCCGCCACCATGAACACGTTCGACCAGACCGTCGTGACCACCTCCGGCAGCGCCGCCGCCGTCACCGGGTCCAGGCCGTCGGGCACCGGCAGCAGTTGTCCCGCCGGGACGGCCACGCGCTCCGCGTACCCGCCGCCGGCCAGCAGGGCGCACACCTCGTCGCCCACCGACCAACCGGACACTCCCGGCCCGATCGCGGTGATCCGACCGGAGCACTCCAGCCCGGGGTACCGGGACGCGCCGGGCGGGGGATCGTAGAACCCTTGCCGCTGGAGGACGTCGGCGCGGTTCACGGCGCTCGCCGCGACCTCGACGAGCACCTCGCCCTCGCCTGCCACCGGATCGGGTACGTCGGCCCAGACCAGGGCCTCGGGGCCGCCGGGCTGTTCGATGGTGATCGCATGCATGGCCCGGAGGCTACGCGAACCGGTCCCCGCCGGCCGGCAACCCGGGTTACTCCGCGGGCCCCAGGGTGGCCTGCGGCGTGTGCGGCGGTACCGCGCGGACGATGGTGATGACGCGGTCCGTGGACTGGAGCGGGCTCGCGTGCGGATCGTCGTACGCCAGCAGCCGGTGGCCGCGCAGCACGCTCACCACGAGGTCCTCGGTCTCCCGGACCGACTTGCCGACCTCCGGCTTCCGGACGGGCCGTTCGATCAGGTCCAGGCCGCTGCCCTGCTGGATCAGATCCTCCATGACGGTGCCCGCGCTGGGGCTGAGCACCGACAGGCCCAGCAACCGGCCCGCCGCGCTCGCGCTCGTGATGACCGCGTCGGCGCCCGACTGGCGCAGCAGCGGGGCGTTCTCCTCTTCCCGCACCGCCGCGACGATCTTCGCGCCGCGGTTGAGTTGACGCGCGGTCAGTGTCACCAGGACGGCCGTGTCGTCCCGCTGCGTGGCGATGACGATCTGGCGGGCCTTCTGCACCTCGGCGCGGAGCAGCACGTCGGAGCGGGTGGCGTCGCCCACGACGCCCGTGAGCCCCTCCGCGTTGGCGATGTCGACCACCTTGGAGCTCGGGTCGACGACGACGACCTGCTCCCTGTGGAGGCCGGTGGCCAGCAGCGTCTGCAGGGCCGAACGCCCCTTGGTACCGAAGCCGATCACGACCGTGTGGTCACGCAAGTTCTTCCTCCAGCGGTTCAGCCGCCATTCTTCCCTGGTCCGCTCGGTGAGGACTTCCAGGGTGGTACCGACGAGGATGATCAGGAACAGCACGCGCAGCGGAGTGATCAGCAGGACGTTGAGCAGCCGTGCGCTGGCGCTGTACGGGACGATGTCGCCGTATCCGGTCGTGGACAGGGTGACGGTCGCGTAGTAGACGCAGTCGAGGAGGTCGATGTTGTCGTCCGCGTTGTCGTGGTAGCCGCCCCGGTCGAGCCACACGATCAGGACGGTCAGGCACATCACGAACAGAGCCATCAACAGGCGCCGGGTGACCTGCCGCAGAGGCTTCTCGACCTCCCGTTTGGGCAGCTTGATGCGCCGGGAGACGAGTTTCTCGTCCGCGCCCCGGGCCATGGCGTCCTGGCCGTGCAGTTTCACGTGAAACATCCCCCCGCCGCCCACGGCAGATCGAGTACTTCGAGTTCCTGCCCGGACCGCGCGCCGCCGGTCGGTACGACGGCCAGCGCGTCGGCTGCCGCCACCCCCCGGAGCATCGCGGGGCCGTGGTAGCGCAGCGGCACCGCGTGTTCGTCGGTCAGCAGCACCGGGACGAGCCGGGTGTCGTACGGGTGCCCTGGTACGTCCCCCTGAACCGCGACCGTGTACCGGGGGCGTTGTCGGCGCCCCGCGAGGGCCCGCAGCAGCGGTTCGGCCAGGGTCAGCAGCCCGGACACGGCGGCCAGCGGGTTCCCGGGCAGCCCCACCAGCCGGCGGCCGGCGGCCCGGTCCCCGAGCCGGGCCAGCAGCATCGGATGCCCGGGACGCACGGCGACCCCGTCGACGAGGAGTTCGGCCCCCGCGCGCCGCAGCACGGGACGCACGTGGTCGACGGGGCCGGAGGCGGTGCCGCCGGTGGTGACGATCAGGTCGGCGTCGGAGGTGGTGACGGCCTCGTACAGGGCCTCGGCCCCGGCGGGGTCGTCGCCGAGCCGCCGCGACCCGATGACCTCGGCGCCGAGTCGGGTGAGCCACGGGCCGAGCATGGGGCTCAGGGCGTCGCGGATCAGCCCGTCGTGCGGGAGGCCCTCGGTCAGCAACTCGTCGCCGAGCACCAGGATCTCCACGCGCGGCCGGGGCCGGGTCTCCAACTCGTCGTACCCCGCGGCCGCCGCCAGGCCGAGCACCGCCGGGGTGACCAGGGAGCCGGCGGGCAGCAGCAGGTCGCCGGAGCGGCACTCCTGGCCGCGCGGGCGGATGTCCTGGCCGGTGGCGACGGGCCGCTCGGCGAACAGTTGGGAGCCGGCCTCGCGGGAGTGCTCGGAGCGGATCACGGCGCTGGTGTCGGCGGGGATCCGGGCTCCGGTGGCGATCCGTACGGCCTCGCCGTCCGCGAGGGGTTCGGGCCGGTCCGCGCCGGCCAGCACCCCGCCGTCCCGGACGGTCCACGGGCCGGGGCCGGCGACCGCCCAGCCGTCCATGGCCGAGGTGTCGAAGGACGGCAGGTCGGTGAGGGCGTCGAGAGGCCCGGTCAGCACCTCGCCGAGGGCGTCGGGGAGCGGAACCCGGTGCGAGCGGGCCCGCACGCCGGAACCGGCCCGGACGGCCGCCTCACGGGCCCGGAGCCAGGGCGCGGCGCGGTGCCCGCCACCGTCCGGGGTGCGCGAGACGAGGGCCAGGGCCTCGTCGAGGGCCTGGTCGGCGGAGGAACCGGGGGACCCCTCGGGGCCGGGGGCGGCGGCTTCGGCCGGGACGCTCTCGGCGTCGGTACGGGTCATCCGGAGCCGGCTTCGGTGTTCTTCTCGGGGTCTTCCTCCGCCCAGCGCAGCGCCAGGTCGGCCGCCTTGCGGGAGGCTTCGGCGACGGCCCGGGCCGGGTCCGCCCCGGCGGCCTCGGCCCGGGCGGCCGCGTAGCCGATGAGGAAGGTGGTCAGCGGGGCGGCGGGCCGGGCGACGCCGTGGGCGGCGTCACGGGCGAGGTCGAGCAGGGTCTTGGTGTCGACGTCCACGTCGATGCCCAGCTCGTTCTTGACGGCGGTGATCCATTGGTCCAGCACGGTCCCATGCTCTCTGATCCGGGCCCGGGCGGCCGCGAGATCGTCCCAGGTGTCGCAGTCGAAGGAGGCGAGTGGCGCAGTGGCGGTGACGGTCGCCACGTCGAGTCCGGCGGTGAGTTCGCGCAGTGGGAGCCCCGCCAAGTCGCCGTGCGCGGCGGCCAACCGGGCGAGACCCGCACGGAGCGGCTCCGTACGGTACGAGGCCACGAGGGGTTGATCCCGGCCGTCCGCATCCCGCAGCATCGCCCCGTCGGGTCCGGGCGCGTCCAGCAGGGACCGTACGGTGGCGCGGTCCAGGAACGGCAGGTCGGCGGAGAGCACGAGCACGCGCGACGCGGTCGTCGCCCGCAGTCCGGCGTCCAGCGCGGCCACGGGGCCCCCGCCCGGCGGGTCCTCGCGGGTCCAGCGCACGGGGCGCGAGGTGACCCGGGGCCCGCCGACCACGACGGTGGCCTCCGCGTCGACGCAGGCGTCGAGGACCCGGTCGAGCAGGGCCCGGCCGCCGACGTGCAGGGCGGGTTTGTCGGCCCCGCCCAGCCGTCGCGCGGCGCCGCCTGCGAGGACGATGGCGTCGTAGGTCATGCCTCTGAGTATGCGGGGGCCGTGTTGCGCGCGGGTTCCCGCACTTACCGGCCGCTTGCCGCGCCGCCGTGAGGAACCGCCCCGCGCGGCCGCCGTGAGACGCCTGCCCCGAACATGCGTCACCCCGGGGGAGCCGAGGCTCCACCGGGGTGTGGGTGTCGGGAGACGATCAGGCGATCCGGGGTGTCCGGGATCGGGCCGCCGATCGGGCCACAGGGACGATCGGGCTACAGGTACGGGCCCGAGCGGACCGCGCCGTGCGGACCCTCGTCGTCGTCCTCGTGCGAGGCACCCGGAGGAAGGGCCCGCCGCATCTGCTCCAACTGTGCCCGCGCCGCCATCTGTTGCGCGAACAGGGCCGTCTGGATGCCGTGGAAGAGGCCTTCCAGCCAGCCCACCAACTGCGCCTGCGCGATCCGCAGTTCCGCCTCGGAGGGAATCGCCTCCTCGGTGAACGGCAGGGACAGGCGCTCGAGTTCCTCGACCAGCTCGGGAGCCAGGCCGTCTTCGAGTTCCTTCACCGACGCGGCGTGGATGTCCTTGAGCCGGACACGGCTCGCCTCGTCGAGAGGAGCGGCACGCACCTCTTCCAGGAGTTGCTTGATCATGCTGCCGATCCGCATGACCTTGGCGGGTTGTTCGACCATCTCCGTCACCGGGACCTCGCGCGACTCGTCATCGGCGCCGCCGACCGCCATCCCGTCCTGTCCCACGATCAGGACGTGCGGGGGGCTTTCCTGCGACCGTTCACTCCTCGGCATCTCCATGCCGTCATTCTCTCGCACACCTTCGTTCTCACACGGTGTGCCCCCGTACAGGCGTGATCCAACCTGTACGGGGGCACACGATGACCCCGTCGTCACTCGTACGTCACCGAGCGGTCACCCTGGTCACCCGTGTCACGGACGCCCCGGGGGTTCCGGTGTCAGCCCGCCGCCCGGCGGGCCAGGGCGCCGCTCGACTTGGTGACGATCGCGGCCAGCAGGGCCGCGCCCAGCGGGACCGCGACCAGCAGTCCGGCGAGCGTCTCCCACGGCACCGCGATCGGGATGTACTGGCCTTGGTCGAAGCCGGACTCCTCCAGCATCCGTTTCGCCGTCTCCCGCTCGGTGAGCCGCAGCCCGACCGCCGGCAACATGCCGGCGACGGAGCCCAGGACCACGCCCATCAGGGCCACGACCCCGCACTGGAAGCCGCTCAGCGTGCGCCGCACTCGCGGCGGGGCGCCGACGGCGGCCAACGTCTTCAGGTCGGCCTCGGCGTCGGCCTGGGCCAGGCCCGTGGCGATGCCCGCCGCGCCGATGGTGACGAGACCGGCGAAGATGGTGAGGGCGAGCATGGGAAGGGTGTCCCGGCCCTGGTACCCCTCCTCGATCAGGACCGTGGCCTCCAGGCCGATCTGGTCGATGCGGCCGTCCAGCTTCTGGCGCTGCGTGCTGCCGGGCGTCCCGTCGAGGGTGAAGTACGAGCCGGTCGGCGCGGTGGTGAGGCCGGCCGCCTTCACGGCGCTCGCGGGGAAGACCACGCCGAGTCCGTAGCCCGCGTCGGGATCGGTCGCCTGGTGCACCGGCATGACCTTCTTGACGCCCTGCGGCTCCTCGTCGGGATCACCGTGCTTGGGCTCCTCGGTCACGATGACGAGGGTGAGCCTGCCGTCCTTGATGAAGCGCTTGTCGAAGGCGACGGGCTTTCCGGCCTTGAGCGCGGCCGAGGCGCCGGGGTCGGTCACCCCGAGGACCCGCATCAGCTTCTCGTCGGCGACGACCGACTGGAAGGGCTGCTGGTAGCTGTTCTGCTTGCACCGCCAGTCATGGTACAGCTCACGCCGCTGAGCGGGGGTGAAGGACTCGAAGGAGTCACTCGACGTGTAGAGCGGGCAGCGGTTCTCCTTGGGCGTGAGGATCTCCGCCCGTCCGCAGCCCGGATCCACCGAGTAGGAGTCGCACGTCGGCTTGCCGACCACGATCCGGTCGACGTCCGCCCGGATCGCCAGCGGGAACTCCTTCGCGAGCGCGTCGCGGACGGCGGGCACGTCCCGGTACCGGTCGTTCTCGTTGCTCGCCAGCAGGCCGGCGCCTGCCGGCATGTTCGCGACGTACTCGTGGCGGGCCTGCACGTCGGTGCTGTACTCGTACGTGGCCACCGCCACGGTGCCGGCGACGGCGGCCAGGACCGCCGCGACGGCGGGAGCCGTACGCCCCCGGTTGCGCACGGCGTCGCGCAGGGCGAGCCGCGGCGACAGCGGCAGCCACCGCCCGAGGCGCCCGAACAGGCCGACGAGGGTCGGGGTGAGGGCGACCACGCCCAGCTCGGCGAGGGCGCTGCCGCCCCCGACGACCACGGTCCCGGTGTCGGAGACGGCTCCGTAGAGCGCGATGGCGGCGCCGGCCGCGACAGCCAGCAGTCCGATGAACGGCAGGACCCGGTTGGCCTTGCGCACTCCCCGGCGGCCGGTCAGCGAGGCCAGCACGGTCTGCCGGGAGGCGGTGATCGCCGGGACGATCGCGGCGAGCAGGCCGGTGGTCACGGCGAGCAGCGCGATGGCGAGCAGTTCCAGGGGACGGACCTCGAAGCCGCCCCAGCGCAGCCCCAGGTACTCCTCCAGGACCGGCCGGAGGCCGAGGGTGAGCGCGCTGCCAAGGACGAGGCCGACGACGGCGGACGCCGCGCCGATGACCAGGCCGCCGGAGAGGACGATGGCGCGGATGTGGCGACGGTCGCCGCCGTTGGCTCCGACCAGGCCGAGTTGGCGGCGCGAGCGCCGGGCGCCGACCGCGAAGGCGGGGCCGGCGAGCAGGCAGATCTCCAGCATCGCGAGGCCGACGACGGTGGCGAGGACGGTCATCTCGACGGTGCGCATGCCCGTCGAATCATCGAACCGGCCTTCCTCCTTCTGCTGTTCGTAGAACGGCACGTCGGAGTCGGCGGGCGGGTTCAGGTTGACGGCGCGGGAGACCACGACGACGCTCTTGGCGTTCGCCGCCTTCACCATGTTCCACGTGAAACCTTCGCCGCCGACCTTGACGAGGTAGGTGTAGTCGATCGGCACCCCGTCGTTCCCGGCGGCCTGGAGTTCCTTGTCGAGCGGGGCGAGCAGGGTCCCGGGCGGGGCCGTGACCTCCCGCTCCCCGAGAGCGGAGGGCAGCTCGTACGCCCCCACGATCCGCAGGGCGCGGGACGAGCCGCGCGGGGTGACCTGGGAGCCGACGAAGAACCCGGAGGCCTTCAGGAAGGCGTCGGTGGCGATGATCTCGCCGGCCGCGGCGGGGAGCCGACCCCGTTTGAGGGTGAGCATGCCCTCGACGAGCGGGTCGGCGGTGTCCAGCTCGCGCAGTCTGCTGTCCAGCAGGCCGTGCGTGGTGCGGACCTTGGCGTGCCCCTTGCTGTCCTTCAGGGACCGGGCGCCCGGCGGAAGGGCGGACGGGAGGGGATCCTTGGCGTTGTCACCCGCGGAGGGGTCCCAGGACGAGTAGCCGCCGACGGGGGCGGAGCCTTCGCCGTTCGGCTTCTGGTACACGGGCCCACCCATGCCCGAGCTCGTCAGCATGGCGTCGGCGGTGCCGATCCGACGGGTCATCGTCTCGTCCACGGTGAGCGCGGCGCTGCGGGTGGTGAGGTCGGCGGCGCTCACCCCGACGATCGGCAGGGCGATCATCGCGAGGACGAGGGCACTGCGTCCCTTCGCGCGCCAGGCGTCGCGGCGGGCGATCCGGATCGCGGCGATCCAGGAGTGGTACCAGGCGTGGAGCGGGGTGGTCACAGGCCGGCCGCCCGCCCGGAGAGCAGGGAGTCGGCGTGGCTGCGCAGGGTCTCGTCGACGACGCTGCCGTCGCGCAGGAAGACGACCCGGTCCGCCCACGCGGCGAACCGGGGCTCGTGGGTGACGAGGATTCCGGCCGCGCCCGCGTCGCAGCGCGAGCGCAGCAGGGCCAGCACGGACTCCCCGGTCTCCGAGTCGAGGGCGCCGGTGGGTTCGTCGGCGAGGACCAGGCGGCGGTCGCCGACGAGGGCGCGGGCGATGGCCACGCGCTGCTGCTGTCCGCCGGACATCTCGTCGGGGAAGCGGTCGGCGAGCTGCCCCAGGCCCATCTCCTCCAGCGCCGCCAGGGCGGAGGCCCGAGCCTTGCGGGCCGATATCCCGTCGAGTTCGCGGGGCAGCGCCACGTTCTCGGCGGCGGTGAGGGCCGGTATCAGGTTGTAGTCCTGGAAGACGTAGCCGATGCTGCGGCGGCGCAGCGCGGCGAGCTGCTTGCGGCTCGCGGTGGTGATGTCGGTTCCCTCCACGATCACCCGCCCGCTGCTGGGGGTGTCGAGTCCGCCGGCGAGGGTGAGCAGGGTGGACTTGCCGGACCCCGACGGGCCCATGACGGCGACGAGTTCGCCGGGGTACACGGCGAGGTCGATGCCGCGCAGGGCGTGCACCTCCGTGGCGCCGCTGCCGTGCGTGCGGACGAGTTTGTCCAACTGGAGTACGGCGTTCTGTGACTGCTGGTCAGGCATGGAAGGGTCCCCCTGGGACGGTTCGTTCAACTCCGCCGCGTGCGGGCGGTGGAGGGGAGGTCGGTGGTGCCGCCGGCGGTCGTCGCCTCGGCGGCGGGTGCGGTCGGGGCGGCCTGGGGCGGATCGGGTACGGCTCTCCGGTCGGCCGGCAGGGAGAGCCGGACGAGCCGGGCTTCGCAGTGGTCGAGCCAGCGGGCCTCGGCCTCGGTCTGGAAGATCAGTTGTTCCAGCACCAGCAGCCAGGCGATGTCGTCGCGTTCGTGGGAGGTGCCGCTCTCGATCGCGGTGAGTGCCTGCGCCTTGAGGCGGGTGTAGTCCTGCATCGCCTTGATCGTGGCGTGCCGCTGGGACTGGATGACGGAGCGGATGTCCACGCCGGGGGCGCCGACGGCCATGGCGAGCTTGATGGACAGTTCGTCACGGGGCGGGTTGGCTCGGTCCACGGGGCGCTCGTACCACTCGTGGAGCTCGGCGCGGCCGGTGTCGGTGATGGCATAGAGGGTGTGCCCGGCGGGGTCCTCGCCACCGGGCGCGACGAGACCGTCGCGCTCCAGACGGGCGAGGGTGGTGTACACCTGCCCGACGTTGAGGGGCCAGGTGGACCCGGTGCGGGATTCGAACTCGGTACGCAGCTGAGAGCCGTACCGAGGACCCCTTTCGAGCAGGGCGAGAAGCCCGTGGCGGATCGACATACTCAGTATGTATACCGGGTATGCCGCAGTGCGCAACCGCCTTGGGGTGTACTCCGCAGGGGGGACGTGCGGTGCGGCCTCCGTCCCGAGTGCCGCTCGGACGGCCGGTCAACGCCCTCGGCGCAGCCGCACTCCCATGAAGCCCAGACCCAGTCCCATCAGGGCGAACCCGGTGCCGAGCGGCAGCAGGTGGGCGGCCAGATCGGCGGCCCGCTCATTGGGCCCGGTGCCCATCGCCTCGACCGCGGAACTGCCGGTCGGCTCGGGGGTCGGCCTCGCGACCGACTCGCGACGGGAGGGCTCCGGCACCCCCGAGGCCTGCGGCCGTTCGTGCGCCCGAGGAGGTCGCGTCCGCTCCCGGAGCTCCGGCCGCTCCCGCAGTCCCGGCTGTTCCCGCAGCCCCGGCTCTTCCCGCAGTCCCGGCCGTTCGGGTCGCGCGGGTCGTTCCGCCGACCCCGGCCGCCGCGCCGAACCGGGCTGCTCCGCCGCCCCGTCCGGCAGCCCGGGGTGCTCCGGGTGCTGCGGGTGTTCCGGCAGCGCGGGCCGCTCCGGCAGCCCGGGGTGCTCCGGTCGCAGGGGGCGGGTGACCGGCACGGTCATGGGGCCGGCCGGTTCGGCCACGGGGCGCCCGGGTCGCTCCCGTCCGGATCCGGCGGCGCTGCCGGCCAGTTCCTCGTAGGCCTCCTCGGGCACGATCGAGGCCGGACCGGTGGCCGTGGTCGCGGCGGCGAGGGCGGGGGCGAACGCTCGGGCGAGCGAGCGGGCGGAGAGGGCTGCGGGGGCGGGGACCTGGGCGTGCGCCGGCGCCGCGACCAGCAGCGCGGCGGCCGCCAATGCGGCGCCGGCCGTCCAGCGCGGTGCGCGGGCGTGAGTCACGCGCTCAGGTTTGCACAAACGGACAAAAGCGGCATCTCGTACATGGTTTACGGGATGCCGCTTCCACGAAAGAGCAAGAAGGACGCGAACGACACACGAAGAGGGGAGAGGAGAAGAGGGGAGGCGCGGACAAGGGAGGGGCGGACCGGGCGATCGGCCACCGCCGCCCGGCGCGCTCGTGCTCCTCCGCCCTACTCCGGGTTTCCGGTGGAGACGCGGAGGGTGAAGGTGGTGTCCTTCGGGTCGATCTTGTCGCCGGCGGACGGCAACTGGTCGACCACGGTGCCCTCGCCGTAGACGGCCTCGTCGCGGGGCTCTTCCTTGATCTTCCAGCCCGCGGCCTGGATGCAGTCCTTCACCGAGCGGATGTTCTTGTACCGGAAGTCGGGTGCCATGACCTTCTTGGCGTCGTCGTAGGCCTTCGACGGGCTCTTGCACTTCTCCGCGTCGATCGTCCGCGAGAGGTCCGGCCCCCGGTAGCCCGGGCGCGTGGAACCGGACGCCGCGGTCGAGGAGGACGGCGTCGCGACGTCCTTGTCCTTGTCGTCGCCACCCAGGTTGAGCACGGCGATCAGCCCGCCGATGGCCACCAGCGCCACCACGATCGAGCCCACGATCACGCCCGTGTTCTTCTTCGACCCGCCGCCCGCGCCCACCGGGGCCGGGTTCGGCGTGATGGTGAACGGCGGCGGGGTCTGCGGGGCGTACTGGTGCTGGGCGTGCTGCTGCTGGGGCGGGTACGCGTATCCGCCCTGCGCCGGCGTCTGCGGCGCGTACGGGGACGGCGCCGGGGTGTGCGGCGGCTGGTACGGCTGCTGCACCGACTGCGGCGGCGCCTGGAACCCGGAGTCCACCGGCGGGAACACGGCCGAGCTCACGCCCGCCCCGCTGCCGCCCGAGGGCGCGCCGGGCACGATCACCGGGGCGACGGTCCGGCCGGCCGCCATCACGCGGTCGATCTCGTCGCGCATGGCCGACGCCGTCGGGAAGCGCTCGTTCGGGTTCTTCTTCAGGGCCCGCGCCACCAGCGCGTCCATGGCCGGCGTCACCGACCGGTTGATGGAGGACGGGGCGACCGGCTCCTCCTGCACGTGGGCGTACGCGATGGCCAGCGGCGAGTCGGCGTCGAAGGGGATTCGACCCGTCAGCAACTGGAACAGCATGATGCCGACGGAGTAGAGGTCGGACCGGGCGTCCACACCGCGGCCCAGCGCCTGCTCGGGCGACAGGTACTGCGGGGTGCCGACGACCATTCCGGTCTGCGTCATCGAGGTGACGCCCGACTGCATGGCGCGGGCGATGCCGAAGTCCATGACCTTGACCACGCCGCGCCTGGTCATCATCACGTTGCCGGGCTTGATGTCGCGGTGGACCAGACCCATCTCATGGCTGGTTTCGAGCGCCGCGAGCACATCGGAGGTGACCTTGAGCGCCTTGTCGGCCGGCATGGCGCCGTACTGCGCGATGTCCGCCTGGAGCGCGGAGCCGAGCGGCTGCCCCTCGACGTACTCCATGACGATGTACGGCATCAGCGCGCCGTCGAGCTCGCCCTCGCCCGTGTCGAATACCGAGACGATGTTCGTGTGCGACAGTTTCGCTACAGCCTGCGCCTCGCGGCGGAACCGCTCGCGGAAGGACGCCTCGCGACCCAATTCGCTGTGCAGCGTCTTGATGGCGACCTGTCGGTCGAGGGCCGAGTCGTACGCGAGGTAGACGGACGCCATGCCGCCTTCGCCGAGCAAGTCCCTTAGCTGGTAACGGCCACCGGCCAGGGAGCCGCCTGCGTACCGGCCCTGTGTGCCGTCCTGGCTCATGACTGTTGCTTCCCCTCGGGCGGTGTCCTGACGCGTCTGGCAGAGCGCATGTGGCAGCCAGTCTGCCGGAGGGCAAGCACACGTCAAGCCAGGTGCTCGTTCCGTGACCACAAGGCCACCGCGAGCCATTGTCCGAACGGTGAACGGTTCCGAGGCTGTAGCGTTCGTCGCAGCACCCCAAGAGGACACCGCATGAGTTGCGGCCCCGAGAGAGACGACGGCGAGGACTGATGGCACCCGAACCCGAGGGAAACGGCGCCGGGATGGCCGAGGATCCTGAGCATTGGGGCGCAGGCGGCCTGGTGGGCGAGGGCCGTTACCGGCTGACCCACCGCCTGGGCCGCGGTGGCATGGCGGAGGTCTTCGCCGCCGAGGACGTCCGGCTGGGCCGTACCGTCGCGGTGAAGCTGCTGCGCGCCGACCTCGCCGAGGACCCCGTCTCCAAGGCCCGCTTCACGCGTGAGGCACAGTCGGTCGCCGGGCTGAACCACCACGCGGTCGTCGCCGTGTACGACTCGGGCGAGGACCGGGTCGGACCGAACGTCGTTCCCTACATCGTGATGGAGCTGGTCGAGGGCCGCACCATCCGCGATCTGCTGATCAGCGCCGAGGCCCCGGGCCCCGACCAGGCGCTCATCATCGTCGCGGGCGTGCTGGAAGCCCTGGCCTACTCGCACCAGCACGGCATCGTGCACCGCGACATCAAGCCCGCCAACGTGATCATCACCGACACCGGCGCGGTCAAGGTGATGGACTTCGGCATCGCCCGCGCCCTGCACGGCGTGCAGTCGACGATGACCCAGACCGGCATGGTCATGGGCACCCCGCAGTACCTGTCGCCCGAACAGGCCCTCGGCAAGGCCGTGGACCACCGCAGCGACCTGTACGCCACCGGCTGTCTGCTGTACGAACTCCTCGCGCTGCGGCCCCCCTTCACGGGCGAGACGCCGCTGTCGGTGGTCTACCAGCACGTCCAGGACGCGCCGATCCCGCCGTCGCAGCTGCCGGAGGGCCACCACATCCCGCAGGAGCTCGACGGACTGGTCATGCGCTCGCTGGCCAAGGACCCGGACGACCGTTTCCAGTCGGCCGAGGAGATGCGCGGGCTCGTCCAGTACGCGCTCCAGATGCTCCACGACCAGGGGCCGAACACCGGCACCTGGAACACCGGTCCCGTCACCATGGCGCTGCCGCACGGGCAGCCCGGGGCCAACCACACCACGGCGATGCCCCAGGGCGGCACGGGCGGTCAGCAGTACCCCCAGCACGCCACGACCTCGCAGTTCCATCAGCCGATGGTGCCCCCGCTCAACCCCGACGACGGGTCGGCCTTCCCGGGCGGCGGCGGCTACGGCAACGGCAGGAACGGCAACGGCAACGGTCACGGCGGCCAGGGCGGTCACGGCGGTCAGGGCGGCCAGGGCGCCGGCGGAGGCCGCTGGAGAGTGGTGATCTTCGCGCTGCTCGCGGTGCTGGCCATCGCCGGTGGCGTCGCGTACGCGGTGAAGATGGCGGGCGGCAACGGCGGTTCGGGCAACGAGAAGAAGTCCCCGAAGACCTCGCAGAGTTCGCCGAAGACCCCGGCCAGCTCCGCGGAGACCCCGGCGGACTCCCCCTCGGCGCAGTCCCCGGACACTCCGCGCACGGACGACAGCGACGACGAGGAGACGTACCGGCCCTCGCCGAGCCGTACCAGGGTCTCGCCGAGCCACAGCGCGCCGTCCAGCTCGCCCTCGTCGAAGCCGTCGGCCTCGGATGAGCCTTCGGCGAGCAACGAGCCTTCGCCGTCCAAGCCGACGACCTCGTCGAAGCCGTCGGTCCCGGTGGATCCCTCCCCGCCCGGCGGAGGCGGCGCCGGCGATCCCGGAGGGACCGACGAGGGCACCCGGTAGCAACGGTCGTGAGGAAAGGGCCCGACGGAATCACTTCCGTCGGGCCCTTTCCCGTGTGCCTGCCGGCCGGCCGAGGCGCGTGCCGTCCGGTCAGAGCGCGTGCTGGTACTCCCGGTCGCGTGCGTGGCTTCCGGCCAGGGTGTGCGCGGTGACGAGTTGGGGTTCGATGCGCATGTGGACGGTGTCGAAAACGGCCCCGTCGACGAAATGCGGACCCGGACCGAAGAGTTCCAGTTCCGCGTTGGTCGGTTCGACGAGTTCCGCGGTGCCGGTGAACTGAACCGACCAGAGGTGCCGGTCCCCGGAATTGACGTTGTCGGCCCCGTACGAGACCACGCTGCCGTTGCACGCCTGGTGGTGGCCGAACCCGGCGTGCATTCTCAGCAGGACCCCGCCGTCCACCACGATGTGGCGGGCGAGGGCGAGGAAGGGCAGCGCGCGCACGCTGGTGGCCACCCGGCCGTACGGCACCCGGCTCAGCAGTTCGATGGCGTGGAGTTCCTCAGGGGACATGTGCTCCACTGTCCGCCCCCGACACCTGGTCGGAAAAGGGGATCCCGCCCCGTTGATCAGGGCCGTTGGTCCCGAATCGAGGGGGCTGTCACGTCTTTTCGGCCGGCCTAGGCGCGCTTTTCGGCCTGGAGGCGGGCCACGTAGGCGGCGGCCTGGGAGCGGCGTTCCATGCCGAGCTTCGACAGCAGGCTGGAGACGTAGTTCTTGATCGTCTTCTCCGCCAGGTGCAGCCGCTCGCCGATGACGCGATTGGTCAGACCCTCGCCGATCAGGTCGAGGATCTTGCGCTCCTGCTCGGTGAGGTTGGAGAGCCGGTCGTCGCGCTTGCCGTTCTTTCCGTCGCGCAGCCGCTCCAGTACCCGGGCGGTCGCCACCGGGTCCAGCAGGGACTTGCCGGCCGCGACGTCCCGGACGGCGCTGAGCAGCTCATTCCCGCGGATCGCCTTGAGGACGTAGCCCGAGGCGCCCGCCATGATCGCGTCGAACAGCGCCTCGTCGTCGGCGAACGAGGTCAGCATCAGACACTTGATGTCCTCGTTCTGGGAGCGGACCTCGCGGCAGACCTCCACGCCGCTGCCGTCCGGGAGGCGGACGTCGAGGACGGCCACGTCGGGACGGGTGGCCGGGATGCGGACGAGTGCGTCGGCGGCCGTACCGGCTTCTCCGACGATCTCGATGTCGTCTTCGACCGACAAGAGTTCATGGACGCCCCGACGTACCACCTCGTGGTCGTCCAGGAGAAATACCTTGATTTTTCCGTCTTCGCGCACAAACTCATCTTCACACACTCGTTCACATGGTCGCCGTTTTCGTCCGGCGTAGCCGTTCGCCCCTTCTCGCCCTTCCCGGCGCTCGTCTTTACGTGCGATTGCCGGTGTGGAGGCTTCACGACCGGGTCCGCCTGTTCGGGGGCCGCGGCGTTCCTCCATCAGTGATCACCCTTGACCCCTTCCCTGCCGGAGTTACCCGGGATAACGTGCCGTTGTTCCGGCCCCCTGCAAGGCTGTGACCAGTGGTTGTTCCCGAAGTCGCCGATTTACTTGGATATCCAAGCAAAATCGCAGGTCAAACGGGGTTTCGCAGTTATGCGGGGCACTGGGTAACGTGCATTGCGCAGGGCACTCGCCGGGGCACCTGTCACGCCTGAATCCCGTACGTTCCGCGCACCCACCCCGTGCTCGGGTACAGATACAGGTGAGCCGCACTGGACCCCGGAGAACCCGGGTGCCGGACCGACGGAGGAGCACACGTGACCGTGGAGAGCACTGCCGCGCGCAAGCCGCGACGCAGCAGTGGCACCAAGCGGGCGGCAGGCGCAGCCGGCGCCCGCAAGACCGCCGCTGCCACCGCACAGCCGCACGACGCCGAGCCTCAGCTCGTACAACTGCTGACGCCCGAGGGAGAACGGGTCGAGGTCGCGGACAACCCCGACATCGCCGAGTTCGCTCCTTTCGTCGCCGACATCACCACCGACGACCTGCGCGATCTGTACCGCGACATGGTCCTCACCCGCCGTTTCGACGGCGAGGCGACCGCCCTGCAGCGTCAGGGCGAGCTGGGCCTGTGGGCCTCGCTGCTCGGCCAGGAGGCCGCGCAGATCGGTTCCGGGCGCGCGCTGCGCGACGACGACTACGTCTTCCCGACCTACCGCGAGCACGGTGTGGCCTGGTGTCGTGGGGTCGACCCGACCAACCTGCTCGGCATGTTCCGCGGTGTGAACCACGGTGGCTGGGACCCGAAGATCAACAACTTCCACCTGTACACGATCGTCATCGGCTCGCAGACCCTGCACGCGACCGGTTACGCCATGGGTGTGGCCAAGGACGGCGCCGACTCGGCCGTCATCGCCTACTTCGGCGACGGCGCGTCCAGCCAGGGCGACGTGGCCGAGGCGTTCACCTTCTCGGCCGTCTACAACTCGCCCGTGGTGTTCTTCTGCCAGAACAACCAGTGGGCGATCTCCGAGCCGACCGAGCGCCAGATGCGCGTACCGCTCTACCAGCGCGCCCAGGGCTTCGGCTTCCCGGGCGTCCGGGTGGACGGCAACGACGTCCTGGCCTGCCTCGCGGTCACCCGGTGGGCCCTGGAGCGGGCCCGTCGCGGAGAGGGCCCGACCCTGGTCGAGGCGTTCACCTACCGCATGGGCGCGCACACCACCTCCGACGACCCGACGAAGTACCGGCGCGACGAGGAGACCGCGGCCTGGGAGGCGAAGGACCCGATCCTGCGCCTGAAGGCCCACCTCCTCGCGACGGGCGGCGCCGACGAGGCGTTCTTCGAGCAGTTGGAAGTCGAGAGCGAGACCCTGGGCAAGCGGGTGCGCGAGGTCGTGCGCGCCATGCCCGACCCGGACACGATGGCGATCTTCGAGAACGTCTACGCGGACGGGCACGCGCTCGTCGACGAGGAGCGCGCCCAGTTCGCCGCGTACCTCGCGTCCTTCGAAGGTGGGGAGTGACCGCCATGGCCGTTCAGAAGCTGACCATCGCGAAGGCGCTCAACGATTCGCTGCGCAAGGCCCTGGAGACGGACCCCAAGGTCCTGATCATGGGTGAGGACGTCGGCAAGCTCGGCGGCGTCTTCCGCATCACCGACGGTCTCCAGAAGGACTTCGGCGAGGAGCGGGTCATCGACACCCCGCTCGCCGAGTCGGGCATCGTCGGCACCGCGATCGGCCTGGCCCTGCGCGGCTACCGGCCGGTCGTCGAGATCCAGTTCGACGGGTTCGTCTTCCCGGCGTACGACCAGATCGTCACGCAGCTCGCGAAGATGCACGCGCGGTCCCTCGGCACGATCAAGATGCCGGTCGTCATCCGCATCCCGTACGCGGGCGGCATCGGCGCGGTCGAGCACCACAGCGAGTCCCCGGAGACGCTGTTCGCGCACGTCCCCGGCCTGAAGGTGGTCTCGCCCTCGAACGCGAGCGACGCCTACTGGATGCTCCAGCAGGCCATCCTCAGCGACGACCCGGTGATCTTCTTCGAGCCGAAGCGGCGCTACTGGGACAAGGGCGAGGTCGACGTCGAGGCCATCCCGGACGCCCTGCACGGGTCCCGGGTGGCGCGCGAGGGCACGGACATCACCCTGGCGGCCTACGGCCCCATGGTGAAGGTCTGCCTGGAGGCGGCGGCCGCAGCGGCCGAGGAGGGCAAGTCGGTCGAGGTCGTGGACCTGCGCTCGATGTCCCCGATCGACTTCGACGGACTGCAGGCCTCGGTGGAGCGGACCCGCCGGCTCGTGGTCGTCCACGAGGCGCCGGTGTTCCTCGGCGTGGGCTCGGAGATCGCCGCCCGCATCACGGAGCGGTGCTTCTACCACCTGGAGGCGCCGGTGCTGCGCGTGGGCGGATTCCACGCCCCGTACCCGCCGGCCCGCCTGGAGGACGAGTACCTGCCGGGCCTGGACAGGGTGCTCGACGCCGTCGACCGCTCGCTGGCGTACTGAGGAGAGCCCTGTGACGATCCGTGAATTCAAGCTGCCCGACGTGGGCGAGGGCCTCACCGAGGCCGAGATCCTCAAGTGGTACGTCCAGCCGGGCGACACCGTCACCGACGGTCAGGTCGTCTGCGAGGTCGAGACGGCGAAGGCGGCCGTCGAGCTGCCGATCCCGTTCGACGGCGTGGTCCACGCCCTGCTCTTCGAGGAAGGCGTCACGGTCGACGTCGGCGCGGTGATCATCTCGGTGCGGACCGGTCCGGCGGAGGAGGCCCCCGAGGCCGCCGCCCCGGCGGCCGTCGCGGCCCCGGCCGCGGCCGAGGAGCCCGTCGCCGAGGCCCGTCAGCCGGTCCTGGTCGGCTACGGCGTGTCCACGGCCTCCACCAAGCGCCGCCCCCGCAAGGGTGCGGCCGAGGCGGGCGCCGCCCCGGCGGCCTCCGTGGCCGCGCGCAACGGTTCGGCCGTCGCACCGTCGGTCGCACCGGCCGTCGCCCCGGCCCCCGTGGTTCCCGCGCAGAACGGCTCGGCGCACGCCGCGCCGGCCGGTTCCGAGCGCCCGCTGGCGAAGCCGCCGGTGCGCAAGCTCGCCAAGGACCTCGGCATCGACCTGGCCCTGGTGATCCCCACCGGCGACGGCGGGGTCGTGACCCGGGAGGACGTCCACGCGGCGGCCGCCGCGGCGATCGCCCCGCAGACCGCGCAGGTCCAGGCGCCGGCCGCGGCCCAGGCCCCCGCCGCGCCGGCCGCCGAGGCGGTCGTCCGGACCCCGGTCGACACGGCCGCGCGCGAGACCCGGATCCCGGTCAAGGGCGTCCGCAAGGTCACCGCCCAGGCCATGGTCGGTTCCGCCTTCACCGCGCCGCACGTCACCGAGTTCATCACCTTCGACGTGACCCGGACGATGAAGCTGGTCCAGGAGCTCAAGGACGACCCGGACCTCGCCGGTCTGCGGATCAATCCGCTGCTCCTGATCGCCAGGGCCGTTCTCGTCGCGATCCGCCGCAACCCGGACGTCAACGCGTCCTGGGACGAGGCGGCCCAGGAGATCGTGCTCAAGCACTATGTCAACCTGGGCATCGCGGCGGCCACCCCGCGCGGTCTGATCGTCCCGAACATCAAGGACGCCCACACCAAGTCGCTGCGCGAGCTGTCCGAGGCCCTGTCGGCCCTGGTCGGCACGGCCCGGGACGGCAAGACCTCCCCGGCGGACATGCAGAACGGCACGCTCACCCTCACCAACGTCGGCGTCTTCGGCGTCGACACCGGTACGCCCATCCTGAACCCCGGCGAGTCCGCGATCCTCGCCATCGGCGCGATCAAGCTCCAGCCGTGGGTCCACAAGGGCAAGGTGAAGCCGCGCCACGTCACCACCCTGGCGCTGTCGTTCGACCACCGTCTGATCGACGGCGAACTCGGCTCCCGCTTCCTGGCCGACATCGCGGCGGTCCTGGAACACCCCCGCCGACTCCTCACCTGGTCGTAGCGGTCGCGGCACCGTCGTACGCGCCGATGGCCGGGTCTCCCTCGCGGGAGCCCGGCCATCGGCCGTCGCGGGCCCGCCCCGCCACCGGGTAGCCTCCCGCCGGGGAAAGGGGGCCGGGTGCCCATCGCCGAACTGCAGGTGTACTCCGTCGAGCGGGCCGACGTCACCGGCGGGGTGTGTGTCGTCCGCTGTATCGGCGGGGTCGCGCGCACCGGGCAGGTCTACGCCGTCGGGGACCTGCGGATCGGGCTGCGGCGGATAGAGCGGTACGGGCGCAGCGTCGGCTTCTTCGACGCCGGGCACGTGGCGCGGGTCCACCTCACCGGGGCGGTGGTCGCGCTGCTCGGCCGCGGGCAGGTGTTGACGTACGTACCGCCGGACGGCCATTCGCTGGACGAGCTGGAGGCCTGGCTGGCCACCGATCCACCCCTGCTCGACGAACCCCACCCCGAGACCCTGCGCGCGATCGCCGTCGCCCGCATGCACGACCGGGCGCTGCCCGACGCGGCACGGATGCGGTGGGGGCGGGTGGCGCTCGCCGCGATCCTGCGCGCGGGGCGGCCCGACGACCTGACGCGCGGGGCCGAGACGGCGGCCGTACGGGGCTACCTGATCCGGGAGTTCGGGCCCGGCCGCGGCGGTGACCCGGCGGCCCTGTGCCGGGACGTGCTCGCGCTGATCGACCTGACCCCGGCGCGGGCGGCGGCCGAGGCGCGGGACTGGCGGGACCTGCCGCGCGAGCGCATCCTGCACCTGCGGCGGATCAAGAACCTGGTGCCCTGGGCGGCCCTGGTCCGCGGCCACCTGGCGGCCGACGACCCCCTCGCGGAGGTCGTCGACGCCTGGACGGCGGTGCGGGGCCTGCTGCCCTAGTGCCTCTGGTCCGGTGGTCCTAGCCGGCGGCCTTGGCGGCGTTGCCGAGCACCTTCGTCGGGGTGATGCGCAGGACCACCCGCACCTGTTCGGCGGGGGCCTCCACGTACTCCTTGCCGGCGCCCGGGCCCATGTACTCCTCGGCGATCCGGGCCGCGACGGCCCGACCGGTGTCCTCGGTCACCGAGGCGGTGCCGCGGATCTCGGCGTACAGGAAGGGGTTCGCGAGGTCGAAGACGGTCAGGCCGACCCGCTCGTCGCGGACGAGGTTGCGTTCCTTGCGCCGGCCCCGCTCGGTGGAGACCAACAGCTCGTCGCCTTCGCGGGACACCCAGACGACCGAACTCTGCGGTCCGCCATCGGGGTTGATGGTCGTGAGGACGGCGGGATGCGGCGCGTCCAGCAGCCCCCGCACGGTGTCGTTCAGCTCAACAGTCATGCGGGCGAGCCTAGTCGGGGCCCCCTCGCGCGCGGCTCGGTTCGCGTACGACGATCCGACTAACCGAGGTCCCCGCTCACCCCCACGGCAGATTCACCCAGGGGCTGCCCGGGTCGTCCGTCAACTCCCGGTGCACGGTGACCATTTCCTCGTACCAGTGGCCGAACTCCTCCTCGTCGAACTGCATGCACCGACCCAGGACGAACCCGGCGGACAGCTCCTCCCACGAGCGGTACGCCAGCCGGCAGGCCTTCCCCGCCCGGACGACGGCCCGCTCGGTCTCCTCCAGGGTCCCGAAGCGGGCACCGAGTCCCCAGCGAGCCATCTGGGAGGCCCGCCCGAAGTCCCACGCCTCGACGGAACGGACGTACGCGCCCCCGCTGAGCACCCCGTCGGCCCGCAAGCGCTGCTCGTAGCGGGCGATCCGCCCGATGACCCGCTGGAGGCCCGCGATCTCCCCCTCCACCTCGGCGGTGGGCCGGGGGCGGGCGACGGTCACCCCGTCGGGGGTCAGCTGCGGCTCGGCGGCCCGCTCCGCGTTGGCCCGCAGGGTGGAGGCGGTGGCGTGGCGCCAGTGCTCGATGTCCACCGGCCCGGCGAACTCCTTTGCCAGGGCCACCCGCACGCGCAGCGCGAACTCCCACACCGGGCTCACCACGTCGGCGGTCAACAGCCGCTCGGTCATGACCAGCCACTCCTCGCGGGTGGTGACGCCCCAGGACTCCCGGAGCTTCTCCCGCTCCAGCGAGTAGCCCTGACCGTGGTAGGCGAGCGCGTTCCAGAACGTCCCGGAGCGCACCGACAGGTGCGCCCCGCATGCCAGCCCGAACGCGACGGGCCCGCGCAGGGGCCCGCCGAGGTGCAGGGCGTGGACCTTGTCGCGTTCGAGTCCGGTGTAGTCGCGCGGGCGCCGCTCCACGTGGAACTTCCAACGCGCGGCGTGCGCGGGCGAGATCGGCAGGAACACCTCGAAGGGGGTGCCCGGGTTGACGGCCAGGTAGGGGACGGCGCCCGACGGGTAGCAGTCGGCGAACCAGTCGAGGCTCGCGATGTCGAAGACCAGGTCGGGGGTGGGCGCGGGCAGCATGCCCTCGGTGAAGGCGATGTAGGCGTGCGCCTGGACCTGCGGGAACCAGGTCCGCTCGGGCCGGACCTGGGTGGGATGGGCGTCGAGGAACGCGCGGGACTGCGGGACGAGGAGGCGGGCCCGCGCCAGCACGTCGAGGAGGCCCGGCCAGTTCCCGGCGGCCCTCGCCTCGTGCAACTCTCGTTCGATGACGCTCGGCGCGGTCCAGGTCCCCATGCGGAAACCCTAGCGGGGTCCCCGGGCGGGCCGGCCGGCCCGGATCCCGGCCGCCCGGCGGGTCGCCGCGCGCACCCCCGTCCGTCTCCCGGGGCGTACGACCCCCGTGCCACCACGCGACCTCGCGGACCCCCTTGACGCCCCCCTCCGGCGGGGAGACGCTCCCGGGTCTCGCTCGCATCCGTACGGGCGACCGCACACTGGGGGGCCGGTATGCCGCAGGAGTCTGTCCGGACGGCGGGGGAGCTGCGGGCGCGGCTCGCGGAACGGGGGGCGCGCTGGTCGGTGACCGAGCACCTGGCCGACGCGGAGCGCGTGCCGCGCGCCGCGCTGGGGCTGGAGCCGGGGGCGAACCTGACGTCCGCCGAGGAGGCGGGGACCGTCGATCTGCGGGTGCTGATCGGGCGGGTCAGCGGCAATCCGCACCTCACCCGGCGCAGGGCCGCGCACGGTCTGCTGCCCGGGTCCGGGAGGTCGCCGGCGGGGGCCCGGCCGGCCGCCGTGGACTGGCGGAGCCGGTGGGGCTGGCCCTGGCTCACGAAGGTGAAGGACCAGAACCCCTGCGGGTCGTGCTGGGCGTTCGGGGCGGCCGGGCTGGTGGAGTCGATGGCCAGGATCGAGCACGACGTGTGGGCGGAACGGTCCGAGGGGGACGTGCACGACGGGCTGAAGTTCACCTGCGGGCAGGGCTCCAACCCGGAGACCGCGCTGGACTGGATCACCACCCACGGCGGGCTCGCCGACCCGGACTGCTGGCCCTACTCCACGCCCCCGCCCGGCCTGCCCGCCGAGCGGCGCGAGGCCTGGCGGGCCGAGTACACGCCCAGTTGGGACCGTTCGGGCCGCACGGTGCGCGTCACCGAGTACGTGCGCCTGGGCGACACGGAGCAGCAGAAGGTGTGGCTGGACACGGTCGGCCCGCTGACGGCCTGCTTCGACGTGTACGACGACTTCTTCGGGCTGGGCGCGGGCGTGTACCACCGCACCAGCGACCGACTCGCGGGCGGGCACTGCGTGTTGATCGTCGGCTACGACGACGCGGCAGGCTGCTGGCTGTTCAAGAACTCCTGGGGGACCGGCTACCACGTCGGCGGTTACGGCCGCATCGCCTACGGCGAGGTCGACATCGACCGCTGGGCCAAGTGCGGGCTGCGCGACACCAACATCGACCCGTGGAGCAAGCGCCGCCTGCACACGGGCAACGTGTACGAGAGCGGCAACGGCCGCGCCCACCGCAACTTCGAGCTGCTCGCCGGCACCGGCTCGGGCGCCCTGCGGCACTGGTGGCGCGAGGGCGACGCGCCCTTCGCCTGGTCCCGGGCCGGCACCTTCGCCGCGGACGCCTCGGGCCAGCCCGCCTTCACCGGCACCACCTACAACCGGAACATGGAGTCCCTGCACGTCACCACGGGCGGCCGGCTGCGCCACTGGTACTACGAGCAGTCCGGCGGCGCCTGGCGCGACGGCGGCGCCTTCGGCCCGGGCGACGCGGCGGTCGGCTCGACCCCCGCGTTCATCCAGAGCGACTACGGCAAGCCGGGCAACTTCGAGGTGGTCGTCCGGACCGCCGACGGCCGGCTGAACCACTGGTGGCGCATCAACGGCGCGCCCTGGACCTGGAACGACGGCGGTCGCTTCGCCTCCGGCATCGCCCACTACGGTCCGGCGCTGGTCCAGACCCGCGGCCGGCACCTCGACCTGGTCGCGGCCCGCGACGACGGCCGTATGCAGCTGTGGTGGCGCGACGACCCCAACGGCTTCGTCTGGCGCGCCGGCGAGGTCTTCGGCAGCGGGATCGTCTCCGCGCCGTGCCTGATCGAGGGCCAGTACGGGGCCGTCGACGAGGACACCGCCGGGAACTACGAGTTGTGCGTCGTCGCCGAGGGCGGCCGGGTCGAGCACTGGTGGCGCGGGAACGCCGCGGGGGCCGCCTGGACGCGCGGCGCGGTCTTCGGGCACGACGCGCTGGCCGTCACCGGGATGCTCCAGGGCAGTTTCGGGTTCAACCTGGAGGTCATCGTCCTGCGCACCGACCGCCTCCTCCAGCACTACTGGCGCGACGGCGCGGGCTGGCACGAGGGGCCGGTGATCGGCCCTGCCTGAGAGGGGCCGCGCGGATGGAGGTACGGAGCATCGTGCTCGCGCCGGGCGAGACGTACGAGCTGCGGCTGACCGGGCGCGGGGCGCGCGGGTACGTGTGGACCTGGCAGGTCGGCGGCGACGCGGACGCCGTCTCGGTGACGGAGCCGGACGGGCCCGGCCGGGCGCAGGCCCCACCGCTGCCGGGGGCGGCGGTGGAGCGGGTGTACCTGGTGCGGGGGATCGGCGCGGGCGGCCGGGCCCGGGTGCGGTTCGCACAGGTCCGGCCGCCGTACCCGCAGGAGGCCCCGTACGACGAGTTCCTGTTGGAGGTGGAGGTCAGTGACCGCCCGCCCCGCTCGGCCGGGACCGGCGGGGCTTGAGGGCCCACTGTTGTACGGCTTCGAGCGGGCCCCGCTCGAAGCGGCGCAGCCACAGCGAGGAGCCGGCCACCAGGGTGAGGGCGACGCCCGCCCACAGACCCATCACCCACCAGGGGCCGGTGCCCGCGAGGCGCCCGGCGAGGCCCAGGCCGAGGCCGTAGCAGAGCAGGACGCACAGCAGGTTCTGGGCGACGTAGCAGGACAGGGCGGTGCGGCCGACCGAGGCGAGGGCGCCGGACAGGGCGGCGGGGACCCGCAGGCGGTCCAGGGCGATGCCGATCAGCCCCATGTAGCCGACGGCGAGGGGCGGGGCGATCGCGTAGCGGCCCAGGACGAAGTACGCGTCGCCGCCGAGCGCGGCGGCGATCCCCGCCGGCATGCCGAGGCCCAGCCCCCAGGCGGCCATCCGACCCCGGATCCGCCGCCCGTCGGCGGTCGGGGCGAACGCGCCCGCGCGGTGCAGGCGGATGCCCAGCAGGAAGAGGAATACGAGCAGACCGAAGCTGAAGACGGGCTCGATGCGCAGTATCGCCGCGTGCTGGAGGCGGAAGGCGATCTGTTCGGCCCAGGTGCCGTCGGCGTACAGCGCCACCGTGTCCGGGTCGGGGATCTTCGGGGTGCCCTCGGGCCCGGCCGCGGAGGCGACCGTCACCAGGGCCACCAGTGCCAGGTGCGTCCCGCCGGCCACCCACATCGCGCGCCGCCGGACCTTCTCGGAGCGGGCGAGGAGCCAGGCGACGAGGAGCGCGGTGACGGCGTAGCCCATCAGCACGTCCCAGGCGAAGATCAGCAGGAAGTGCAGGGTCCCTTCGAGGAAGAGGAAGGCGGCCCGCCGCCAGTACCGTCCCGGCCAGGGGGCGCCCCGGCGCGCCGCGGAGTCGTACTGGATGGCCAGGCCCACGCCGAACAGGATCGTCAGCAGGGCCAGGAACTTGCCGTCGGCGAGGAAGCGGAAGAGCGTCTCGGCGAGGTGGGCGGGGGTGGGGTCCGCGAGGACGTCGGGGCTCCCCAGGCCGCCTTGGACGACACCCCATTCGGAGCCCGGCGAGGCGAAGATCCACACGTTGGTCATGAGCGTGCCGAGGATCGCGGCTCCGCGCAGGACGTCGAGGAGGGGGAGCCGGGTCGTCGTCACCGGTGGTGCGATCAGGGTCTCGGACATGACTCCAGCGTCTCGGAGGACGGGACGGCGTACGTCCTGCGGGTGAACGAAGCCGGGGTACACCCTTCGATGCAGAGACGGGACGGTCCTCTCCTCCCCGCCCGCACGCGGTCCCCCTTCGACGTTCGGATGTGCTGTCCGGATGCTGGACGCGGAAGGTCGTTGCATCGTTCATGTATCTATCCTGTGCGCATGCCATCAGCCGCCACCGCCGTGACCGCCGCCGACCGTGTCTACCGACACGTCAAACAGGGCGTCCTGGACCGCCGATTCGAAGGCGGCCTCCTGCTCACCGAGGGCGAGGTCGCCGAGGCCGTCGGCGTGTCCCGCACACCGGTGCGCGAGGCGCTGCTGCGGCTGGAGACCGAGGGGCTGCTGAAGCTGTACCCGAAGAAGGGCGCGCTGGTGCTGCCGGTCTCCGTACAGGAGATCGCGGACGTCATCGAAACCCGGCTGCTGGTCGAGGAGTTCACCGCCCGCAAGGCCGTGCCCGCCCCGCCCGCCCTGCTGGACCGGCTCGCCGCGCTCATCGTGGAGCAGCGCCGGCACGCCGCCGCGGGCGACCTGGTCGCGCTGATGGCCGCGGACCGCGGCTTCCACGCCGAGATCGTGCGCCATGCCGGCAACCAGATCCTGTGCCGGCTCTACGACCAGCTCCGCGACCGCCAATTGCGCATGGGCGTGGCCCTGTTGCACTCCCACCCCGAACGGGTGGAGCGCACGCTCGTCGAACACACGGAGATCCTGGACGCGTTGCGCTCCGGCAACGCGGACACGGCCGCCGCTGCCGTACGGGCGCACGTGGGCCGCGTCGAGGCGCTGGTGCGGGGGGACGCGCGATGAGCGCCCCCGTGCCCGCCCCACGGACTGCCGCCCCGCCCTTCGATCCCCCCGGCGGGCGGAAGGCCGTGGCCGTCTGGTCGATCGGCGTCGCCGTCTACTTCGTCGCGGTCATCTTCCGTACCAGCCTGGGCGTCGCCGGCCTCGAAGCCGCGGACCGCTTCCACGTCAACGCGTCGGCGCTCTCGACGTTCTCGCTGCTCCAACTGCTGGTGTACGCGGGCATGCAGATACCCGTCGGCCTGATGGTGGACCGGCTCGGCACCAAGAAGGTGCTGACCCTCGGCGCGGTGCTGTTCACCGCCGGACAGATCGGCTTCGCCCTCTCCCCCTCCTACGGGATGGCGCTGGCCGCGCGGGCCCTGCTCGGCTGCGGTGACGCCATGACGTTCATCTCCGTGCTGCGGCTCGGGACCCGCTGGTTCCCGGCCCGGCGCGCGCCCCTCATGGCGCAACTGGCCGGGCTGGTCGGCATGGCCGGCAACCTGGTCTCCACGCTGGTGCTCGCGCCCGTGCTGCACGGCGTCGGCTGGGTGCCCGCCTTCGCGGGCAGCGCGGTGGCCGGGCTGATCGTGCTGGTCCCGCTGACGCTGTTCCTGCGGGACCAACCCGAGGGCCACGCGCCCACCCCGGTGACCGTCACCGGGACGCCGGGCACGGGCGGGTTCGTACGCCGCCAGATCGCCGCGTCCTGGCGGGAACCCGGCACCCGACTCGGGCTGTGGGTGCACTTCACCACCCAGTTCCCGGCCATGGTGTTCCTGCTGCTGTGGGGCATGCCGTTCCTGGTCGAGGCACAGGGGCTGTCGCGGACCACCGCCGGCGGGCTGCTCACCCTCGTCGTCGCCGCGAACATGGGCTTCGGTCTGGTCTACGGCCAACTCGTCGGACGCCGCCAGTCCGCGCGGATCCCGCTGGCGCTGGGCACGGTGGGCGTGACGGCCCTGCTGTGGGCGTCGGTCCTGGTGTACCCGGGCGACCGGGCCCCGATGTGGCTGCTGGTCGTCCTGTGCGTGGTGCTCGGCACCTGCGGACCGGCCTCGATGATCGGCTTCGACTTCGCCCGTCCCGCGAACCCGGCCGAACGGCAGGGAACGGCCTCCGGGATCACCAACATGGGCGGCTTCCTCGCCTCGATGACCACCTTGCTCGCCGTCGGCGTCCTGCTCGACGCCACCGGCGACAACTACCGGATCGCCTTCTCGTCGGTGTTCTTCCTGGAAGTGCTGGGCATCACCCAGATCCTCCGCCTGCGGGGGCGGGCGCTGGCCCGCGAACGGGAACGCGCCCAGGAGCGCCGCCCCGTCGTCGCGGCCCCTTCCGGCGAGCCCGACCCGTCACACCCCTCGGGTCCCGTCGCCCCGGCGTCCGCGTCGGCGTGAACCGGGCGTCCGCGTCGGCGTGAACCGGACGGGGGCACGGGTCCCCGGGATCAGGGGGCTCACGGGGCTCAGGGGGTCACGGAGAAGTGCGCCAGGATGGCCTCCGCCAGGTCCGGGTCGCCCTCGACCTTCACCCGGTCGGCGACCGCGCGCGGCCGCACCCGGCCCCCCGCGAGCCGTACGTACGTCTCCCAGTCCATCGTCAGCGTCACGGCCGGCCCCAGCGACGGCGACTTGTCCAGGGTCCCCTGCCCCGCCGCGTCCACCCGTACCGTCCGCATGAACTCCAGCACGCCGTGCACGTCCAGCACCACGGCGGAGTTCGCGGGCGCCCCCGCCTCCTTCGCCACCACCTTCGGCAGCCCGGCCAGCAGAATGTCCCGTGCCACGTACGCGCCCGGCGAGTCCCAGTTGCCCGGCGCGCCCAACGCCGCCCGCAGATCCTGCTCGTGCATCCACACGTCGAAGGCCCGAAGCCGCAACGCCAGCTCCAGCGTCACCTGCTCGCCCAGCGGCCCGCGCACCATCGTGGCCGGGTCCCGCTTCTCGTTGCGCAACTGCCGCGCCCGACGGATGACGGTGTACTCCAGCTCCGAGGTCATCTCCGGCGCGGTGTGGTGGCGCCGCACGTCAACCTGCACCTCCATGTACCGGGTGAACTCGTCCACCACGTGCCGCAGATCCCGCGGCAGCGTGTGGATCGGCCGGGGATCGCCGAGCTGCTCGCACTCGATGCCGATGATGTGTGACACCACGTCACGGACGGACCAGCCGGGGCACGGGGTCGCCCGGTTCCACTCCCCCTCGGGCAGGGGAAGGACCAGCTCGGATATCGCCTCGATGGAGTGGGTCCACGCGTCGGCGTAGGGCTGAAGGCTGGGATGGACGGTCAACGGGACCCCTCGCGTGCTGTTCAGTGGCGCGTTGTGGACTATTCCCAAAACTACGCTGCCGGTGAGCACCCCGGCAGTGCTTTCGTGTGACGATCGTAGGCCCGAGTTGAGGGTTACAAGTCCAGGACGGTGGTAGTGTGCGCGCCTCATTGATCCAAATCGCTGTGAACGACGGGGAGTCGGTGTCCTCCCGGCGGACTCGGGTGGCCGACCTCGTACGGGAGCAGAGCGGCTCCGACCTCGTCGTGCTGCCCGAACTGTGGACGGTCGGGGCGTTCGCCTACGAGCAGTTCGAGACCGAGGCCGAGCCCATCGACGGCCCCACCTACGAGGCGATGTCCAAGGCCGCGCGCGACGCCGGGGTCTGGCTGCACGCCGGCTCGCTGGTGGAACGCGCGGGCGACGGCTCGCTCTACAACACCGCCCTCGTCATCTCCCCGGCGGGCGAGCTGGCCGCGACCTACCGCAAGATCCACCGCTTCGGCTTCGACCAGGGCGAGGCGGTGCTGATGTCCCCCGGCGACTCCCTGACCACGGTGGCCCTGCCGGAACAGACCCTCGGCATCGCCACCTGCTACGACCTGCGCTTCCCGGAGCTGTTCCGGGGCCTGGTCGACGCCGGGGCGACGACGATGCTCGTGGTCGCCGGGTGGCCGGCCCGGCGACGCTCCCACTGGACCCTGCTGAACCGGGCGCGGGCCGTGGAGGACCAGTCGTACGTCCTGGCGTGCGGGCTGACCGGCACCCACGCGGGCGTCGAGCAGGCCGGGCACAGCCTGGTGGTGGACCCGTGGGGCGAGGTCCTGGCGGAGGCGGGAACCGGCGAGGACGTGCTCACGGTGGAGTTGGACCCGGCGAAGGTCGCCGAGACCCGCGAGCAGTTCCCCGCGCTCAAGGACCGCCGGATGGGGCGCTAGGGCCTGTCGTCAAAGTGTCGTCTGCCTCGCGACGCCTGGCACGCACTCTCGCCGTACCGGGCGAAAGCCCAAGTACGTCCAGTACGCGGGCTTCCGCCCGGCACGCCGAGAGCACGCACCAGACGCCGCGAGGCCGCCCTTCGGGCGACGACGCCACTGTGACGACAGGCCCTAGTGCCGGGCCGGGCGCCGTGACACGGTGAACCTTTCCGGTCACAGCGCTGGTGCGGTCACAGCGCTGGGCCGTCCCCTCAGGGGGTAGGCGTGGATCGACACCGACAGGAAGCGGGCGTGGCGTGCTGGAAACCGACGGGAACGAGAGCGGGCGGGGCGGCGCCGAGGGCGCCGGGGCGGCGGTCGAGGACGCGCGGGACACCGAGGCCGTGATCGAGGAGGCCCTGGAGCCCCACGACCCCGTGGCCGGGGAGGTCGCGGCCCGCGACCGGGTCCGCGCCCGGGCGGAGGGCATGGCCCACCACGAGGCCGCCGCCGCCCTGGAGGCGGCCCTGAAGGCCGCGGGCGACCTGTCGCGGGCCGACGCCCCGACCCGGGCGGAGGTCGCGGAGTGGCAGCGCCTCACCGACCACCTCCTCGACCACGGCGGCCCGTACGGCACCGGGTCGGACGCCTACGTGCAGGGACAGCTCACCGCCCGGGACAGCCACAGGCACGACCGGGCGACCGGACGGCCCTCGGGCTAGGCCGTCTCTTCCGGATCCTGCCTGACCCGCGCCGCCCGGCACCGCAAGAGACGGCCCCGTCAGTCCTCGTCCCGTTCCTTCTCGGCCATCCGGATCACGCAGACCGCGACGGCGATCAGCAGCGCCGCGTCCGCGTCCTCCCGGACCACGTCGACGGCGTACGTCTCGCGGACCCGGTACCACTGGCGGGAGACCAGCGCGAGCAGCTCCCCTTCGTACTCGACCTTGAACTCGCGGTCGAGGATCCGGCCGCTGACGTCGACCTCGGTTCCCTCGGCCAGCGTCACGCGGTAGTGGTTGCGCAGCAGCGAGAGGCGCTTGCGCCGGATCACGGCGAGGCGCCGCTCGTCGCGCTCCAGGGTCATCGCGTCGCGGAAGGCGAACCACTTCTCCCGCAGCGTGATCAGGATGTGCCCGTCCGGGTCCTTCAGCTCCAGGGTGTCCCGCAGCCGCAGGGCCTTCCCGTCGACGAGGAAGGCGTGCCGGCCGTCCTCGTCCTCGATCCAGTAGTCGTCGCCGATGGCGAGCACTTTGTCCCGTACGAGGTATTTCATGCGCTGATCCGTGCCCGCGATAGGTTGCGTGCATGCCTCTGCTCTTCGTGACCGACCTGGCGTACCCGGCGCGCGGCCGCCGCTACTGCGACGAGGACATATTCCTCACCTCCCGGCTCCGCGAGCACTTCCCGCTCGCGCTGTGCCATCCGCTGGACGCGGAGCGGCTGATGCCCGGCTTCGACGCGGTCGTGGTCCGCAACAGCGGCCCGGTCCTGCACCACCAGGAGGCGTACGACTCCTTCCGCGCCGCCGCGACGGCCGCCGGGACGCGGGTCTACAACCCGCTGACCGGCCGCGGTGACATGGCCGGCAAGCAGTACCTGCTCGACCTGACCGAGGCCGGCTTCCCGGTGATCCCCACCGTCGACGACCCGGCGCTGCTGCACCGGCTGCCGTCGGTGCCCTCGTACGCGGTGAAGCCCAAGCAGGGCGCGGACTCCATCGGCCTCACCTTCACCGCCGACCCGGGCTCGGTGACGGCCGGCGAGTTCCTGATCCAGCCGCGCGTCGACTTCGCGTACGAGGTGTCCTTCTACTTCGTCGACGACGCCTTCCAGTACGCCCTGTACGCCCCGGACCCGGCCCGCCGCTGGGAGTTGGAGCGCTACGAGCCCACCGCGGCGGACCTGGACTTCGCCCGGTCGTTCATCGCGTGGAACACCCTCGCGCACGGCATCCAGCGCGTGGACGCCTGCCGCGCCCCCTCGGGGGAACTGCTGCTGGTCGAACTGGAGGACCTGAACCCGTACCTGTCCCTGGACCTGCTCCCGGAGTCGGTCCGGGAGTCCTTCGTGACGGCCCTCGTGGCCTCGCTCAAGACCTTCACGGAAGCCGGCGACTGAAGCTGGCGACTGAAGCCGGCGACTCAAGCCGGAGACCGGGGTCGGACCGGGTGTCAGACCCGGGTGTCAGACCCGGGTGTCAGGCTCCCCCCATGGACAAGCAGACCTTCTGGAAGCTGATCGAGTCGGCCCGCGCGGACGCGGGGGACGCCGGGGACGCCGGGGTGGCGCGGCGGGCGTCGGAGCTCCTGGCCGCGTACCCGCAGGGGCGGATAGCCGCCGCCCAGCAGGTGGTGTGGGACCTGCTGGCGGAGTCCTACCGGGCCCCGCTCTGGGCCGCCGCGTACCTGATCAACGGTGGCTGCTCCGACGACGGGTTCGACTACTTCCGCGGCTGGCTCCTGACCCAGGGCGAGGCGACCTTCACGGCGGCCCTGGCCGACCCCGACTCCCTGGCGGACCACCCGGCGGTGCGCGCGGCGGCCTCGGCGGGCGAGGAACTGTCGGACGAGGAGGCGCTCTCCATCGCCTGGACCGCGTACGGGATCGCCACGGGCCGGGAACTCCCGGCGGACTCCTTCACGATCAGCTACCCGGCCCTGGACCCGGACTGGTCCTTCGACTTCGACGACACCGCCCAGACCGCCGCCCGCCTGCCCCGCCTGAGCCTCCTGCTCGCCTCGGCGTGACCCGCCGGCGCGTCCTGCCGGCGGGGCCCTACAGCCCGGTGGTGTCGAGTTCGAGGTCGAACGGCTCCGGCAGCCGCACCGGCGTCCCGAAGGGATGGGGGCCGTCGGTCCGCGTGTAGCCGAGCCCGCTCGGCTCGCAGGAGCCGGTGACGCTCTTCTCCACCCGGTCGACCAGCAGGTACAGCGGCGCGCCGTACTCGGCGTACCGCTTGCGCTTGACGACGCGGTCGGTCTCCGCGTCGCACTCGGAGGTCACCTCGACGATCAGGAGCGTCTGGTCGGGGACGAGGGCCTTGCCGCCTTGCGCCAGATCATCGGGAACCACCGCGATGTCAGGGACGTACCAGTTGGACGATCCCGGCAGATCGAGGTTTCCGGAGCCTTCCACACAACCGAGTTCGTCCACCCTCGCCTCGATCTGGCGACGGACGATCTTCGCTGCGCGCTCGTGGTCCCAACTCGGTGTCACTTGCGTGATGATCCCCTCGACGATCTCCGTTCGATCACCGCTCTGGTGCTGAATCGCGTACTTCAGCGCGCGCTCGGGGTCGATGCCCCGGCCGTAGTCGTGCGCGGTGGTCATGCCGGATGCCTCCTTCGCCGTGCGGCCAGCGTGCCACGGAGGGCCCCGCCCCGTCGTCACCCGCGCGGGTGTTCCCGGGCGGGGGCGGTCCGCCGCCGTGCGCGTGTGATCCCGCGTTCATATCAGGATGGCAAGCTTGAAGCATGAACGATGCCGTCCCGGCGCCCACCCCCGCGCCCCGCCGCAGTGCCCGACTCCGTGCCCCCGAGCTGATCGGCAAGGGCGGCTGGCTGAACACCGGAGGCAAGGAGCTCACCCTTGCCGACCTGCGAGGACGCATCGTCGTTCTCGATTTTTGGACCTTCTGCTGTGTGAACTGCCTGCACGTGCTCGACGAGTTGCGGGAGCTGGAGGAGAAGCACCGGGACACCCTGGTGATCATCGGCGTGCACTCGCCGAAGTTCGTGCACGAGGCCGAGCACACCGCCGTCGTCGACGCCGTCGAGCGCTACGGGGTGCACCACCCCGTGCTCGACGACCCCGAGCTGGCCACCTGGAAGCAGTACGCCGTCCGGGCCTGGCCCACGCTCGTGGTGATCGACCCCGAGGGGTACATCGTCGCCCAGCACGCCGGCGAGGGCCACGCCCACGCCATCGAGCGGCTGGTCGAGGAGCTGGAGGCCGAGCACGAGGGCAAGGGGACCCTGCGGCGCGGTGACGGGCCGTACGTGGCGCCCGAGCCCGTGGCGAGCGACCTGCGGTTCCCCGGGAAGGCGCTCGTCCTGCCCTCCGGGAACCTGCTGGTGTCCGACTCGACGCGGCACCAGCTCGTGGAGCTGGCCCCGGACGGGGAGAGCGTCGTACGGCGCGTCGGCAGCGGCTCGCGCGGCTTCGGGCCGGACGCCTTCAGCGAGCCGCAGGGCCTCGCGCTGCTGCCCGATGGCCGGGTGGTCGTCGCGGACACCGTCAATCACGCGCTGCGGACCTTCGACCCGGAGAGCGGGGTCGTGGAGACCGTCGCCGGGACCGGCCGGCAGTGGTGGCAGGGTTCGCCCACCTCCGGTCACGCCCTGGAAGTGGACCTGTCCTCGCCGTGGGACGTGGCCTGGTGGCAGGGCAAGGTGTGGATCGCGATGGCCGGCGTCCACCAGCTGTGGACCTGGGACCCGGAGTCGGGCACGGTCGAGCTCGCCGCCGGCACCACCAACGAGGGGCTGGTGGACGGGCCGGCCACCGAGGCCTGGTTCGCGCAGCCCTCCGGGCTGGCGGCCACCGAGGACCGGCTGTGGATCGCGGACTCCGAGACCAGCGCGGTGCGTTACGTCCACCGCACCGACACCGGTTACGCGATCACCTCCGCCGTCGGCACCGGTCTCTTCGACTTCGGTCACCGCGACGGCCCCGCCGGGCAGGCGCTGCTCCAGCACCCGCTCGGGGTGACCGCGCTGCCCGACGGCTCGGTCGCGATCTGCGACACGTACAACCACGCCCTGCGCCGCTTCGACCCGGCGACGGGCGAGGTCACCACGCTGGCGACGGACCTGCGCGAGCCCAGTGACGCCGTGCTGGTCGGCTCGGACATCGTGGTCGTCGAGTCGGCGCGGCACCGGCTGACCCGGCTGCGGCTGCCGGAGGAGGCGGTACGGGTGGACGCGGTCGCGCACCGCACGCAGCGGGCGGCGACCGAGGTGGCCCCCGGCCGGCTCCGCCTCGACGTGGTGTTCCAGGCGCCGAGCGGGCAGAAGCTCGACACCCGTTACGGCCCCTCGACCCGACTGCTGGTCTCCTCGACCCCGCCGGAACTGTTGGCGGGGGGCGAGGGCCCGGGCAGTGACCTGTTCCGCGAGCTGGAGTGGAACCCGGACGTCACCGAGGGCGTGCTGCACGTCTCGGCGATGGCGGCGTCCTGCGACGACGACCCGGCCAACGAGTACCCGGCCTGCCACGTCCACCAGCAGGACTGGGGCGTGCCGGTGAAGATCACCGCCGGTGGCGCGGACCGGCTGCCGCTGGTCCTCGCCGGGATGGACGACTGATCCGAGGCCCGGGCCCGGGGACGGACGTCCGTCCCCGGGCCCGGGGCCTCCCGGTCAGGACTTCAGCAGTACCTCGAGCAGCCGGTCCGCGAACGCGGCCGGCCGCTCGACGCAGCCGACGTGTCCGCCGGGGAACTCGGCGAGTCCGACGCCGAGTCGGTGCGCCAGCGCCTCGGCCGGGCGCCGAAGCAGCAGCCCGCGGGACTCCTCGCCGGCCGCCGGGACCAGCCGGTCGGCGTGCGGGACGAGCGCGTCGAGGTCGGGCAGGTGCCCGGTGAACTGGCGCAGTTGGTGTTCGAGGAAGAACGGCGCGTTCGCCGACATCCGCCGGAACACCTCGGGCGGCGGCGGGGTGTGCGCGGCGGGGGCGCGGCGTTCGCCGCCGCCGGCGGCGTCGCCCCCCGTACCGCCTCCGGCGTCGCCGCCGCCCGTGCCCGCCGCCATCACGGCCATCGCGGCCTCGACGCCGCGCTCGCGGTGGGCCTCCACCACCGAGGCGAAGAAGCTCCGCTGCTCGGCGGCGTCCGGCAGCAGCTCCACCAGCGGCGGTTCGTGCGCCACCACCCGTCGTACCAGGGTCGGGTGACGCTGGAGCAGGTCCACGGCGACGATCGCGCCGGCGCTGATGCCGAGGACGTACGCCGGTTCGTCGGTGACCGAGGCCAGCAACAGGGCCGCGTCGTCGGCCTGTTCGGCCGGGCTCTGGTCCTCGGGCGGTCCGTCGAGCGGGCTGCGCGTGGTGCCGCGCGGGTCGGGGGCCACGACCGTGAAGTGGTCGGCGAGGGTGTCGGCGAGGGGGTCCCACACGGCGGCGTCGGCGCCGCCCCCGGGCAGGAGCAGCAGGGCGGGGCCGGAGCCGCGGGTCTCGTAACGGAGGGTGGCGCCGGGGACCTTGAGCGTGTGGACGTGCATGGTGCCGCAACCTTTCCTAGGGCTTCTAGGTTGCAACCTAGCTCTTCTAGGGTCTTGGCGCACGACAAAAAACCCCGCCCCGGACGGATCCGGGGCGGGGCCGTGGAGCGGGGGCGCTCAGCCCTCGAGGAACGCGACCAAGGCGTTGGCCAGCAGGAACGGGTCGTCCGCGCCGCACAGTTCACGGGCGCTGTGCATCGACAGGATCGCCACGCCGATGTCCACGGTCTGGATGCCGTGCCGGGCGGCCGTGATCGGGCCGATCGTCGTGCCGCAGGGAATGGAGTTGTTGGAGACGAAGGTCTGCCACGGCACCCCGGCCCGCTCGCAGGCGTCCGCGAAGACCGCCCGTCCGCTGCCGTCCGTCGCGTACCGCTGGTTGACGTTGACCTTGAGGATCGGGCCGCCGTTGGCGCGCGGGTGGTGCGTCGGGTCGTGCCGCTCCGCGTAGTTGGGGTGCACGGCGTGCCCGGTGTCCGAGGACAGGCAGACGGTGCCCGCGAAGGCCCGCGCCCGGTCCTCGAACGTGCCACCGCGCGCGAAGACCGAACGTTCCATCACGTTGCCCAGGAGCGGGCCGTCCGCGCCGGTGTCCGACTGCGAGCCGCTCTCCTCGTGGTCGAACGCGGCCAGGACCGGGATGTGGTCCAGGGGCTTGTCCGAGCGCGCCGCCGCCGCCAGCGCCGCGACGCCCGCGTGGACCGAGATCAGGTTGTCCATGCGCGGTCCGGCGAGCAGTTCGCGGTCGCGGCCCAGGTACGAGGGCGCCTCGATGGAGTGGACCATCAGGTCCCAGCCCGCCACCGAGCCCTGCGGCAGGCCCTCTTCCTCCTCCAGGAACGCGATCAGGTCGCCCTCCCGGACCTCGCCCAGACCCCAGATCGGCTGCATGTGCCGCTGCTTGTCGAGCTTGAGGCCGTCGACGTTCACCGACCGGTCCATGTGCACGGCCAGTTGCGGGACACGCAGCAGCGCGCGGTCCACGTTCACCAGGCGCTCGGTGCCGTCGCGCAGCGTCAGCCGCCCGGCCAGTCCGAGGTCCCGGTCCAGCCAGGTGTTGAGCAGCGGGCCGCCGTAGACCTCGACGGCGATCTGACGCCATCCCTGGGAACTCATGTCGGGGACGGGCTTGACCCGCAGGTTGGGGGAGTCGGTGTGCGCGCCGACGATGCGGAACGGGGTGTGCGCGGCGGCACCCTCCGGCACGTACCAGGCGACGATCGCGCCGCCGCGGAGCACGAACCTGCCTCCCGATCCCGCGTCCCAGGCGTCCGTTTCCGACACCTGCCGAAACCCTGCCTCCTCCAACCGCGCCGCGGCGTTGGCCACGGCGTGGTACGGCGACGGACTCGCCGTCAGGAAGGTCTTCAGATCATCGGTGTGGCCGCGATCGAAGCGGGTGGGAGAGCTCATGTGGTTCACCTAACGACGGTCGTGTTCGCCTTGGCCGGGCTGCGGCGGATGGCAAGGGGTCGGGGCGGCGCGGGATGTGTGGTCCGCGGTCCCGTGGTCCTCAGCCCGGCGGACGCTCGAATCTGCGCTGCAACTGCCGCCGCTCACCCCGGCGGATGCGCGGGAGCATCTCGGGGGTCTGCGCCGGTCGCTGCGCGCGTCTTCTGCGTCCGGCGCAGAAGATACAGGCCTCGCCCGGCGGGGCGTCGGGGTCGATCGGCGCCCCGGGGTGCTCGGAGCATCCCGAGGCGTTCCGCGGCCGGGACAGTTCCCGGGCCACGATGAAGGCGCGGTGCAGGTCGTCCGCCATCCGCACGAACTCCTCCGGCGGGGAGGAGAGGCCCAGGTGGAAGCGCCGGTCCTCGATCGTGCGGAGGAAGGCGCGCAGCGCGTCATGGGTGTACGGAGGGTCCGGGACGGGATACCCGAGCCGGCGCTGTTCCCCGGCGGCGGGCGCGGCGCCGGCGGGCCGGCCGCCCTGGCCGCGCAGTCCGAGGCGCCGCCGGTCGTTGCAGATCAGGCAGCGGCCCCAGCCGTCGGGGGCCTCGGGGTCGAGGGCGCCGTTGGGGTGCTCGGGGCAGCCGGTGTAGCTCTTGGCGGGCGCCAGCCCGGACGCCGTCTGGAAGGCGATGTAGAGGGCGTCGGCGACGCCGTCGTACTCGGCGGGGTGGGCGCCGTCGTACAGCTCCCGCATGTGGTCGCCGAGGCTGCCCAGGGTCGCCTGCAGCTCCTTGAGGGCGTACGGCCGCCCGGTCGGGACGGAGTACCCCCTGCTGCCGTGCTGATCCTGTGGGCTCATGCCTACGAGCGTGCCATGAACGACCGACAACGGGAGAACGGCCCCGTGAAAACGGCGCGGGCCGGACCCCGTGACGGGATCCGGCCGTTGCCGCGTACGTACACCGCGTACAGCTGTGGGGTGCCTCGGGGCCTAGAAGGCGGCCTCGTCGAGCTCCATGAGGGTGTTGTCCACCGACTCGGCCAGCGCGCGCTGGACCGAGACGCCGGGGAGGATCTCCGCGGCGAAGAACTTCGCGGCGGCGATCTTGCCGGTGTAGAAGGGGACGTCCTTCGCGGAGGCCGTCGCCAGCTTCTCGGCGGCCACGGCCGCGCCCTTGAGCAGCAGGTATCCGACGACCACGTCGCCGGAGGCCATCAGCAGGCGGGTGGTGTTCTGGCCGACCTTGTAGATGTTCTTGACGTCCTCGCCGGTGGCGGTGAGGTCCACGATCATCTGGCCGACGATGGCCTCCAGGTCCACGGCGGCCTTGGCGAGCGCGTCGCGGGCCGGGGCGAGGTCGTCGCCGCCGACGGCCTCGGCGAGGAACTTCTTGATCGTCTCGGAGAGCACGTTCAGGGAGGCGCCCTGGTCGCGCACGATCTTCCGGAAGAAGAAGTCCTGGCCCTGGATCGCCGTGGTGCCCTCGTAGAGGGTGTCGATCTTGGCGTCCCGGATGTACTGCTCGATCGGGTATTCCTGGAGGTAGCCGGAGCCACCGAAGGTCTGCAGCGACTGCGCGAGCTGCTCGTACGACTTCTCCGAGCCGTAGCCCTTCACGATCGGCAGGAGCAGGTCGTTCAGGCCGATGAGCGCGGACGCGTCCTCGCCGGCGGCCTGCTTGACCTGGATCTCGTCCTGGACGGAGGCGGTGTACAGCACGAGGGCGCGCATGCCCTCGGCGTACGCCTTCTGCGTCATGAGCGAGCGGCGCACGTCGGGGTGGTGCGTGATGGTGACCTTGGGGGCCGTCTTGTCCATGAAGTTGGCCAGGTCCGGACCCTGCACGCGCTCCTTGGCGTACTCCAGGGCGTTCAGGTAGCCGGTGGAGAGCGTGGCGATGGCCTTCGTGCCGACCATCATGCGGGCGAACTCGATGATCATGAACATCTGGCGGATGCCGTCGTGCTTGTCACCGATCAGCCAACCCTTGGCGGGGTGCTGGTCGCCGAAGGTCATCTCGCACGTGTTGGACGCCTTGAGGCCCATCTTGTGCTCGACGTTCGTCGCGTAGACGCCGTTGCGCTCGCCCAGCTCGCCGGTCTCCCAGTCGAAGTGGAACTTCGGGACGAGGAAGAGCGACAGGCCCTTGGTGCCCGGGCCGTGGCCCTCGGGGCGGGCGAGGACGTAGTGGAGGATGTTCTCCTCCATGTCGTGCTCACCGGAGGTGATGAAGCGCTTGACGCCCTCGATGTGCCAGGAGCCGTCGTCCTGCTGCACGGCCTTGGTGCGGCCGGCGCCGACGTCCGAGCCGGCGTCCGGCTCGGTGAGGACCATGGTGGAGCCCCAGCGCTTCTCGACCGCGATCTCCGCGACCTTCTTCTGCGCCTCGTTGCCCTCTTCGTAGAGGATGCCGGCGAACGCCGGACCGGAGGAGTACATCCAGACGGCCGGGTTCGCGCCCAGGATCGTCTCGGCGAAGGCCCAGATGAGCGAGCGGGGCGAGGTGGTGCCGCCGATCTCCTCGGGCAGGCCCAGGCGCCAGTACTCGGAGTCCATGAAGGCCTTGTAGCTCTTCTTGAAGGACGCCGGGACGGGAGCGGTGTTCGTGGTCGGGTCGAAGACCGGCGGGTTGCGGTCCGCGTCCTCGAAGGAGGCGGCCAGCTCGTTCTCGGAGAGCTTGGTCATCTCGCTGAGGATGGTCTTGGCGGTCTCGGTGTCCATCTCACCGAACGGGCCGGTGCCGTACAGCTTGTCGCGGCCGAGCACCTCGAAGAGGTTGAACTCGATGTCGCGGAGATTCGACTTGTAGTGCCCCATGGCGACGGCTCCGTTAAGGCTCGGGGAGACAGGTTCCTCGTACATACCAATCGGTAACGTCATGATGCTACCCGTCGGTAATAACAAGCAACCCCTTACCGGTGACTGTGACCAGCATCAAGCCAGAGTGACTGGAGTGCCGCCGGAATCCCAGACCCGTGCGGGGCCGGGATCGGGGGCCTCGGGCGGGTCCGGGGGGTGGTGCGTGGGGGTGCGTGGGGTTGTGCGGGCTACGGGTGCGGGAGCTGCGGGGGCGGGAGTTCGGCCCAGACGGTCTTGCCGCTGTACGGGCCGGGGCGCACGCCCCAGCGGGCGGCGACGGCGTCGAGCACGGCCAGGCCCCGACCGCCCTCGTCCTCGTCGGTCGCCCGGCGCAGGACCGGCCACACGCGGGGGTCGGGATCGCTGACCTCCACCCGGGTGCGGCCGTCGGCCGTGCGGGTGATGGCGAGGGTCACGGGGGTGCCCTCGCCGACGTGCGCGATCACATTGCCCACCAGCTCGCTCACGCAGAGCTGGAGGTCGTGACAGGGTGCGTCCACGTGCGCCCGCACGGACCGCCGCAACGCCGACAGCTCCTGCGGCAGCGCGAGCACCCCGGCACGGAACGGCCTCACCGGCGCGGGGCCCGGTTCAGGGCGGCGGCGAGGGCGCGGGCGGTGGCCGGGTTGCAGGGCCCGAGGGTGAGCAGGGGCGGCGTGCGGTGGGTCGCGGCGTAGGAGGGGAGGTGCAGGTCGAGGGAGGGGAGCGTGATCCCGTGCGCGATCAGCGCGCTGCGGAGCTCGGTCAGTGCCTCGATGGCGAGGCGGTCGCCGGCGTGGTCGCTCATGGGGGGCATCCGTTCCTGTGCGGAGTGTGACGAAGCCCTCACAGAGTGGGGTTGGGGTGCGTACCGTGGGAATGGTTTCCGGCTCCACGGCGCGAGGTGTGAAAGGCGGGCTCCGACAGTGGGCAAGCGCAAGGAGATCGACGGCTCAGCCAGTGTCCCGGCCTTCTACGGGAAGGAGTTGCGCTACAAACGGGAGGCGGCGGGCCTCACGCTCCAGCGGATGGTTGACGGCAGCTTCTACGGGGCCAGCTACTTGAGCGAGATCGAGCACGGGCACCGGCGCATGCCGTTGGATCTGGCGCGGCACGTTGACCGGGTACTGGAAACGGACGGGTTCTTCGCCCGGCGCTGTGATGACGTGCGCAAGGCAAGGGCGAACGTGTACGCGCCCTACTTCGCGGACGCCGTGGAAATGGAGGCCCATGCACGGGACATCGAGGAGTGGAGTCCCATGCTCCTCCCCGGGCCCTTGCAACTGGAGCCCTACATCCGGGAGATCATCCACGCGTTCAATCCCACGGACGACGAGACGATCGTGCAGCGGAAAGTGGCCTCAAGGCGCGCCCGCTCGTGGGCCATCGAGGAGCCCGAAGGGCCGGTGTCCTGGGTCGTGTTCCATGAGTCGATTCTTCGGTACCCCATCGCCAGGGACGATGTGATGGCCGAACAGCTGGCCCACATTGCGGCAGTGGCTCGCCGTCGTCGCTACGTTCCACAGATCCTTCCGTGTAACGCCGGAGCGCACCCGTTCATGATGGGATCGACGTTCCTCATGAGCTTCAGCGACGCTCCTCCGGTCATGTACACGGAGGGCCTGTACAGCGGTCAGATCATCGATGATCCCGGCATCGTGACGCAGTACCAACAGGCTTACAACCGCCTTCGGGCAGCAGCTCTGCCCCCCAAGGTGTCCTTGAAGATGATCGAGACAGCAGCGGAGGAGTACGCAAATGGCACCCATGCGCGTCGACGTGAGCGCAGCAGCCTGGCGGAAGAGCAGCTACAGCACGGCCACTGAGGGGCTGTGCGTCGAGGTGGCGGACAACCTGCCCGGCCTCATCCCCGTCCGGGACACCAAAGACCGCCGGCGCCCGGCCGTGATCGTGACGGCCATCGCGTGGACCCCCTTCGTGCAGGCCCTGAAGGCCGGAGGCCTCACCGCCTGACAGGGTGGTGGCCGGTACCGGCGGGTACGGCGTCGGGCGCTCGGTAGGGTGGGCCGCATGTACGGCTACGACCAGACTCCGGGCGCCCAGCAGCAGGGCTATGCGCAGCAGCCCCCGCCCCAGCAGGGCTACGCGCAGCAGCCGCCGCTGTACCCCGAGCCCTCGCCGCCGTCGCTCGCCGACGCGGTACGGGCCTTCACGACCGGGTCGCTGTCCGCCGAGGACTTCCAGCAGATCTTCGCGACCTCCAAGGTCTACTGCCCGCGCGGTGACACCCCGGGCTTCCTGGCGCTGCACAACACGCAGCAGCCGGTGATCCCCATGTTCACCACGCTCAAGGAACTGCGCCAGTACGCCGGCAAGGAGTCCAAGTACTTCGTGATCACCGGTGCCGAGGTGATCGATCTGCTGCCGACCGGTTACGGATTCGTCCTCGACATGGAGGGCGACCACCGGATGGTGTTCGACGCGAAGGCCGTCGAGCAGATGGTCGACTTCGCGATGCGCCGGATGTACGGCTAGTCCGGCCCTCCCCACGCGGCACACGTCCCTCCCCGCACCTCGCATCGGCCCGTCCCGGCACCGCCGGGGCGGGCCGGCGTCGTCGCGGGGCGGTCGCGTACCGGCTCGGGTGCTTACCGGTTCGGGCGCGGGGCGGTCGCGTACCGGTTCGGGCGTGGTGCGACGCGTACCGGTTCGGGTTCGGGGTGCTTCCCGGTCAGGGCGTGACCCGGTGCGGGCACGGGCGCGGGTTCAGGCACGAACCGGTTCGGGCGCGGCGCGGTTTCAGGTGCGATCGGCGCGGGCGCGGTGGGTCCGGCGGCGCCAGGCCAGGGCGGCGGCGGTGCCCAGCAGGAGCGCGGGTACGGCCCAGGCCCAGAGCTCGCTCAGGTCCGGGCGGTGGGCCAGGCTCAGCCGGAGGCCGGCGAAGGCCACGATCAGGGCCACGTAGCCCGTGCCCTCGCCGTCCTCGGTGACCGAGGCCCAGCGGAGCAGCAGACAGCCGACGAAGCAGAACGCGCTCCAGGTGGCGAGGTACGCCCATGGGGAGCCGGGCTGCGGCGACAGCGGCATGCCGGTCGACGCCCAGCGGAACGCGGCGTAGCCGCCGCCGAAGAGGCAGGCCGCGGTGGCGAGGGACCAGAGGAGCGCGGAGAGCACGGACGGTGTGCGGCGCTCGTCGCGCTCGTCGCTGCCGACGTTCTCGGTGTGCTGGTTGCTGTTCCAGTCGATGTCGTCCACGCGGTGGCCCCCTCGGTCGGTCCTCGTCCTCTGCCCGGTGGAAAGACTCAGGTCAGGGGCTCGGGGTTGACGCGGGAATGACATCGGGTGGCGCGCTGTTCTGCGGGGTGTGGCAGAAAGTTCGAGTTTCAACTAAACTCGACGCCAGAAGGAGGTTCCGACCATGCCTGCAGTGACTGTGGAGAACCCGTTGACGCTCCCCCGCGTCGCGGAGCCCGCCCAGGAGACCGCCGCCCGCAAGGTGCTGGCCGTCACGACCGCCCCGGGTGGTTTCGAGGGCGAGGGGTTCCCGGTGCGCCGCGCGTTCGCCGGGATCAACTACCAGTACCTCGACCCGTTCATCATGATGGACCAGATGGGCGAGGTGGAGTACGCGCCGGGCGAGCCGAAGGGCACCCCCTGGCACCCCCACCGCGGCTTCGAGACCGTCACGTACCTCATCGACGGAACCTTCGTCCACCAGGACAGCAACGGCGGCGGCGGAGTCATCAACGGGGGCGACACCCAGTGGATGACCGCCGGTTCGGGCCTCCTGCACATCGAGGCCCCGCCGGAGTCCCTCGTCGTCTCGGGCGGGCTCTTCCACGGCCTCCAGCTGTGGGTGAACCTCCCGGCCACCGACAAGATGATGCCCCCGCGCTACCAGGACATCGGCGGCGGCCAGGTGCAGTTGCTGTCCACCCCGGACGGCGGCTCGCTGCTCCGCGTGATCGCCGGTGAACTGGACGGCCACGAGGGCCCCGGCATCACCCACACCCCGATCACGATGATCCACGCGACCATCACCCCGGGCGCGCAGATCACCCTGCCGTGGCGCGAGGACTTCAACGCCCTCGCCTACGTCCTGGCCGGGCGCGGCTCGGTCGGCCAGGACCGCCGGCCGATCCACAAGGGCCAGACGGCGGTGTTCGGCGAGGGCGGTTCCCTGACCGTCCGCGCGGACGAGTCCCAGGACTCCAACGCCCCGGACCTGGAGGTCGTCCTGCTCGGCGGCCGCCCGATCCGTGAGCCGATGGCGCACTACGGTCCGTTCGTCATGAACAGCAAGCACGAACTCCAGCAGGCGTTCGACGACTTCCAGGCCGGCCGCCTGGGCACCGTCCCCACGACGGCCCGCACCCGCTGACCGACCGCCCCACGCGGTCACCCCACGACGAAGGCGCCCCCGGATCCCGGGCGGCGTCTTCGTCGTGTGCGGTGCCGGCGAGTCGGACCCGATTCATGTTCAAGTCTCTTTTCCATGGCCTGAATTGACTCTCAGGATTGCCGGAAAGCAGTGGCGTTGGATCATGGCTTGAGCTGGACTGTCCCTCCCCTGCAAAGCGGTGGACGCGACTGTTTTCGCGACCTATTCTTTGGTCGCTCTGCCGGCAGGCTCCCGCAGGCTCGTGCCCGGTCCGCCTCCGGCGGATCCGCCGGGCGAGACCGGAGCCCCCGTGCCCGCTCCCTTCGTACGCTCATCGGAGTCTCCATGCTCGTTCGTCCGGCCGCGCTCGGATTCGCGGCGGTGGCGCTGCTCACCTCCGCTCTCGTCTCCGGCTGTTCAGGAGGCTCACCCGAGGCGGCGAAGTCACCCCCGCCGAGCGCCCAGGAGCAGTCCTACTACCGCTGCCTCGAATCGAACGGCGTGGCGCTGGAGAAGCGCGACGACGACCAGCTCCGGGTGGACAAGGACAAGTTCGACGCGGCCGTCGAGGCCAAGGCGGCGGCGAAGTGCGTGGATCTGCTTCCCGGTGTCGAACCGGCCCCGCCGGCCACGGCCGAGGCGGTGGCCAAGGCGAAGAAGTTCAGCGCGTGCGTGCGCGAGAACGGCTTCGCCTCGTACCCGGACCCCGACCCGGCCACCGCGAAGGTCGAGTTGTCGGTGGCCGATCAGTCGACGTACGGGACGACCACGTTCCAGGTCGCCGCCCGGAAGTGCTCCTCGGACGGGAGTGGCGGCGTGGTCGGCGGCTGATCCGCGTACCGCCGCGATGCGAAGAGGGACCCTCCGTCGCTGACGGCCGCCCCGCGCGGTGTCGTGCCGGTGTTCGTCAGGTGCGGCGGGGCGGAGGGGCGGCGGGCCGGGGCGTGTGGCGGGCCCGGCGGGCCGGAGTGCGTCAGGCCGGGCTCGTCCCGTGGTTCGGGGTGGGCGGGGTGCCGTAGCGGGTGCGGAGTTCCGACGCGACGCCGAAGGCGGCGGCGGTGAGGGGGACGGCGAGGAGCATGCCGAGGATCCCGGCCACGCCCGCGCCGGCCGTGATGGCGAGCATGACCACCGCCGGGTGCATCTGCACGGTACGGCTCTGGATCATCGGCTGGAGCACGTGGCCTTCGAGGAGTTGCACGGCGAACACCACGCCCAGTACCCACAGGCCGATCACCCACCCCCGGTCGGCGAGGGCGACGAGGAAGGCGATGGCGCCGGAGAGGAACGCGCCCAGGTAGGGGATGTAGGCGCCGACGAAGACCAGCGCGCCCAGACCGAACGCGCCGGGCACGCGCAGGACCAGCAGGCCGACCGTGATGCAGACCGCGTCGATCAGGGCGATGAAGGTGGTCCCGCGCATGAATCCCTCGACGGCCTGGAACGCCCGCCGGGCCATCGCCTCCACGGTGTCGCCGGCCGCGCGCGGCCCCAGCGAACGCAGGGCGCCGGCGGCGCGGTCCGAGTCCCGCAGGAAGAAGAAGATCAGGAGGAGTGACAGGACCGAGGTGCCGATGAACTCGCCGACGACGCTGATGCCGGCGATCACGCCGGAGGCGGCCGTGCCGCCGAACTTGGTCAGCAGGTCCCGCGCGTTCTTGGCCAGGTCCTCCAACGAGGTGCCGGCCGCCCCGAAGTGACGGGCGAGGTCCTCGCCGGCGCGCCGCAGCGAGGCGACGATCTGATCGCCCGTCTCGATCAGCGCGAGCGTGACCGCGTACGAGACCCCGCCGACGAACGCCACCACCGCGAGGCAGGTCAGCGCGGCGGCGAGCGACCGGTTGACCTTCATGCGGATCAGCCGCCGGTGCATCGGACCGAGCAGGGCCGTCCCGAGCAGGGCGAGCAGTGCGGGCGTCACGGCGGTCCGGAAGGTGACGCACAACCAGACGAGCACCGCGACGACGCCGGCGACGAGCAGGAATACGGCGCACCAGGCGGCCAGCCGCCGGACGGGCTCGGGGAGCAGCGGAGTCGACACCGCTGCATCCAACCACGCCCGGAGACGGCCCAGGCGCGACGTCCCGTCCGGTCGCTCACGGCCGGGGCGGGGGGCCCGTGTCCGAGTCCGGGCCGGGGTCCGTGTCCGGGTCCGGGCCGGGGGCCGCGTCCGGGTCGGGTTTGGACTGCTCGCGCAGCTCGAACCAGATGGACTTGCCCTCGCCGCGCGGGTCGACGCCCCACGCGTCGGCGAGCATCTCCATCAGCAACACCCCGCGTCCGCTCGACGCCATCTCGCCCGGGTGCCGCTTGTGCGGCAACTCGTCGCTGGAGTCGGCCACCTCCACGCGCAGCCGCCTGGTCCCCGGCTCGCCCACCGCGTCCGCGACCAGCACCGCGTCGCCGTCCGTGTGCACCAGTACGTTCGTCACCATCTCGGAGACCATCAGCACCGCCGAGTCGACCTGCTCGGAGTCCGCCCAGTCGTGCAGCAGCTCCCGGATCTGCTGCCGGGCTCCCGCGATCCGGGCCGGCTCCGCCTGCGCCACGGTCAGCAGGGTGCGGCGGGACGGTGGCGCCGGGTGGGTCTGCGGGGTGCCGCAGCCGCAGCCCACGCCCTCGCGGCACAGCAGGACCACGGCTATGTCGTCCTCGCACCGATCGGCCAGCGGGCCGGTGGTGTGGTGCGAGGACGGCCCGTGCACGGCCTGGACCAGCAGGTCGGCCAGCTTCTCCAGGTGCCCGGCCGCCATGCCGTCGGCGTCCGGGGTCCCGTCGTCCGGGGTCTCGGCCTCCAGGATCGCCCGCAGCCGGGCCCAGCCCGTGTCCAGGTCGTGGCCGCCGGTCTCGATGAGCCCGTCGGTGCACAACATCATCGTCTCGCCGGGTTCGAGGGTGAACCGGGTCGTCGGGTAGTCGGTGTCCGGGACGATGCCGAGCGGCAGCCCGCCCGCCGTGGACCGCATCAGCACGGTGCCGTCCGTCATCCGGACCACGGGCTCGGGATGCCCGGCGCGGGCCACCTCCAGCGTTCCCGTGCGCGGGTCACACTCCACGTACAGGCAGGTCGCGAAGCGCGGGCTGAGGAAGTCGGTGTCGTCGGAGGACGCCGAGTCGGCCGTGTCCTGGGTGGAACACAGTCCGGCGAGGAACCGCGAGGCCCGCGAGAGCACCGCGTCCGGCCGGTGGCCCTCGGAGGCGTACGCCCGCACGGCGATCCGCAACTGCCCCATCAGCCCGGCGGCCCGTACGTCGTGGCCCTGTACGTCCCCGATGACCAGGGCGAACCGGCCCGACGGCAGCGGGATCATGTCGTACCAGTCGCCGCCGACCTGGAGCCCGCCGCCGGTCGGGACGTACCGGGCGGCGAGGGCCATGCCCGGGATCTCCGGGCCGAGCTGCGGCATCATCGACCGCTGGAGGCCGGTGGTCAGCTCCCGCTCGGACTCCGCCACGCCCGCCCGCTGGAGGGCCTGGGCCAGCATCCGGGCCACCGTGGTCAGCACGGACCGTTCGTCCGGCGAGAAGGACACCGGGTGCTCGAACGCGGCCATCCAGGCACCCATGGTTCGCCCGGCCACGATCAGCGGGAGGAAGGCCCAGGAGATCCGGCCGAAGTGCCGGGCGAGGGGCCAGGTCGCCGGGAAGCGGCGCTTGTAGTCCTCCGGGGACGGCAGGTAGATCGCCCGCCCGGTGCGCACCACCTCCGCCGCCGGATAGTCCGTGTCCAGCCGCATCTCCGCGAAGGGCCCCTCGGCATCCGGCCCGTGCCCGTGGTGCCCGATGATCGACAGCCGGTCGCCGGCCAGGCCGAAGACGGCCAGCCCGTCGGGGCTGAACCCGGGCATCGACAGCGACGCCGCCACCCGCAGCACCTCGGCCGTGGACCGTGCCTCGGCCAGCGCCCGGCCCGCGTCCAGCAGGAACGCCTCGCGGGAGCGCCGCCAGTCCCCGGTGATCGGGGTGTGCACGGCGGTGGTGCCGGGCTGCGGCTCGGCGATCTCCTGGATGGTGCCGATCAGCTCGTAGTCCACCCGGCCGTCAGCGGCGCGGTTCTCCACGGGCTTGGAGCGGCTGCGCACGGTGCGCAGCACCCGCCCGTCCTCGTCCATGATCCGCAGCCGGGCCTCGGCGAGGGTGCCCTCGGCGACGGCCAGGTTCACGATGCCGTTGATCTCGTTCCAGTCCACCGGGTGGAACCGGGACCGTACGGCGACCTCCGGCAGGACGACGTGTTCCGGGGGCAGCCCGAGCAGCCGGGCGGCCTCGCCGTCGAGCGTGACGGTCCCGGATCCGTTGTCCCATCGCCACAGGCCGGTCGCGATCGCGGCCAGGACATCCTCGGTACGCACTCGGTCATCTTTACAGGTGATGATCCGGGCGTGCCTGTTCACGGTCCCCGGCCCCGCCTCCCGGCCGTCCCCCGCACCCGCCTGTCGGCCGTACCCCGCACCCCTCCCGGGTCGGGCCCGGGGCCTGCCCGCGAGCCCCCGCCGCGAGCGGCCACACGGCCGCCGGACCGGGCCGCCCCGGGCCCGCCCGCGCGGCCGGGGCCCGGGCGGTAACCTGGGGACGGTTGAATCCACCCTGGTATCGCGAAGAACTGGATGACTGATGCATCGGTACAGGTCCCACACGTGCGGCGAGCTCCGAGCCTCCGACGTCAACGCCGACGTCAGGCTGAGCGGCTGGCTGCACAACCGTCGAGACCTGGGCGGCATCCTCTTCATCGATCTCCGTGACCACTACGGCATCACGCAGCTCGTGGCCCGCCCCGGCACCGCCGCGAACGAGGCCCTGAGCAGCGTCTCCAAAGAGACCGTCGTCCGCATCGACGGCAAGGTCCTCTCCCGTGGCGCGGACAACGTGAACCCGGAGCTGCCCACCGGAGACATCGAGATCGAGGTCTCCGAGGTCGAGGTGCTCGGCGCGTCCGCCCCGCTGCCCTTCACCATCAACACCGACGACGGGGTGAACGAGGAGCGCCGACTGGAGTACCGCTTCCTCGACCTGCGTCGCGAGCGCATGCACCGCAACATCATGCTGCGCTCGGCCGTCATCGCCTCCATCCGCTCGAAGATGGTGGCCCTCGGCTTCAACGAGATGGCGACCCCGATCCTCACCGCGACCTCCCCCGAGGGCGCCCGTGACTTCGTCGTCCCGTCCCGCCTCAACCCGGGCAAGTTCTACGCCCTGCCGCAGGCGCCGCAGCAGTTCAAGCAACTGCTGATGATCTCCGGCTTCGACCGGTACTTCCAGATCGCGCCCTGCTTCCGCGACGAGGACGCCCGCGCCGACCGTTCGCCGGGCGAGTTCTACCAGCTCGACGTCGAGATGTCCTTCGTCGAGCAGGAGGACGTCTTCCAGCCGATCGAGCGCCTGATGACCGAGCTCTTCACCGAGTTCGGCAACGGCCGCGAGGTCACCTCCCCCTTCCCGCGGATCCCGTTCCGCGAGTCGATGCTGAAGTACGGCAACGACAAGCCCGACCTGCGCGCCAAGCTGGAACTCGTCGACATCACCGACGTGTTCGAGGGCTCGGAGTTCAAGGCGTTCGCCGGCAAGCACGTGCGCGCGCTGGCCGTCCCGGACACCGCCGCGCAGCCCCGCAAGTTCTTCGACGGCCTCGGCGAGTACGCGATCTCGCTCGGCGCCAAGGGCCTGGCCTGGGTCCGCGTGGGCGAGGACGGTGCGCTGACCGGCCCGATCGCCAAGTTCCTCACCGAGGAGAACGTCAAGGTCCTCACCGAGCGTCTGGGCCTCGCGGCCGGCCACGCGGTGTTCTTCGGCGCGGGCGAGTTCGACGAGGTCTCCAAGATCATGTCCGGCGTCCGCGTCGAGGCGGCCAAGCGCGCGGGCCACTTCGAGGAGAACGTCTTCCGCTTCTGCTGGATCGTCGACTTCCCGATGTACGAGAAGGACGAGGAGACCGGCAAGATCGACTTCTCCCACAACCCGTTCTCCATGCCCCAGGGCGGCATGAAGGACCTGGAGGAGAAGGACCCGCTGGACATCCTGGCCTGGCAGTACGACATCGTCTGCAACGGCATCGAGCTGTCCTCCGGCGCCATCCGCAACCACGAGCCCGAGGTCATGCTGAAGGCCTTCGAGATCGCCGGTTACGAGGCCGAGACCGTCGAGCGCGAGTTCGCCGGCATGCTCCGCGCGTTCCGTCTCGGCGCCCCGCCGCACGGTGGCATCGCCCCCGGCGTCGACCGCATCGTGATGCTGCTGGCCGACGAGCCGAACATCCGCGAGACGATCGCCTTCCCGCTCAACGGCAACGCGCAGGACCTGATGATGGGCGCGCCCACCGTCCTGGAGGAGACCCGCCTGCGCGAGCTGAACATCGCGCTGCGCAAGCCGGTCGAGGCCAAGGAGACCGAGCCCGTCGAGAAGTCGGTCAAGCAGCACCAGTAGGAACCGGCAGGCCCTGCGCGGGCCCGCGCGGTGTGCTGGTTGCTGGTTGTGCGGCGGCTCGTACGGCTTGTGCGGCTTGTGCGGCTTGTGTGCGGAAGGGCGGCGCTCCCGGATGTCCGGGGGTGCCGCCCTTTTCCGTAGGCGTCTGCGGGGCTGCGTTCCTGCGCCCCCGTGTCTCCCGTGTCCCCGTGTCCCTGTGGCTCGACACGGCGCTCCCGGGCGTCCACGGCCGGGCCGTGTCCCCGGCGGACCGCGGGGCGTCGCAGGGCGCACCGGGGGCCTCCACGGCCCGGATGGGACGGGTACGCGAGAAGGCCGCCGCCCCCGGGGGTACCGGGGGCGGCGGCCTTCTCGTACGTGCCGGTCGACCTAGAAGCGGTCGAGGAGTCCCTTGAGCAGGGCCACCGAGGTCAGCTCGCGGGGCGCGGGCCCCGCGTGGAAGAAGCCGGCGTTCTCGGCGTCCAGCTTGCGCAGGAAGTCGAAGCCCTTGCTGTCGTGGTCACCGAAGCCGACGAACTGCCAGTGGATGTCGTGCGCGGCGGCGGCGATGATCGCCTGCCGGGCGGGCTGACGGTTGTCGGGGGCCCCGTCGACCTGGAAGACGACGAGGGCCGGGCCCGTGCCGCCGTCCTTCTGGTACCGCTCGACGACGGCCTCGACGGCCACGTGGTAACTGGTGCGGCCCATGCGGCCGAGTTCGGCGTGACGGGCCTCGACCCAGGCCTCGTCGTGACCGTCAAGGGTGAGGTCGGCGGTGCCGTCCACGTCCGTGGAGAAGAACACCGTGTGCACGGTCGCCGCCTCGTCGAGGTGCGCGGCGAGGGCCAGGGCGTGATCCGCGAGGTGCTGGGCACTGCCGTCCTTGTAGAACCCGCGCATCGAGAAGGACCGGTCCAGTACGAGGTACACCTTGGCGCGCGCCCCGGCCTTCCCCTTGGCGCGCAGCACCTGACCGGCGGCCTTGTACGCCCCGGCGACCGACGCGGCCCGCCGCTTGACGGCGGCGAGCGCGACGGCCGGCCCTCCGACCCCGGCGACGACCGCCTCGACGGCGGGTGCGGGTGCGGCTTCGGCTTCGGCTTCGGCTTCAGCGGTGACGGGCTCGGCTTCGACCGCGACCGGCTCGACCACGGGTTCGGCGGCGGCTTCGGCGACGACCGGCTCGGCTTCGACCACGGGTGCGGCCTCGGCAACGGCGGGCTCCGGCTCGACCACGATCGGTTCGATCACGACGGCCTCGACCACGGGGGCGGGCTCGACCACGACGGGTTCGACGACCGGTTCGACGACGGCCTCGACCTCGGGGGCGGGCTCGGCCACGGGTTCGGCGGCGGCGACGGGTGCGGCTTCGACCACGGGTGCGGCCTCGGGAACGACGGCCTCGGGAACGACGGCGACGGGCTCGGCGGCGACGGGCTCCGGCTCGGGTTCGACCGCCACCACCGCGACAGGTGCGGCCTCGGGCGCGGGCTCGGCGGCGACCGGCTCCGGCGCGACCTCGGTGGCGGGTTCGTCCACCGTCTCGGCCGTCACGGGCTCGACCTCGGCGGTTACGGGCTCGACCTCGGCCGTCACGGGCTCCACCTCGGCGGCCACGGGCTCCGCCGCGACCGGCTCGGCCTCAACGACCTCGGCCTCGACGACCTCGGGTGCGGCCTCGGCCGCGACCGGCTCCTGAACCGCTTCGGCGGGTGCCGCCTCCGCCTCGGCCGCAACGGGCTCCGCCTCGGCCGTGGCCGGCGTCTGCGCCGGTTCCGGCTCAGGCGTCGGCTCGGCGGCGGGCTCCGCCGGGCCTCCCGTACCGGCCGAAGGCGCCGGGCGGCGGGCCTCCGGGACGGCCGGCGCCGTCATCACGGTGCCGGCTTCGCGGTCCCGCGGAGCGGACTGCGGGGGAACAGTGGGGTTGTCGAAGGACGCGGCGACCAGTTCGGCCGCCGAGTCCATGGGCGTACGTTCCGTCTGACTCGGGACGGCCGCCGATGGGGCGTCCGACGTATCCGGAACCGGTTCGGTAGACCGTCCGAACACCTTGCGCAACAAGCTCCGAATACCCATGGGCCAGGCCTTTCGCATGAGTGCGTGCGTCATTTGTCCGTGCTGCGCGGTAGATCCCTGCCCAGAGTGGACACGTAAGGTTATCGGCCCCTTGGCTGGAACTTCGGCAGGGGCGCCTTTCGTGGCGCCAACCCTCGCATGCAACCGGAGGCCGTGGGGAACTGCCCCTCCGCCGTGCCAGGTTCACCGACCGTTCATCCCCGCGCCGCCGCATCGGCGCAACCCCCGCCTAGCGTCACGGCTGTTCGTTCCGACATGTTGTCGGCGCCGTGCACCCTCGGAGGACACCTCGTGCGCAAGCTTCTGCCGCTCCTCGGCAACCCGCATGGGAGCGGCCGTTCCGCTCTCACCTGCCGCTACCGCTGTGGCGACGCCTGCTTCCACGAGGTGCCGAACACCAGCGACAACGAGTACGTCGGCGATGTGATCGCCCGCGCCTACTCCCGCCGCTCGATGCTCCGGTCCGCCGCCGTCGTCACGGTGGCCACCGCCGCCGGCACCGCCGTCACCCTGGGCGGCAACGGCTCCGCCGCCAACGCCTCGCCCTCCGTCGATCCCCGGGGCTCCGGTGTGGCGGGTGTCGGCGACGCCGCTCGCGGACTGCGCTTCAAGGCCGTCGCGCCGAACACCGACGACAAGGTCACCGTCCCCGAGGGCCACGAGCAGAACGTGGTCATCCGCTGGGGCGAGCCCATCGTCAAGGGCGCCCCGGGCTTCAACCCCGACAAGCAGACCGCCGCCGCGCAGGCCGGTCAGTTCGGCTACAACAACGACTTCCTGAGCCTTCTCCCGCTCGGTGACGACTACGAGCGTCGGCAGTTGCTCGTGGCCAACCACGAGTACACCGACGAGAACCTCATGTTCAAGGCGTATGACCCGGCCAACCCGACCCGCGAGCAGGTCGAGATCGCCTGGGCCGCGCACGGCCTCTCCGTCGTCGTCGTGCAGGAGGACCACCGCAGCGGCAAGCTGACGGCGGTCTCCCGGCACCAGCTCAACCGTCGTCTCACCGCCACCAGCGAGTTCAGGCTGACCGGCCCCGCGGCGGGCTCGGAGCTGCTGAAGACCTCCGCCGACCGGACCGGCACGAAGGTGCTCGGCACCCTGAACAACTGCGCCGGTGGCACCACCCCGTGGGGCACCACCCTCCACGGCGAGGAGAACTTCAACCAGTACTTCGCCAACGCCGGGCAGGTCACCGACCCGACCCAGGCCGCCCGCCTGAAGCGCTACGGCATGACCACGGGCGCCACCGAGCGCAAGTGGGAGCGGTTCGACAAGCGCTTCGACACCGTGCAGGAGCCCAACGAGTCGCACCGCTTCGGATGGGTCGTCGAGCTCGACCCGTACGACCCGACGTCCACCCCGCGCAAGCGCACCGCGCTGGGGCGCTTCAAGCACGAGGCCGCGCAGCCGCGCCTGACCGAGGACGGCCGTCCGGTCGTCTACATGGGCGACGACGAGCGCTTCGACTACTTCTACAAGTTCGTCTCGTCGAAGCGGATGAAGAAGGGCGGCTCGCGCGCCGCGAAGGAGCACAACCTCACGCTCCTCGACGAGGGCACCCTGTACGTCGCCAAGCTCACCGGTGACTCGCCGGCCGCCGAGATCGACGGCACCGGCAAGCTCCCCTCGGACGGTCAGTTCGACGGATCCGGTGCCTGGATCAAGCTCGCCACCGGCAATGTCTCGCACGTCGAGGGCATGACCGCCGAGGAGGTGTACGTCTTCACGCGGCAGGCCGCCGACAAGGTGGGCGCCACCAAGATGGACCGCCCCGAGGACGTCGAGCCCTCCCCGCGCACCGGCCGCGTCTACATCGCGCTGACCAACAACACCGACCGCGGCAAGGCCGGCAAGGCGGGCGCGGACGAGGCCAACCCCCGCAACCTGAACAAGCACGGCCAGATCCTGGAGCTCGCCGAGAACTTCGACGACCCGGCGGGCGACGGCTTCGCCTGGCGGCTCTTCCTGGTCGCCGGTGACCCCAACGACCCGGCCACCTACTTCGCGGGCTTCCCGAAGGACAAGGTCAGCCCGATCTCCTGCCCGGACAACGTGGCCTTCGACCCGCACGGCAACCTGTGGATCTCCACCGACGGCAACCAGCTCGGCTCGCACGACGGCCTGTTCGGGGTCGCCACGGCCGGTGAACGCCGTGGTGAGTTGAAGCAGTTCCTGACCGTGCCGCGCGGCGCCGAGACCTGTGGCCCGCTGATCCAGGACAAGCGCGTCCTGGTCTCGGTCCAGCACCCGGGCGAGATCGACGGCGCGTCCGTGGAGAAGCCCCAGTCGGTGTGGCCCGACGGCCCCGGCAAGATCGTCCGCCCGGCGGTCGTGTCGGTCTGGCGCAAGGACGGCAAGAACATCGGAGTCTGAACCAGTCGGACTCACAGAGCCAGTTGATCAACCGACTGATCGGCTGTGTCGACCGGTGTCGGTGGGGGTGTTTCACGTGAAACATCCCCTCGTCCCGTTCAACTGTCCGCGATCAGACGCCCTACGGGCAGGCGCAGGGTGGTCTGCGCGCCCCCGTCAGGGGCGTTGGCGAAGGTCAGCTCCACCTCCAGCACCGCGGCCTGACCCGCCGCGATCGTCAGTCCCAGACCGTGGCCCCGGCCCCGTCCCGGGTCGCCCGTGCGGAAGCGCTGCGGGCCCTGCTCGATCAGTTCGGGTGGATAGCCGGCCCCGTGGTCTCGGATCACCACCACGGGGCCCTCGACGGACACCTCGATCGGCGGCTTCCCGTGCTTGTCGGCGTTGACCAGCAGGTTGGCCAGGATCCGGTCGAGTCGGCGCCGGTCGGTGAGTACCACCGTGTCCCGGACCACCCGGACCGACACGGGCAGGCGGGTGCCCGCGACGGCCCGCCGCACGGCCCGGCCCAGTTCCACCTGGGACAGTTCGGCCTGTTCCACCCCCGCGTCCAGCCGGGAGATCTCCAGCAGGTCCTCGGTGAGCAGGTGCAGGGCACGGAGCCGGTCGTTGATCATTTCTTTGGGCCGGCCCTCGGGCAGCAGCGCCGCGGCGGCGAGTGAGCCCGTCAACGGGGTGCGCAGTTCGTGCGCGACGTCGGCCGTGAACCGCTTCTCGGCCTCCAGCCGTCCCTGGAGCGACCCGGCCATCGAATCCAAGGCGTGCGCGACGTCGCGCACCTCGTCGCGGTGGCGGGTGTCCCGGGGGTCGTCCGGATCGGCGGGGAGCCCCACCCGGGCGTCCAGGTCGCCGGCGCTGATCCGGCGGGCCACGGCGGCGGTGGTCGCCAGACGCCGGCTGATCCGGTCGGCCAGGAACAGGCCGGCCAGTGCCACGATCCCGGCGGCCAGCGCCGCGGAGGCGAGGATGGCGGTGTCCAGGTCGCGCAGCCGCCGGCGGGTCTGTTCGAAGGGGAGCCAGACGGCCAGCACCTTCGCGTCGGCGGGACCGGCGCCCCACATGGCGGGTTCGCCGTCGTGTTCGCCGACCATGCTCCCGGTCTCCCCGCGCGCGACGAGCTCGCGCAGGGGTGCCGGGAGCTCGGGCGGGTCGATGACCACGTGCACGTCGCCGTGGACGGTGCCGTACTGGTACTGGTTGACGGCGTCGTCCAGGTCCCGGTTCACGTCCTTGCGGACCTCGCCGACGACCTGTCCGGCGACCACGTTGTGCACGAGGATCCCGAGCACCGCCGCGACCGCGCAGCACACCGCCGTGGTCGTCAGGGCGATCTTCCAGCGCAGACTGCTCGTCACCCGCATCCGGCCCCGCCCCCTCAGGTCCGGCTCGGGGAGCAGCCGGTCGAACCGTCCTTGGCGGTGCGGCACTCGTCGAGGGTGAGCTGGGACAGGTTGAGGATCTTCGCGTCCGGGTCCCACACGTAGTCGGAGACGGAGACGTACTTGGGATTCGACGTCGGTTCGCGCACCGCGAGGTGTTCGGCGGCGACCTCCACGCCCTCCAGCACTCCGCGCCGGTACAGGATCCGGGCGATCGCGCCGTCGTCCTGGACGGTGTAGACGCGCAGTTCGCTGTCGCGGCCGTCGAGGTCGAGAGCGGTGATCAGTTCCTCCCGCCCGTTGCCCGTCACGTCGTGCAGGACGGACGGCCGCATCGGGCAGTCGGGACCCCCGTCCACAGCCTGTGTGCAGAGTGCCATCCGCTGCGGGGCCCGCGGGTCGACGAGCCGTCCCGTGCCGCCGTCCTGCCGGGCGGAGGCGGTGACGTCGGCCCGTACGACGTCCAGCGGGTTCACGCCGCGCATGCCGGGGCCCGGGGCCTTGGGCAGTCCCGGGACCACGGTGGCGGTGCCCGGCTTCTGGTCCGCCGCGGGCGGCGCCGGGTGGACGTTCTTCCACAGGGTCTGCGGGGCGTGCACGATGCCCAGGTCGCCGTCGCTCCGCAGTCCCTCCACGTCGGCGCACCCGGCCGAGACCGCGAGCAGGGCGGCGAGGACGGGGAGAGCCAGGACGCCGGGGCGCCGGCCGGGCGGGACGGGGGACCTCATGGGGCGATGCTCCCCCGGAGGGGGACCACCGGCCCGGGCACGGACCCATTCGGGGGACGCCCCGCCTCCGCGCGCGGGGGTCGGGCCGTCAGCCGGCGGGGGCGGCGATGGCGCGGGCCGCGGCGATCTCCTGGTGGACGGGTGCCAGCACGGAGTCCTCCCCGCCCATCGGGGCCGGGCCGCCGCGTACCGCCGCCGGGGTCCGACTCGCGCGCACCCCCTCGGCCAGTCCGCGCAGTTCCCGGACGGCGGCCTCGACCTCGTCCGGGCCGGGGGCGTCCGCGCCGTGGTTGACGCGGACCCGGGCGGCCGTGGTGGCGTCGACGATCCGCTCCACGGCCACCACCAGCGGCCACCACGCGGCGGCCCGCGCCCCCGTCGGCGGCGGCTCGGTCAACGCCCGCTGGAACTCGGTCCGTACGCCCGACAGGTCCCGGTAGATCCGTCGGCGGGCCTGGAGCCGGGCGGTGCGGGCGGCCCGCTGTCCGGCCTCCGTGTCGGGGTGGTCCGTGCCGAACGCCCGCTCCACGTACCGGGCGGCGTCGTCCACGGTGTCCGCGAGCCGGTCCCCGATCCGGGTGTGCCAGCTCTCGGGCCAGAGCAGGTACCCCGCGACCAGCGTGATGGCGCAGCCGATCAGGCTGTCCAGCAGTCGGGGCCGGATCAGGTCGAAGCCCTGGTGGTTGAGCAGGTCGGACAGCAGCAGGATCACCGGGGTGATCGCGGCGGTCTGGAAGGCGTACCCCTTGGCGGAGAACGCCGGGATCAGCGCGGCCAGCACCGCCATCACCGGCACGTCCCACCAGCCGCGCGGCACCTCGGCCAGCACGGCGGCGGCGAGGACCAGCCCGACGGCCGTCCCCAGGGCCCGCAGGACGGCCCGCGAGAACACCGAGCCGAAGTCCGGCTTGAGGACGAACGTGACGGTCAGGGCCACCCAGTACGAGCGCTCGATGGGGACCACCGAGACGAGCACCTGCGCCAGCCCGATGCACACGGCCAGCCGGATGCCGTACCGCCAGGAGGCCCGGGAGAACATCATGTCGCGGACCGCCCGCCGGGCCCTGATCCCCAGCGCCGCCGGCCTGCCGAGCCGGTCGTCCACGTTGTGCATCCGCGGTTCGGCCAGGTGCACGATGGTCGCCGCGTGCCGCAGGGCCGCGTCGATGGCGCGCTCCGACTGGCCGTGCGGCGGGGGCAGATCCAGGACGGGGGTTCCGGTGCGGCCGTCCTCGACGGCCGCCGCCAGTTCCCGCACGGCCGCCGGGATCTCGGGCGGCAGCGGCCGCCCCCGCAGGTGCGCCGCGGGCGCCCCCTCGACGAGCGGGATCAGCACGTTCAACTGGGCCAGCATCCGCACCAGCGAGGGGCTGCGCCCGTGCACCAGGGCCCGCCGGCCCAGGACGAGGTCGTAGGCCTGGTTCAGGGCCTGGGTGACCTCCCGGCGGCGCTCCTCGTAGTCGGGCCCGCCCGCGGCCTCCAGCGTGTCCGCCAGGGCCCGGTACCCGGCCGCGACGGCGACCCGCTCGGGTTGCCGCCCGCGCAGCGGCCAGCCCGCCAGGCTGAGCGCCAGAACGAACAGCCCGCCGGCGGTGAGCAGCAGCGGCGCCGTCCACCAGGGCCGGGGCATCGGCAGGCCGGCGCCGACCACGGCGTTCAGCAGGAGCAGGAGACCGGACACGGAGGCGACCGTGCCGATCGAGGAGATCATTCCGGAGACGAGGGCGACGAGGGTCAACACGGCGACGGCGAGCCAGCCGTGCCCGAAGACGAGGGTGCCGACGGCCACTCCGACGGCACCGAAGAGCTGCGGTACGGCGATGTTGAGGACGCGCATGCGGTACGCGTCGGCGGTGTCGCCGATCACCCCGGACAGGGCCCCCATGGACACCAGGGCGCCGTATTCCGGTTCGTCCAGCGCGAAGCCCACGGCCAGCGGGACGGACAGCGCGATGCCGGCGCGCACGACGGCGGCCCACGGGACGGGGGCGCTGCTCGGGCGCAGCCCGTTGAGGAGCCACGCGGGCGGGGTCAGGGGGATCTGCCGGGCCCGGGAGTGCCCGGACCGTATGTGCTCGGTGCGTCTTTCGGTGGTCATTCCCGCTTCCGTGCCGCCGCTCGCGAATCGGTGCTTCTGTGGAGTTCTCCGGTCGTCTGCCCATTTCTCCGCAGGTTCCGCACCTTCCGAGCTTATGGTGTGCGGCGCAGCCGCCCCGCGAGCCAGGCGCCGAGCGCCGCCGCGAGTCCCAGGGCCAGCACCACCCAGGCGGTGGTCCGCAGGAACGCGGTGAGCGCGTCGTACACCGCCCCGGCGGCGGGCCGGTCGATGTCGGCCGGCAGGTCCTCCAGGGTGAGGCGGCGGCACCACTGCACCGCGAGCCACAGCAGCACCGCCCCGATCGCCAGCCCCAGTCCGGTGGCGATCACGGCCCGCCGCCGTCGGACGGCGACCGCGATGGCCGCGGCGGCCAGCAGCAGGGTCAGGAGGGGAAGCCACACCCCGGCGATCTGGAGCACGCGAAAGCCCTTCCGCAGCGCGCCCAGGTCGTCGTACTCCATGACCTCGACGGAGACGTGGGTCACCGGGATCCGGTCCGCGAAGGGCACCCCGTTCTGGACGAGTTCCCCCTTCACCCGGGCGATCACGGGCGCGAGGTCGATGGTGACGGCGTCCCCGTCGCCGGTGGTGAGTGCCTTGAGGAACGCGGCGTGCGCGGCGCGGTTGGCGGCGTCCCAGGCCGTCCGGTAGGCCGGGGTCCCGGAGAAGGACTGCAGGGCCTCGCCGAGGAGCGCGTCCACCCCGCCCTGGAAGGGGCCCGCGTCGATCTGGCCGGCGAGCGCGCGGGTGGCCTGGGTGACGACCACGCCCCGCACGGCGGGGTCCTCGGCGAGCGGGGACATGGCGGCGGTGTAGCGGTCGGCGTCGCCCAGCTCGCGGTCGGCCCAGTACGCGACCGCGCTCGCGGGCACCAGCAGGGCCACGAGCACGATCAGTACCGTCGACAGGAAGGTGCGCACGTCACCAGGGAATGCCGCGGGGGTGCGGCCCGCGAGCGTTGTTGCTGCGAGCGGGTGGCGGGCGGGAACGGACCGGGTGGGGCCCCACCGGGCGCCGGCGGGCGGGCCGAGGGGCGACGGGGACACCGCTTGATCCACTTGCCGGTCCGAGGCGGCGGGTGTGCCCTGGATGGTGGAGAGAGGAGCCCCGTCATGGCACATGCGGCACCCACCGCCCATCGGCGGCACCGGGGGACGACGACGGACCGGGCGCACGACCTGAGCAAGGGCGCGATGGTCCGCGCCCTGCTGGCCGGTCTCGTCTACGGGGTCTGGGCGGCCTTCATCAAGCGCCAGATGGGCCCGGTCGACGCGGGCAACGTCTTCTACGGCATCCTGTGCGGCGTTCTCTTCGCCGCGATCATGTTCACCCTCGGCCGGATCGGCTCCCGACTGCCGAGGGAACTGCACGCCGCCGCCTACGGCGCCTTCGGCGGCGTGGCCGTCGGCTACCTGTACAGCCTCACCGGCGACAGCGTGCTCCGCTCCGCCGGGCTCGGCATCGCCGTCGCCGCGGCCACCGGGCTCACCGCCTTCTACCGCTACTACATGCGAGAGCCCTGAGCCGACGGAGCCCCGCACCACGCGTCCCCCGCACCACGCGTCCCCCGCACCACGCGTCCCCCGGACCGGGTCCGGGGGACGCGCTGTATCCGGGGAGGGGTCACTCCTTCGCGGCGGCTTCGGCCGGGCGAGCGGCCGGGGCTTCAGGACGGCCGGCGGGCTCGGACTCCGGCTGCTCCGGGCGTCGCGCAGGCGGGGTGAAACGGGAGGCCTCGGCGCGCAGCATGGCGTTCAGGGCGGCGTAGGGGTCGATGGGCATGGCGGAACCTCACGGTGTGCTCGGTGTTCGAGGGAGTGTGGGGGTGCGTGCTGCTGCTCGGCCCGCTCAGCAGCGCAGGACCACACTCCGTACCGTCCGCCGGGACAGCGCCGGTTCGGCCGTCCCGTACGAGGTCACGCGGGATGCCCGCGCCTCCCGCTGTTTCACGTGAAACACCGGCGGCGCCGGCTGCCGCACACCCACCATGCCGCGCACGACCGCGCGCGGGGTCGCCCTCGCCTCGGGATCCGAGGCGGGGTCGGACGGGCTCTCCGAGGGCTCCGCCGGGGTGGACGGGGCGCTCGTGGCGGGCCGAGCCTCGACGGCCATCGCGCCGGCCGGGCCGGCGCCGAAGAGGCACAGCAGCACGACGCAGGCCATCGTCAGGGCCTTCGCCGCAGCCGTCCGCGCGTACCGAGCACCGCTCATGCCCAGCTCTGTGCCCCGACACGCCGAAGCACTCCCCACCGGGGCCCAAGAAGCCCCCGACCGGGGGACGAAGACACCCCCGTCGGCTGACACCGGGCCCGCCGCCGGGGCGTCAGCGGGCCCGGTGGCGGCCCGTCAGTCGGGCCACGACGGCCGTCTCCCCGCTGATCAGACGCAGTTGGGCGCGTCGCCCGGCCCGCTCACCCGCCCGCCGCTCCGACGACCCGCCCGTCCGCTCGCCGGGCTCCCGCTCCGCCACCCCGCCCGTCCGCTCGCCGGGCTCCCGCTCCGTCCGCTCGCCGGCGTGCTCGCCGGACCGCGGGGACGGGCCGGGAACGCGGGCCGGCGAGACCCGGTCCACGGTGAACACGGCCGTCCGGCGGTCCGCGCGGGCGATCTCGATGGTCAGCCCCCGCCGCAGCTCGCCCAGGCGCAGCCCGTTCCCCGTGACGACGGCCGTGCCGGCCGAGCCCGGGGCCGGGCCGTCGGCGTCCCAGCGGATCGCGTCGCCGTCCTCGGGGTCGGCGGTCAGCGGAACGTCCAGTCCCAGCGCGGGGATCACCAGCCGCACGGGCGGCGCCGCCCGCATCGGTGGGACGGGGCCGGGCAGGCCGCCCCGCGCGGACCGGGCCCCCTTGCCGGGGGTGTGCGGGCCGGAGTGCTCCAGTTCGTGTACGAGCCGGCGATGGCCGGACAGACCCAGTGCCCGGGAGGGGAGCGAGTCGGCGACCGTGCCGGCGGCGGCGGGCGGGGCGCCGTCGCTGCTCCTCAACATCCCTACGCCGGTACACAGCAGAGTGATCGTCACCGCTGCGACGATCCACTGGGCGCGGGGCATGGGCATTCCCTCCTGGTCCGGCTCGGACGGCCGGGTCCTGTGAGCAGTGGACCGCTCTCGGCCCGCCCGCACATCGGGAGTCATCCCACGCTGACGGCAAGTCACCCACACGTCACCCGGGTGCGCGTGCGTCTTCCCAGCTCGCGGCCGGTGCGCCGGTCGTGCTTCGGCCCGAGCGGGGGTCCGCGCCCGAAAGGGTGAGGAGGAGTGCGGCGCCGTGACGACTCAGAGCGGATTCGCCGGCCAGTCCAGCAGCCGCGACCCGATCACCGCCGTCTGGAGCGTGTACCGCTGCGCGGGGTCCCCGGGATCCGTCCCGGTCAGCCGGTGGATCCGCTCCAGCCGGTACGTCAGCGCCCGCACGCTCAGGTTCAGCCGGCGGGCCGCCTCCGCCGACACACAGCCCGCGTCGAAGTAGGCGGTCAGGGTGTCCAGCAGCGGTCGAGCCCCGCCCCGACCACCCCGCAGCGGCCCCAGCACGCTCACCACGAGATCGGCCATCGCGGCCCGGTCACGCGCGAGGACGGGGAAGACCAGCAGGTCGGCGGAGCGCAGCACGGGGCCCTCGAATCCCAGCCGGTCCGCCAGGTCGAGCGCGCTCAGGGCCTCTTCGTACGAGGTCACGACCCCGCCCGCGCCCGGATGCGGGCGTCCGATCGCGACGAGGCCGCGTTCGGTCCCGGCCGCGTACGCCTGCTTCGCGAAGTGGGCCAGCACCTCGTCGTGATCGCCCGGTGCCACACAGATCAGTTGGCCGTCCTTGGTGGCGAGGAGGAAGGTCCGGTTGCCGAACCGGGTCGTCATCGCGAGTTCGACCTTCCGGATCGCCGAGCCGGCGTCAACGTACGACTCGGGGCCGCGGGCCACCGCCACCGCGTGCGCGTGCGCCAGGTGCAGGCCGAAGCGGGCCGCGCGTTCGCTCAGCCGGCCTAGGTCGCTGCGGCCGAGCAGCAGGTCGTCGATGAACTCCCGGCGGGCGGCTTCCTCCTGCCGTACGGCCATCCGCTGGGCCCGCTCGTGGCCTTCGGCGAACGCGTCCACGGCCTGTTCCACCGCCGCCATGACGTGGTCGGGGGTGTGGTGTCCGCCGAGCACCGCCCGGGTCGCGGCGAGGTGGGCGCCGACCAGGGCGCGCAGTGCGTACCCGGCCTCGGCGGCCTTCTCCCCGAGCGCGCGGCGGGCGTCGAGTTCGTCGCGGCCCGGCCGCCGGCCGGTCACGGCCACGTTCTCGAGGATCCGGACGTAACCCTCCAGGTATTCCTCGGGTATGTCCCGTCCTGTCGCCACACCGGCCCCCGTACTCGTTCGAAACGCCCATTCTCCCCGGTCGCGGCGCACCGGCCGATCCGGGGCGGTCGCCAGGGGCCCGGCCAGGGGTGTTTCGCGCGGGGCCGGCGCGGGGCCGGCCACGGCGTCAGGAGCGTCTCAGACGACGACCAGGGCGACGGCCGTCGCGCCCATGAAGGCGGCGCAGAGGTGGACGGCGGGGTGGCCGTAGTCGCCGTACCAGAGTTGGCGGACCAGGCCGCCGAGGGCGGCCAGCGCCGTGATGACACCGATCTGGGCGAACAGGGTGACGGCGGTGAAGGGGGCCAGGAGCAGCAGGAAGGAGTTCAGCCAGAACGGGGCGGCGCCCGTCCAGCCCCGCCACTCCCTGATCGCCGTCGGCATGTGCGACCGGCCCCCTCATCGTCAACTCGTCGGCACAGCCTCCTGGGCCGGGGTCGCGGGGACAAGGGCGCGTTCGGCTAGATGTCCGAAGGCGAGGCCGAAAGTCGCCCACGTGACGGCCTGCAGGGCGAGGGTGGCGAGTCGGAACTGCCAGACCAGCGCAGCCGGGAAGCCTTCCGGTACCTCGTTGATGCCGGGCAGCAGCGCGTAGGACAGGCCGATCGCCACGAGGAACGCGAACGAGGCGACGATCGACGCGTTCCAGTTGCCGAGCCTCGGTGCGAGGCGCCGACCCAGGATCAGCGCACCCACGCCCAGCAGCACGCTCAACGCGATCATCAGCACGAAGAGGGTGGTCCGCTGGGTGACCGTCTCGGGGTCGCCGACGGCCGGGGGGTTGGAGGGGTACTTGAGGAACGGCACCAGGTTGACGGTGAGGAAGAGCCCGCCGGAGACCAACAGGGCCGTGGCGCGCGGGCCGAAACGACCGATGCGGCCCAGGGCGTAGCAGAAGACGAGCGCCGCGATGCCGCCGATCGCGACGCCGTACAGGAGGGTGCCGGTGCCGAGGCCGGCCGTGGCCTGGAGGGCACGGCTGACGGGGGCGCCCTCGTCGCCGTGTTCGTGGGCGCCGGCCTCCTCGATGGCGATGGCGGCGTCCACCTTGGACTCGCCGAGGAGGTAGGCGACGAGGAAGGCGGCCACGCCGGCGAGCAGGCCGGCGAGCATGCCCCGCACGAGCAGGACTCTGGGGGAGATGGGGTTCATGTTCGGGTTCCCTTGCTGAGCGGTGCGGGGATCAGTGGCAGGGGAAGCCGAGCAGGTGACGACCGTCGTGCATCCACTCGTGGATGGTGTCGCCCTCGAAGATCGCGGTGGCGCCCTGTTCGGCGCCGACGAGGTACAGCAGGACCAGCATGAGGACGCCCGCGAAGACGGCCCAGGGGGCCAGCGCGGAGAGGGAAATCGGGGCAACGGCGGCGGGAGCCGTCGTGGGCACGGCGGACTGAGCCATGGCAGAACCTCCAGGGGGAACACGCGTCCCGGTCAGTGGTGCTCTTGACGAAGGTGGCGGGTCTGACTTCCCTCCCCGAACTCCTGCGGGAGGTTTCACAGTGGCGCGACCGTGCCGGATTCTCACCGGTGCTTCCGTCATACCGTCGTCATGTCGTCCGAGACCGTACCGCGCGCCTGGCTTGAACACCACGGCGTGTGGCCGCCGTCTCACGCCCCGGGCGGGCGCTTTACGCTCCCCACATGGCCTCTGTGCGTTCCGTGCCTCCGAGATCCGTCGTCCGCGTCCACCTGGTCACCCCGCCGTCGAGCCCCGACGGCCGCCCCGGGACGTTCGGCCGCGGGGAACCCGTCCCGGGTCACGAGGGCCTGCGCGGCCTCGCGGTCGGGGCGTGGGCGGGCCGGGCGTTGGAGGAGGTCGCGGCCGAGGACCCGGCGGCCGTGGGGGCGTGGCTGACCGACCCCGGGTACACGCCGCCCGGCGGGGAGTCGGTGGCCGCGCTGATCGCCCGGGTCGGCGCGCACCTGGCCGCACTGGCGCCCGGAACGCACCGGGTGGTGGTCGAGCAGGCCGTCGTACGGGCGGCGGTGGTGCACGCCCTGGAACTGCCGGCCCCGGTGTTCTGGCGGCTCGACGCGCGGCCCGACACGGTCACCACCCTCACCGGGCGCTCCGGCCGCTGGAACCTGCTCCTGGGCCGCCCCGACCCGGAGGCCGGCTGAGGAAGCGCGAACGGCACGGACGCCGGGGAACGCGAACGGCACGGACACCGAGGAAGCGCGAACGGGCCGGACGCCGGCCGGGGAACGCGAACGGCCCGGACCCCGCGACGCGGTCCGGGCCGAACCGACGGCCGCCTCGGGCGTTACGCCACGATCCAGTCGCTGGTGGCGATGACGGGCCGCACGCCGTCACGGTGGATGGTGCCCTCGATCAAGCCGTACATCCGGTCCGCCGCGAAGTAGACCTCGTTGTCGTTCTTGAGGCCGAAGGGCTCCAGGTCGACGAGGAAGTGGTGCTTGTTGGGCAGGTTCAGCCGGACCTCGTTGACCTTGGGGCAGTTGTCCAACACCCGCTCGGCCATCTGGTTCAGGGTCTGCTGGAGCGAGTACGAGTAGGTCTCCGCGAAGGCCTCCAGAAGGTGCTTGCGCACCTTCTTGTACGACCGGTCCCAGTCGTACGCGGAGTCCTCGGCGGCCAGTGCCGAGTGCGCCCACCGCGAGGTCACCTTGGTCGCCAGGATGCGGTCGTACGCCTCCTGGAGGGTCGTGTACTGGTCCTTGATGTAGCCGTGGAACTCGGAGTTCGTCGAGTTCATCACCGTCAGGTCCTTCAGACCGGAGATGACCTGGAGTCCCGTCGTCTCGCTGAACGTGACCTGCGCGGTGCGCACTTCCTGACCCTTGAGGACGAAGGAGTGCTGCTCCTTGCGCGTGGGGACCGGGATCCGCTCCCACACGAACTCCTCGATGCGGATCTGCGCCTCGCGGATCGGCACCTGGGAGGAGACGAAGTGCCTGGCGAGCAGGATGCCGAAGGCCTCGGGGGAGTCGATGCCGTGTTCCTTGGCGAAGGCGTACACGGTGTTCTTGGTGGTGTCGGTCGGCAGGCAGTTGGCGTTGTCACCGGTCAGGTGGACGTCGCGGAACTCGCCGCGCAGGGCCACGGAGACGTTGAGGTCGCGGATCTCGTGCCAGGAACCGTCGCTGCCCTTGCGGGTGACCTTGACGATGCGGTTCTCGGCCTTGCCGTACTGGTTCTGCGCCAGGACGTGCTTGCTCATGGTGTCTTCCTTCGGGTTCTCGGGAACACGGAGTCCGGTTGTCTGGATCCCGTACGCCCGGCGTCCAGCGCCCGCCCGAAGTTCAACCCGAAGTTCAAGACGTGCCGCTCCCCGCCGTTCGGTCCCGCGGGACCGCCCCGGGACTGACGTGCATCCCGGTCCGTAGGTGCTTGGTACTGCTGTGTGCCGCGCTACGGATTGCAACATGTGCGGGGGAGGATCTCCCCCGCACGGATCATCCGAATACCGGCACCCACGGATTGGGCGACCCCACAGACCTCGAAGGAAACCGCAGGTCAGGCCATGTGTGCGTCGGCGACCGAGAGGGCCTCGTCGAGGATCGCCAGGCCCTTGGCCACGTCCTCGGCGGAGATGTTGCAGGCCGGCGCGACGTGGATGCGGTTGCCCGCGATCAGCGGCCACAGCCCGCCCTTCTTGCAGGCGGCGCCGAACGCGGCCATCGGCGCGTTGTCGGCGCCCGAGGCGTTGTACGGGACCAGCGGCTCGCGCGTCGAGGGGTCCCGGACGAGTTCCAACGCCCAGAAGGTGCCCATGCCCCGGACCTCGCCCACGGCGGGGTGCCGCTCGGCGAGGGCGCGCAGGCCGGGGCCCAGCAGGTCCGTGCCGGTGCGGGCGGACTGCCCGACGGTGTCCTCCTCCTCCATCACGTTGATCGTCGCGACGGCGGCGGCGCAGGCGAGCACGTGCCCGGAGTACGTGAGTCCGCCCGGGTAGGGCCGGCGGGCGAAGGTCTCCGCGATGGCGGCGGAGATGGCGACCCCGCCGAGCGGGACGTATCCGCTGGTCACGCCCTTGGCGAAGCAGAGCAGGTCGGGGCGCACGTCCCAGTGGTCGGCGGCGAACCAGGCGCCGGTCCGACCGAAGCCGACCATGATCTCGTCCAGGATGAAGACGATGCCGTACCGGTCGCAGAGCGCGCGCACGCCCGCCAGGTAGCCGGCCGGGGGCACGAGTACGCCGGGGGCGCCGCCGACGGTCTCCAGGATGATCGCGGCGATGGACTGCGGGCCCTCGAAGACGATGGTGTCCTCCAAGTGCCGCAGGGCGCGGGCGGATTCCTCGGCCTCGGTGGTCGCGTGGAAGGGCGAGCGGTAGAGGAACGGGCCCCAGAAGCGCACGACGCCCGCGGTCGCGGTGTCGTTGCCGAAGCGGCGGGCGTCACCGGTCAGGTTGATCGCCGTGGAGGTGGCCCCGTGGTACGAGCGGTACGCGGACAGCACCTTGGGCCGGCCGGTGTGCAGCCGGGCCATTCGTACGGCGTTCTCCACGGCCTCCGCGCCCGCGTTCGTGAAGAAGATCTTGTCGAGGTCGCCGGGGGTGCGCTCGGCGATCAGTCGGGCGGCCTCGGAGCGGACGTCCACGGCGAAGCCGGGGGCGACGGTGCACAGCTTGGCGGCCTGCTCCGCGATGGCGGCGGCGACCCGCGGGTGTTGGTAGCCGATGTTCGTGTAGACGAGCGCGCTGGAGAAGTCGAGGAACCGATTGCCCTGGTAGTCCCAGAAGTACGAGCCCTCGGCCCCCGCGACGGCGAGCGGGTCGATGAGCTCCTGAGCCGACCAGGAATGGAAGACGTGCTTCCGGTCGGCGTCTTTCACGGCGGCGAGGGCGTCGGCTTCTGCGTTCATGAGCCGAGGGTAGTTGTCCGGGATGTGGACCCCGGGGCGCCTCCCGCGCGGCGCGTCCGGACCACCGGGGAGGCCCTCGGGGAGGCCCTTGGCGCGGTCTTCCGACGGCTTGCGGTGAGACGCCTGGCGACGAGCCGCCTTCGCGGTGCGAAGGGGGCGCCGTGCGTGGCGGGCCGCGTACCGCGCCGATTCCGGAAGATGATGCGGTGTGCAACCGGCACGCGGTCACGGCGGGCGGTGTCGAGGTCCGGGCGGACGGGACGTCGGGGTTGACCGATCCGGGCGGGGGTAGGTGCGCCGCGCAGGGGCGGTGCGGAGACGGGAGGCCCTGTGGCCGAGCAGACTCGGAGGCTGGTCCTGGGCGGTGCCACGACGGGGGTCGTCACGCGCTGCCGGGACTTCACCCGACAGGCACTGGCCGACTGGCAGTGGACGCGCGACCAGGACGCGGTGGACGACGTGCTCCTCCTGGTCTCCGAAGTGGTGACCAACGCCTGCCTGCACGCGGGCGGGCCCCGCGAACTCGTCCTGCGGCACGCCCCCGGACACCTGCGCGTCGAGGTCAGCGACGACAACCCGGAGCCTCCGCGACGGCGGGTGTCGGGAGATCGCGGCCGGCCGGGAGGACACGGCCTCGTCGTCCTGGAGAGACTCGCACGGAGCTGGGGGGCGCAGCCGTCTGGCGGCGCGGGGGTCGGCAAGACGGTCTGGCTGGAAGTGCCGGGTCCGGGGACGGACGCGGCCCCGACTCCGGGGTCGGGCCCCGGTCCGGATCCGGGTCGGTCGACTCCGGGTCCGTGAGGAGCCCGGTGCGCAGCCGGGTCAGGGTCCGGCTCAGCAGCCGGGACACGTGCATCTGGGACAACCCGAGCCGTTCCCCGATCTCCGCCTGGGTCAGCTCCTCCCCGAAGCGCAGCTCCAGCAGGCTCCGTTCGCGGGCGGGCAGCCCGGCCAGCATCGGCACCAGCGACTCCATGCACTCGATCAGGTCGTAGGCCGGCTCCTCCGCGCCGAGCGAGGGCCGCGCCGTGTACGGGTCGCGGTCGCTCTCCTCCTGCGGTTGCGGCGGGGCGTCCAGCGAACGCGCCGAGTAGGCGCACGCCGCCTTGCGGCCCTCCGCGAGCTCCTCGGGGGTGACGTGCAGCCGCTCGGACAGTTCGGCGTCGGTGGGCTCGCGGCCGAGGCCCTGTTCCAGGGCGTCGTGCGCCTTGGCGGTGTCGATCCGCAACTCCTGGAGCCGGCGGGGGACCTTGACGGCCCAGCTGGTGTCACGGAAGAACCGCTTGATCTCCCCGGTGATGGTGGGCATCGCGAACGAGGTGAACTCGACGCCGCGGGCCGGGTCGAAGCGGTTGATGGCCTTGATGAGACCGATGGTGCCGACCTGGACGATGTCCTCCATCGGCTCGCTGCGGTTGCGGAACCGGCGGGCGGCGTACCGCACGAGGCTGAGGTTGAGTTCGACGAGCGTGTTGCGCGTGCGGGAGTACTCCTCGGTTCCCTCTTCCAAGGCGGCGAGTTCGCGGAACAGGGCCACCGAGAGGGATCTGGCCTCGTGGGTCGAGACATCGGTGAGGTCGGTGTGTTCCATCGCTCTGCGCTCCTCCGGCGGCCGGCCCCGGGGGCGGGGCCGTCGTCGCGCGGTCTAGAGGGATATACCCCCTCACATCATGACCTACCCGGGCGTATCGCGCGGCTCGTCCCGCTCCGCGCCCAGGGCCTGCGCGTACAGCCGGAACAGGCGGGGCCCCGGGGACGTCGTGGTGGCGTGGAGCCGGTCCCAGGCGCGGGCGGCGGCCGCGCGGGCCGCGGCGCCCGGCCAGGGGCGGGGCAGCAGCTCGGGCGGCAGCAGCGGGTCCGGGAGCATCGCCTCGGAGAACGCCGCGGCCAGCTCCACCGCGCGCGCCAGCGGGTGGACGGGCCCCGGGCCGTGAAGGTCCCGCTCGGACGGTTCGCCCCCGGACGGCCCCGGCTCGGACGGATCCCGCTCCGAAAGCCCCGGCTCGGGGCGTGACGCCAGCTCGCGCAGCGCCTCGTACCGCTCCGCGATCTCCGTCAGCGGCCACAGGCGGGCGGCCAGGGCCCGCGGGTCGTCCGTCCCGCCCACCTCCAGATCCCGGGTGCCGAGGCAGGTCAGTCCGGCTCCCACCCCCAGTTCGGCGGCCCGGGCGCGGACGTACGGCCCGATCGGGTTCGGGGTCACGTACAGCCCGCCCTGCAGCGGCGCCGCCCCCAGGCCCGTCAGGGCGTCCCGCAGGGCGTCCCGTGCGGCCCGCGCGGATTCGGGCACGGCGAAGGCGAACACGTGCCACACCCCGTCCCAGGGCTCCAGGCCGCGGTCCTGTCGGTAGGCGTGGCGGACGTACTCCACCTCGGGGACGGCCGGCAGGCCGCCTCCCGGCCCCGCCGCGCGCAGCATCGCCCGTCGTCCCCGTCCCTCGACCTCGAAGCGGCCCTCCGCCACCAGCCGCTTCACGCACAGGCGGACCTGCTGGTCGCTCATGCCGAGCGCGCCGGCGACCTCGTACAGTTCGCCGCCGTCGACCGTGCCGTCCTCGCGGACCAGCGCGTGCACCACCAGCCGCGTGGGGATCATCGGGCCGTCACCGCCTTGTGCATCGTCGTGACGGCCCCGAAGCCCAGGACGTCCCGCAGCCACGGCGTCCGCCGCACCTTCACGGCCCGGAAGCCGCGCCGCTCGTACAGGGCCCGCGCCCGCGGGTTCTCCTCGACCACGTCCAGCCGGATCCGCCGGCAGCCCTGCTCCGCGGCGACCTCCTCGACGCCGTCCAGCAGCAGCGCGCCGATGCCCTCGCCCCGCCGGGCGGGATCCACGGCGATGCCGTCCATGACCAGCTCGCCGCGGGCCGGGGTGCGTTCCAGCAGCGCCAGCAGGAACACCCGGTACAGGCCCCTGACCTGCCCGTACGCGGCCCTGATCGCGGCCGCGTCGCCGCCGACGAGGCCGCGACCGGCGAGTTGGTACCCGGCGACGCCCAGCACCCGCCCGTCGTCGGCGAGGACGGTGAGGGCCCGGTCCGTGTGCAGGTGGTCCGCGATGAACCGGCGCCCCGGCCCGGCGGGCCCGAGGGCGGCGCCCAGTTTGTGGCCGAAGGCCTCCCAGTAGAGCTCGGCCACCCGTTCCTCGGCGCCCTCGGGCAGTCCGCGCAGCAGTGTCGTCGTCATACGCACAAGCATAATACGTTCACGGCGACTACGATCGTTTGAAGTTCGATAGTTTCTTGGTTCCGCGTTCCTTTCCCGATCGGCGCGGACGTCACACGGGGGTACCGGCATGTCCCGCACACCACGCACCGCACGGCGCACCCTCCGCGATCTCCTTCTCCTCGCCCTCGCCGGCGCGCTCCTCCTCACCGGCGTCGTCGTCTGGCAGAACGACTACGACCTGCGCGAACAACGGGTCACCGTCCCCGCCGCGGGACACGAGCTGTCCGGGGTGCTCGCCACCCCCACCACCGGCCGAGGGCCCTTCCCCCTGGTCGTGTTCGTCCACGGCGACGGCGAGGTCGACGCCACGCACGACGGCTTCTACCGCCCCTACTGGGAGGCCTTCGCCCGCGCCGGCTACGCCTCCCTCTCCCTCGACAAGCCCACCGACTGGCTCGACCAGACCATGGACGACCGTGCCCGCGAGAGCCTCGACGCCCTCGCCTGGGCGGGCCGGCGACCCGAGATCGACCGGGCCCGGATCGGGCTCTGGGGCGCCAGCCAGGCCGGCTGGGTCCTGCCCAAGGTGGCCGCGAGGGCCCCGGCGCCCGGGGTCCGGTTCGTGATCGCCGTCGGCACCGCCGTGAACTGGGAGCGGCAGGGGGAGTACAACCTGCGCGCGGAACTGCGCGACACGGGGGCCGGCCCGGAGCGGGTCGCGGACGCCCTGCGCCGCAGGGAGACGGTCGGCGCGCTGCTGCGGCGCGGCGCCGGCTACGAGGAGTACCGCGCGAGCCCCGACGTCGATCCCGAACTGTCCTCCGCGCGTTGGACGTTCATCGGGCGCAACCACACCGCCGACGCGACCGCGGACCTGCGGGCGATGCCCCACGTGCCCGTGCTGCTGATCTCGGGCGCCGACGACCTGAACGTCGACGGCGCCGAGACCGAGGCCGTGTACCGGGAGTCGCTCGCCCCGGGCACCCTCACGGTCCGCCGCTATCCGGGAGCCACCCACTCCCTGGTACGCACCCCCGTCGAACGGTCCTCGTGGCGACTGCCGCTGACGGCGCTGTTCGCCCCGAGGCGGCTCTTCCCGTCGGGTCTCCTCGACGACCAGCGGGCCTTCCTCGCGGCGCGGACGCCCTGACGCGAGGCCGACGGCCCCCGAACCGAGCGGCACCCGCAACCGAGAACCCCTGCAACCGAGAACCCCCGGGTCCGGGGCCCGCCCGTCGACCCGGCGCGCCCCGGACCCGGGGGTCCGCTTCCCGTGACCGGCGTGCGGTCACCCGTTCGTTCGGGGTTGCAGGAGCGCCGGTACCAGGGCGGCGGCCAGCGCGACGACCACCCACAGGTAGGTGTCCTGGAAGGCGCCGGCGAGCGCGGGGGCCGACGTGCCGGCAGCGACGGACAGACCGCCGCCGCCGGCCGCGGCCGTGGTCAGCAGCACCGAGAACAGCGCCATGCCGATCGACCCGGAGATCTGCGAGTTGATGTTGAGGAGGGTGCTCGCGGCCGGTACCTGTTCGGGGCCGAACCCGCGGGTCGCGCCGGTGATGGTCGGCATCATCGTCATCCCGACGCCCGCGCCGGCCACCGTCAACGCGGCCATCAGCCGCCAGTACGGGACCCCGGCGTCGCCGATCTGGGCCGTGAAGGCCGCGTAGCCGAGCACCGCCAGCGACACCCCGACCGGCACGATCCGCCCTGCCGGGACCCGGTCGGTGAGCCGGCTCGCGATCTGCAGGGCGATGCCGGTCGCCAGCACCTGAGGGATGCCCAACAGCCCCGACACCGTGGCGCTTTCGCCGCGTACGAGCTGGTAGTACACGGGCACCAGCATCAGCGCCCCGAAGTAGGCCCCCGCGAACAGCGCCATCGTGCCCACACCGGCCGAGAAGGCCCGCACCCGCAGCAGCCGCAGGTCCAGCAGGGGCGTACGCGCCTTGAGCGCCCGTACGACGAAGGCCGCCACCAGCACCGCGCCGACGAGGGTCGGCACGAGCGCGACGGGCGAGGCGAAGTCACCGTGCTCGCCGCCCGTGGCCAGCCCGTAGATCAGCGCGGCGAGGCCCGGGGAGAGCGTCAGCAGGCCGAGGACGTCGAGCGGGCGGGACGCGCGGGCGGTGTCCCGGGGCAGGATCCGCGCGGCCAGGGCCACCGCGAGGAGCCCGACCGGCAGGTTGACGAAGAAGATCCACCGCCAGGAGGCCTCGTCCACGAGCCACCCGCCGAGCACCGGTCCGACCAGCGGCCCCACCAGCACGGGAAGGCCGAGGAGACCCATCATCCGGCCCTTGCGTTCGGGGGAGGCCGCGTTCAGCACGATGGCCATCCCGAGCGGCATCACCATGCCGCCGCCGAGGCCCTGGAGAACCCGGAACGCGATCAGGGTCTCGATGTTCCAGGCGAGCCCGGCCAGGGCCGAACCGGCCGTGAACAGGGCGATGGAGGTGACGTAGAGCCGCTTCGTGCCGAAGCGGGCCGCCGCCCAGGCGGTGAGCGGGATGACGGTGGCGAGCGCGAGGGTGTAGGCGGTCGCCGTCCACTGGACGGTCGCGAGGGGAGACGCGAAGTGGCGTGAGAGACCACTCAGGGCGACGCCGAGGATGGTGGTGTCGAGCACCGTCATGAACGCTCCGAGGACCACCACCATGGTGATCGCGAGCGGGGAGGGGGCGGGAGTCACGGTCCGCCGGGGGGCGGCCGGTTCGGTGATGGTCATCGGTGGGTCCTTCCGGTTCCGTCGGTGATCCGTGGTCGGGGGTCGGTGGTCCGTGGTCGGTAGACGGTGATCCGTGGACGGTGGTCCGTCGTCGGTGGTCGGTGGTCGGCGGGGCGCCCTTGCCGGTGGTGACGCCCCGCCGAGCCGGACGACCGTCAGTTGTTCCGTCCCCGGGATCAGTTGCCGTACGGGCGGGCCGCGCGCCCCTCGCGCAGGGTCAGCCCCCACCAGGCGAGCTGGTCGAGCAGGACCTTGGCCGCGCCGGCGGCGCCCGCCGGGTCGTCGGCCCGACCGCCCTCGCCGAAGTGATCCCATGCGGAGTGGAAGCTGACGACGTCCCGGACGGTCACGCAGTGCAGTTCGGCGAAGATCTGCCGCAGGTGCTCGACGGCGCGCAGTCCGCCGGCCTGGCCGCCGTACGACACGAAGCCGACGGGCTTGGCCCGCCACTCGGAGTGGTGCAGGTCGATGAAGTGCTTCAGGTGGGCGGGGTAGCTGTGGTTGTACTCGGGAGTGAGGACGACGTAGGCGTCGGCCGCCTCGACGCGGGCCCGCAGCGCGGCCAGTCCGGGGGTGGGTTCGGTGCCCCAGTCGGGATGGGCGTCGGGCAGGTCCAGCGCGGCGACGTCGATGACGTCAAGGTCGAAGTCGGCGTGCCGGCGGGCGATCGGGGCGAACCAGTCCGCGACGGTGGGGCCGAAACGGCCTTCGCGGGTGGAGCCGATGACGAGGGCGAGACGCAGGTTGTCTTCCATGCCCCGAACCTACGAGCGGGCGGGGTGGCGGGTCCTCTGTCGAGTGACCGGGTTCCGATGACCGGGGTCGTGACGGGGGCGGGTCCCGCGCCGGCGGAGACGGGATCCCGCGCGCCGGACCCCGCTCCCCGCCGGGGCTTTTCAGACCGCCAGGTCCAGCCGGGTCAGCTCCATCCGCGAGGTCACGCCCAGCTTCGGGTACGCGTTGTACAAGTGGTACCCGACCGTTCGTGGACTGAGGAACAACCGGGCCCCGATGTCCCGGTTGGTCAGACCGGTCGCCGCGAGCCGCACCACCTGCAACTCCTGGGGCGTCAGGCGGTCCAGATCGGACCCGGCGACGGGCTGCTCCGGCCGGCCCTCGCCCGCCGCGCGGAGTTCCCCGGCGGCGCGCCGCGCCCAAGGGGCCGCGCCCAGCCGCGTGAAGGCCTCCCCGGCCGCCCGCAGCGGCCCCCGGGAGTCGACCGGGCGCCGCACCCGGCGCAGCCACTCCCCGTACAGCAGAGCCGTCCGGGCCTCCTCGAAGCGGTCCGTGTCCCCTTCGCCGTGCAGGACCAGGGCGCGCCGGAACAACTCCTCGGAGTCCTCGGCCAGCAGGGCCTCGCACCGTACCTCCACCGCGCGGATCCCGGGCCGGTCCAGGTGCCGGGACAGGTCCCGCAGCCGCTCCCAGGCCGCCACGGCCGCGCGCGGCCGACCCGCCCGCAGGGCGGCCTCCACCTCGTCGGAGTCCCGGCCGCAACACGTGCACGCCGCGCCGGCGGGCGCCGCGGCGGCCCGGTCCGCGGCCGCCTCGTGCCGGCCGAGCCCCAGATCGAGCAGGATGCCCGCCGACGCCAACCGGTGCCGTGTGTCGGGCAGGTCCACCGCCCCGGCGGTGGCCGCCAGTTCCCGGAACCAGGCCTCGTCGCCCCGGGCCGCCGCCAGGCCGGCGAGCGTGCCCGCGAGCTGCGCGCCCGTCCGGGCCTGCCCCGTGTCGGCGGCGATCCGCAGCCCCTCCGTACCGCCGGCCAGCGCGTCCCGGTGCAGCCCGAGCCGCAGTTGGGCCTGGCACACCTCCAGCAGGGCGCGCGGCAGCACCCCGATCGCGCCCTGTGCCCGGCACTCCCGCTCGACGGCGGATGCCCGCTCGAAGGCCGCCCGGTGATCGCCCAGGAACCCGGGCCAGCACGCGGAACGCAACGCCTCCCGCAGGTCCCCGAGTTCTCCCGCGGGGCGGGCCGAGGAGTCGCGCAGGAACCGCAGCGCGTCCGTGCGGACCGCCGCGTCCGGCGACGACAGTCGGGCCAGCGCCCGGATCTCCGCCAGGTTCGGCACGCCGGCCTCCGTCGCCGCCTCCGTCGCCCGCGCCACGCCCTCCGGGTCCCCGCCGACCCACGCGCTGCCCACGGCGAGGAACAGCATCCGCCCCGAGCCCCGCGGGTCCTCGGCGGCCACCGCAGGCGCCGCCTCCACCAGCAGGGTGTGCGCCCGGGCCAGGTCGCCCCGCTCGTCGGCGATCTCCGCGACGATCGACGCGAGCCGGGCGTCGGCCGCCGCACCGCCCGGTGCGACGCGGGCGGTCGCCGCGAGCCCGCACGCCCGGTCCAACTGGCCCGCGTGCAGGGCCGCCTGAGCCGCCGCGCCGAGTCGGCGCCCGCGCTCGGCGGGGTCCGGGCTGAGTTCCGCGGCCCGTTCGTACACCCCGGCCAGCGCGGCGTGCCCGCCCCGCGCGCGGACCTGCTCGCCGCCGCGCTCCAGGGCCGCGGCGACCCCCTCGTCGGGGGCCGTCGCCGCCGCGGCCAGGTGCCAGGCCGCCCGGTGGCCCTCGCCGGCCTCCGCCAGGGCGCGGTGCGCGGCGAGCCGGCGGGCCGCCGGGACGGCCCGGTACGCCGCCGACCGGATCAGCGGGTGCCGGAAGACGAGCCGGGTCCCGTCGAGCCGCACCAGACCGTGCCGCTCGGCGGGCGCCAGGTCGGCGAGCCCCGCTCCCAGTCGGCCGGCGGCCTCGAAGACCGTCCCGGTGTCGTGCTCGTCGGCGGCCGCCGCCACCAGCAGCAGCGTCCCGGTCGGCTCGGGCAGCGCGGCGATGCGGGTGGCGAAGCTCTGCTCGATCCGGCCGCGCGGACCTTCGTACGGGGAGCCGTGTCCCTCGCGCCGCGCCGTGGTCAGCTCCAGCAGCGCGAGCGGATTGCCCTCGGCCTCCCGCAGGACGTCCTGCCGCTCGTGGTGCCCGAGGTCGGCGGCGTACAGGGCCAACAGGTCGGCGGCGGTCGCCCCGTCGAGGCGCCGCAGCCGCAACTCGTCCAGCCCGGCCGGACGGAACTCGGGCGTGTGCGGGTCCCGTACGCAGAACACGAGGGCGATCCGTTCGGCGTGCAGCCTCCGGGCGGCGAACACCAGGGCCTCGGCGGACGCCTGGTCCAGCCACTGGGCATCGTCCACGAGGCAGAACAGCGCTCGCTCCTCGGCCAGTTCGGCCAGCAGCGTCAGCACCGCGAGGCCGACCAGGAACCGGTCGCCGCCACCCGCGGCGGCCTCCCCGGTCCCCAGGGCCGTCCGCAGCGCGGCGGCCTGCGGGCCCGGCAGCGCGTCGACCCGGTCGAGCACGGAACGCAGCAGCAGGTGCAGTCCCGCGTACGGCAGGGCGCTCTCGAACTCGATGCCCGTCCCGCGCATCACCCGTACGTCGTCGCCCGCCTCGGCGAGCACACCGTCCAACAGGGCGGTCTTCCCGATGCCGGCCTCGCCCCGCACCACGAGCACTCCGCTGCGGCCGTCGCGCGCCCCGGCCAGCAGCCCTTCGACGACGGCCCGTTCCGCACCCCGGCCCAGCAGCATCGAACGTCCCCCTCGGATCCCCGTCACCCGACGGATGCCCGGGCCGTCCCGGTGCTCCTACCGTCGAGTCGTCAGCTCGACCACCCACCGTACGCGGAGGCCCCCGATGAAGATCGAATTCACCCTCGACATCCCCTGCGTCTGGTCGTACTTCGCCTTCGCCCGCCTCACCCGGGAGGCCGCCCGGGTCCGCGCCGCCGGCGGCACGGTCGACCTGGTGTTCCGCCCCTACCAGTTGGCGCCCGAGGCCACCGTCGAGGGCGAGCCGAAGACGGAGGTGCTGCGGCGGGCGTTCGGCGCCGACGTCGCCCCGGCGACGGCCCGGATCACGGCACTGGCCGCCGCCGAGGGCCTGGAGTTCCACCACGACGGGGCCGTCTTCTCCCACACCTTCGAGGCACACCGCCTGATCGCGGTCGCCGCCGCGCAGGGCCGGGCCGAGGCCGCCGTCGAGCGGCTCTTCCGGGCCCACCACACCGACGGCCTGAACATCGCCGACCCCGCCGTCCTGCGCCGCCTCGCCGCCGACGCGGGGGTGACCTGGAGCGACGAGGGAGCCGACGCCGTCCGTGCGGCGCTGGCCGCGGTCCGCGCCGAGGCCCTGCCCGGCATCCCCCACCTGCGGTTCCCGAACGGGGTCACCTTCACGGGCAACCCGTCGCGACAGGCCCTGGCGGGCGCCCTCGCGCCGGCCGCCGTCCGCCAGGGCCTGTCGTCGAGGTGACGTGCGGCCCGCACGGCAGGGCGTGTCAGCAGGCGGGCAGGCCAGGCCGGCAGGGCGTGTCAGCGAGCTGTCAGGAGGGCCTCAAGGAGCTGTCAGCGGGTCGGGTCACGGTGAGGTCGTCACAGAGGAGCGACGACGAAACGAGCGAACACCATGACCCCCTCGCATTCCCCGGACCACGCGGCGATCACCGTCAGCGGGCTCCGCAAGTCCTACGGCGACAAGCACGTCCTGGACGGGATCGACCTCCACGTCCCGACCGGTTCGATCTTCTCCCTGCTCGGGCCGAACGGCGCCGGCAAGACCACGACCGTGCAGATCCTCTCCACCCTGATCGCCCCCGACGCCGGCCGGGTCCGCATCGCGGGACACGACCTGGCCGAGGAGCCCCGGTCGGTCCGGGCCGCGATCGGTGTCACCGGGCAGTTCTCGGCGGTCGACAAGCTGCTGACCGCCGAGGAGAACCTGCTCCTGATGGCCGACCTCGCCCACCTCGGCCGGTCGGAGGGCCGGCGACGGGCCTCGGAGCTGCTGGAGGCCTTCGACCTGGCCGACGTGGCGAAGGGGATCGCGCTCACCTTCTCCGGCGGCATGCTGCGCCGCCTGGACCTCGCGATGACCCTGGTGGCCAGGCCGCGCGTGATCTTCCTCGACGAGCCGACCACCGGCCTCGACCCGCGCAGCCGGCGCGCCATGTGGCAGGTCATCCGGGACCTCGTCGCGGGCGGCGTGACGATCTTCCTCACCACCCAGTACCTGGAGGAAGCGGACCGGTTGGCCGACCGGATCGCCGTGCTCGACCACGGGAAGCTGGTCGCGGAAGGCACCGCGCACGAACTGAAGCGGCTGGTCCCCGGCGGCGGCATCAGCCTCCGGTTCGCCGACGTCCACGGGGTCGAACGGGCCGCCCGCACCCTGCGCGAGGCCACCCGCGACGCCGGCGACCCCGAGGCGCTCACCCTGCGCGTGCCCGGCGACGGCGGCGTGCGCGCCGTGCGCTCCCTGCTCGACCGGCTCGACGCCGAGGCCGTCGAGGTCAGCGGACTGACCGTGCACACCCCCGACCTCGACGACGTGTTCCTCGCGCTCACCGGCCGGCCCCGGGCCGCGACCGACGACTCCACCGCCCGTGCCAACACCGACGCCACCACCGCCGACGCCACCACCACCCAGGCCATCACCGAGGAGACCGTGCGATGAGCACCGTGACGACCACCACGCGCACCACCGCCCACGCCACGCCCGGGGCGGCGCGCCCCGACGCACTGCGCGACTCCCTGACCATGCTGCGCCGCCAACTCAAGCACGCCCTGCGCTACCCGGGACTGTCGATCGGCACCCTCGCCGTCCCCGTGGTCTTCCTCGTCCTGTTCGTCTACGTGCTCGGCCGCCCCCTCGCGGCCGGCATCGGCACCGGCACCGCCTACATCAACTACCTGGCTCCCGGGATCATCCTGATGACCGTGACCGCCGCCGCGACCACCACCGCGGTGTCCGTCTGCACCGACCTCACCGAGGGCATCGTCGCCCGCTTCCGCACCATGGCCATCTCCCGCTCCTCGATCCTCGTCGGCCATGTCATCGGCAGTTTCGTGCAGACCATGGTCAGCGTCGGCCTCGTCGTCGGCATCGCCGTCCTGATGGGCTTCCGTCCCACCGCGGGGCCCGGAGGATGGCTCGCCGTCCTGGGCCTCGTCGCCCTGCTGACCTTCGCCGTGACCTGGCTCGCCGTGGCCCTCGGCACCCTGAGCAAGACCCCCGAGGGTGCCAGCAACACGGTCCTGCCGTTGGCCTTCCTGCCCTTCATCGGCAGCGCGTTCGTCCCGACCGACAGCATGCCCACCGTCGTCCGCGTCTTCGCCGAGCACCAGCCGTTCACCCCGGTGATCGAAACCATCCGGGGCCTGCTGACGGGCACCCCGGTCGGCGCCGAAGGCGTCATCGCCGTCGCCTGGTGCCTCGGGATCACCGTCGGCGCCTGGCTCTGGGCCACGCGGCTCTTCAACCGCCAGGGCTGACCGTGTGAACCCTCGTGCGGCCCGCCGCCCTACCGGACGTCCCGCACGAGCTCCCGCACCGTCCCCATGGTCGCCTCCGCGCCACATCGCGCCGCCTCGGTGAACTCCTCGCCGAGCGCGGCGCGCGCCGCGTCCTCCACTCGTCGCGCGTCCGGTCGGGAATGATCGGGGCCGCCGCGCAGCGCGACGGCCGCCGCCAGCAGAGCGGCCGCCTGCCGCGCCCGGCCCCGACGCGACTCCTGATCCGCGCATCCGACCAGGACCTGGGCCAGTGTCGGCGCGTGCTGGGCGGCGAGCGCCAGTTCCACCGCGCGCGACCGGTGGGCCGCCGCCGCGTCGAGATTCCCGTCGGCCGCCTCCAGGTGACCCAGCGCGTCCTGGAACACCGCCTCGAACGCCGGATGCACGGCCGGCTCCCGGATCAGCTCGCCGGCGCGCTCCAGTTCCCCCCGAGCCTCCCCCAAGGCGCCTTCCCACAGCCGCAGTTCACCCTTGGCGAGCGCCGTCATCGCCGGCGCGTCGGGCCAACCGACCGCCGCCGCGTCCCGTTCGGCCGCCGTGATCGCCTCGGCGCTGCCCGCCCGGTCGTCGAGCAGCCACCGCAACTGCGCCTGCCGCAGCCGTGCGTGCACCCGGTCCTCGACCACCCCCATCTCGGTGATCACGGCGATGGCCTCGCCGTGGTGTGCCAGCGCCGCCACCAGATCGCCCCGCTGCGCGACCAGGTCCGCCAGCACGGTCAGCGAGAAGGCGGTCCCCCAGCGCTCCCCGGTCGCACGGAAGCCGGCCAGGGCGGTGCGGATGGCGCCCTCCGCCTCCGCGGTCGGCCGGCCGCCGAGCCCGAGCAGCGTGCGGGCGCCTTCGAGCCGGCCCGTCGCGGCCAACCACGGATCCTCGTCGTTGATCAACTCGTCCCACGTGTCGGCGGGCGGCGGGGTCCCGGCGGCGGCGCTGCTCATCAGCCGGTGCAGCGGACCCAGGAAGCGGATCAGGGGATGCCGGCCGCCGGTGGTGCGTTCCGCCAGTTCGCGGGCCCGTTCCAGCACCTCGCCGAGCGGGTTGCCGAGGCCCGCGGTGGCGAGGAGGACGGACAGCGCGTAGGCCAGTGCTAGCTGCCCGGTGTCCGATTCCCCCGGTACGGACACCGCCTGCGCGGCGAGCTCGGCCCCCAGGGCCTTGTGACCGCTGAGCCACCAGTACCAACCGGCCGCCGCGACCAGGCGTACGGCGCCCCGCGCGTCGCCCGCCGCGACGGCGCCGCGCAGGGCCGCGTTCAGGTTGTCGTGCTCGGCGGAGAGCCGCGCCAGCCAGTCCAGTTGTCCGGCGCGGCGCAGATGCGGGTCGGCGGCCTCGGCGAGCTCGGCGAACCAGGCGGCGTGGGCCGCCCGTATCGCCTCCCGTTCCCCGGAACCGTCGAGGCGCTCCAGGCCGTAGGCCCGGATGGTCTCCAGCATGCGGTAGCGCCCGTCGCCCGCGGTGACGAGCAGGGACTTGTCGGCGAGTGAGGTCAACAGGTCCCACACCTCGTACGCGTCGACCGGACCGCCCGCGCACACGCTCTCCGCCGCCTCGACGGTGGCGCCGCCGGGGAACGCGGCGAGCCGGCGCAGCAGTGCCCGCTCGGCCTCGGTGAGCAGCTCCCAGCTCCAGTCGACGACCGCCCGCAGGGTGCGGTGCTGGCGCGGCGCGGTCCTGGCCCCGCCGGTCAGCACCCGGAACCGGTCGTCGAGTCGGGTCGCCAACTGGTCGGGGGCCATCGTGCGCAGGCGGGCGGCGGCCAGTTCGATGGCCAGTGGCATCCCGTCGAGGGCGTGGCAGATCCGGACCACGTCCCCCACGGTGTCGGCGTCCACGACGAAACCGGACCGGGCGGCCGCCGCCCGTTCGGCCAGCAACCGCACCGCCGGGTACGTCACGGCCTCGGCGGCGTCCGCCCCGCGCGGCGGCAGGTCCAGCGGGGCCAGCGGCCACAGCGCCTCGCCGGTGAGGCCGAGCGGCTCCCGGCTGGTGGCCAGGATCCGGACCCCGGGGCATTCGCCGAGCAGCCGGTCGGCGACCCCGGCGGCGTCGCCGACGAGGTGCTCGCAGTTGTCGAGGAGCAGCAGCGCGGTGCGGTGGCGCAGCGCGCGGACGAGCCGGTCCAGGGGATCCCCGGACCCCGGCGCCGGTTCGCGCAGCCCCAACACGGCCAGCACGGCTTGCGGTACGTCGGCCCCCGCGCCCAGCGGCGCCAGTTCGACGAGCCACACCCCGTCGGGGAAGTCGGGGAGCAGCGGCCGGGCCGCCTGGGCCGCGAGCCGGGTCTTTCCCGCGCCGCCCGGCCCGGTGAGGGTGACCAGCCGGAACTCCCCGAGGAGTTCCGCGACGCGGGCGATGTCGGCGTCCCGTCCGACGAAACTGGCCAGTGCCGTACGGAGGTTGGTGGCGGGTTCGGCCCCGACGGGCCGCGCCGCCGGGGCGGCCGGCGGGGCCTGGACCTCGCCGCGCAGCAACGACGTGTGCAGCGCGGCGAGTTCCGGCGAGGGGTCGGCGCCCAGTTCCTCCGCGAGGGCCTCGCGGGCGCGGGCGTACGCGGCGAGGGCCTCGGCGGGCCGGCCGGCGGCGGCCAGGGACCGCATGAACGATCCGACGAGCCCTTCCCGCAAGGGGTGTTCGGCGACCAGGGCGGCCAGTTCGTCCACCACGTCCCGACCGTGCCCGAGTGCGAGGTCGGCCTTGATCCGTTCCTCCAGGACGGCCAGCCGCAGCTCCGTCAGCCGGGTCGCGGGTGCCCGGAAGAACTCCGACGCGGCCACGTCCAGCAGGGCCGGTCCCCGCCACAGGTCGAGCGCCTCGCGCAGCAGCCGGGCCGCCCCGGCGACATCGCCGGCCGGCGCGGCCGTCCGCCCGGCCGAGGCCAGCCGCTCGAAGCGCACCACGTCCACCGCCTCGGGCTCCACCAGCAGCCGGTACCCGGCCGGATGCGACTCGACCTCCACCCCGGGCAGGGCGCGCCGCAGACGGGACACCAGGGCCTGGAGGGCATTGGCGGCCCCCATGGGCGGGTCCTGTTCCCAGATCCCGTCGATCAGCAGTTCCGAGGGCACCACCCGGCCGGGCTCCAGCGCCAGCAGCACGAGCAGGGCCCGCAGCCGCGCCCCTCCGACCGCGACGACCCCGTCCCCACCCCGTACTTCCAGGGGCCCCAGCATCCCGATGCGCATGACGGCATGGTCGCAGAGGGCCCCGTCGCGCCACCGGGCCGGCGGCGGATCCGCCGCCGGCCCGTTCCGGCACGCCGCCGGGCCCGGGGGCCCCTACCCGCTCCCGGGCCCGGCGGCAACCGCACGGCGTCCCCGGGCGGGGATCGGGGCGCGCAAATACGATGGGCGTACCGCTCGGTCGTCCCACGTCGTCCCACGTCTTCCCACGGAGAGAGGTCCAGACGCCCATGGCCCCGCGTCGTGCCCCTCGGCAGGCGAGCGCCGACGACCTCCTGGCCACCCTCGGACGGCTCACGGCCCAGGCCCGGGAAGGCGCCGAGCTCCAGCGGGCCCGGGTACAGCTGGCCGAGGCGCTGCAACGCGAGATGCTGCCGCCCTCGCTGCCCGACGCCCCCGGACTGCGGACCGCCGCCCGGTACGCGCCCGCCCGGCAGGGCCTGGACATCGGCGGCGACTGGTACGACGGCTTCCCGCTGGCCGACGGCTCGCTCGGGTTCTCCATCGGCGACGTACAGGGCCACGACGTGGAGGCGGCGGCCTTCATGGGGCAGATCCGCATCGCCCTGCGCGCCGTCGCCGCGGCCGCCGAGGACCCCGGCGACGTGCTCAGCCGGGCCAATGACCTGCTGATCTCGGTCAACCAGGAGCTCTTCGCCACCTGCACCTTCCTCCGCTTCGACCCGAGCACCTGGGAGATCGACGGCGCCCGCGCCGGGCACGTCCCGGCCGTCTGGGCCACGGTCGACGGCGACTGCGGGACGGACGAGGACGCGGGCGGCCTTCCCCTGGGCGTCCTCTCCGGCTCCGATTACCCCGTCACCCGACGGCGGCTGCGCCGGCCGGGCGCGTACGTACTGCTCACCGACGGGGTGGTCGAGGGTCCCTCGTTCCCCATCGAGACGGGGCTGGCGGAGGTGCTCCGGGTGGTCCGGGACGGGGCGGGCGCGGACCCCGAGGAGTTGGCCGCCGAGGTGATGAAAGTGGCCGACTCGACCGGCCACGCGGACGACGCGGCGGTCCTCGTCCTGCGCCACGACGCACCACCGGGGGCCGAGTAGCGCGTGTCAGGCGCCGCCGGGAGCCGCCGGCCGTTGTCTCATACATGGGGTGCACACCGAGCGATGGCAACGCCGAGGCCTCCCGTACCTGCTGCTGTCGATCCTCGCCGTCGCCCTCGCCTATTACCTGGGCGGACGCGTCGGCCTGCTCCAGCGCGTGGTCCTCGCGGGCGCCCAGGTCACGCCCCTGTGGCTGCCCACCGGGATCGCGGTCGCCGCTCTGCTGTGGCTGGGGCCCCGGATCTGGCCGGGGATCGCGCTGGGCACGTTCTGCGTCATGCAGACCCTCGGCCCGTTCGAGCCGGTCGGCCTCGCCATCGTCGCGGGCAACACCCTCGCACCGCTGTGCGCGTACGCGATGCTCCGCCGCGTCGGCTTCCGGACCGAGATGGACCGGTTGCGGGACGGCCTGGCGCTGGTCTTCCTCGGAGGGCTGCTGCCGATGCTGATCAGCGCCACCGTCGGCGCCGGGGTGCTGGCGCTGAGCGGGAGCCTGCCGGCGAGCGGGTTCTGGCCGGTCTGGTGGTCCTGGTGGGCCGGTGACGCGATGGGCGTGTTGGTCGTGACCCCGCTGCTGCTGGTCCTGCCCCGGTTCCGACTGTCCTCCGACCTCTACCGGGTCGCGGAGGGGGCGGCACTGGCGGTCACGGCGGTGGTGGCCACCCTGCTGGTCACCCGCAGTTCGCTCTCGCTGCTCTTCCTGGTCTTCCCGCTGCTGATCTGGGCCGCCGTGCGCTTCCGACTGCCGGGAGCGGCGCCCTGCTCGCTGCTGATCTCCGTACTGGCCATCGCGGCGGCCACCGATCGGGCGGGCCCCTTCGAGGACCACAGCCTCTTCGAGGTCATGGCCAACCTGATGGCGCTCAACGGCTCGGCCGCCCTGACGGCCCTGCTCCTGTCGGCCTTGGTCACCGAGCAGCGCAACGTCCGCCGCAAGATCGAGCAGGCCTGCGTGGAGCTGGCCGAACTGGTCGCCCGCCTCTCCCCGCCGTGACCCGGACGGTGACGCGCTGAGCCCCCCCCGGGATGTGCCCGAACCCGACAGATGTTCTATGTTGCACAGGCAGAACAGCGGGGGAGGCGACGGACGACACATGGCACGGGACTACGACAGCCAGTTGCTGGAGTCGGTGGCGGTACGCCGTCGCAGGATGCGCGACGCGCTGCTGTTCGGGGCGGGGCGGGCGAGACGCACCGCGGACGAACGGCTCGGGAAGGTGTTCGCGGGGATGGCCATCGCGGCCGTCCTGTGCGCGGGATGCGTCGGATGGTCCTTCATCCAGTCCACGCTGGCGAAGCAGAAGGCCGAACAGGAACAGCAGAGGCAGCGACAGCAGGGCCTCGTGCAGCCGTACGCGCAGCCGTCGGCGACGCCGGCCCCCTCGCGAGCCCCGGCCCCGTCGAAGACGGCCTCCAAGGCGGCGTCCGGGCACGCCACCGGGCATGCCACCGCGCCCGCGTCCGGGCCGCGCTCCCCGAAGCCCTCGAAGTCCGCGGCCCCGGCCGGATCGGCGACCCCGTCGAAGTCCCCCCGCCCCGCCAAGGCCCACGCGTCGCCGTCGGCGACGAAGTCGCCCGAGTCGACCCATTCGTGAGAGTGATCCTTCGGTGACGGTGGTTGTCGGCAGTCATGTCACGGCGGGCGTCGTGGAGGAGGAGTGGGTCGTATCTCTCGGTGAGGACCTCACGGAGGACATCGACGAACTGGAGCGGTACCCGCACTCGCTCGGGGCGGTCTTCGGCGACGCGCTGATGCATCTCGGGGCCCGCTGCACCGTCGATCCGCGGGCGGCGAGGGCGGAGACCTGGGAGGCGGTGGTCAACGCGCTTCAGTTGGGAGCGGCCGTCTTCGCGACCGAGTCTGCGGGCGAAGGGACCGTACCCTGCTTGATCGACCGTCAGGTGCGTGTGCTGCCGGCCGGGAGTGACGAGGCCGCCTCGACTCTGGGGACGTGGCTCGACACGTTCTGGCTCGCGGTGGTGTGTCGTGATCAGACGCGGATCGCCGAGTTGTGTCGATTCCCGCTCGACCGGCTGATCGCCGTCGGGTTCGAGGAGTACCTCTCGCACTGGGTCGACGCGCTGCGGACGTACGGGCTCCGGGGGCCCGGCCTGGTGGAGCGGTTGACCCGCGCGGTGGAGAACTCCTCGCCCGATGTCGCGGTGCGGGTGCCGCGGGATCTGCTGGAGGGGGTGCTGGCCCCGCCGATCCATCTGTTCAGCCTGTTCGTCACCGGGGACGCGAACGGTTTCAACGAGGTGCTGGTGCGGGCGCTGGAACTGCACAGGGCGTACTGGACCGCCGAGGGACGATCCGAGAAGCCGGGTGGTCATCTCGCCCTGGGCCCGCTGGCCCTGGCATGCCTCGCCCTCGACGCCGGGATGCCGGTCCGGGTGGAGTCGGGCTACCTGCCCCACCACCTGTTGCACCGCTCCCGACTCGGCGAATTCCCCACGTGAGGCGGACCGTGTGACGAGCCGGGTGCGACGCATCGACGTGGACGACCCGGACGTGGACGGCGACTACTCGCACCGGCTCCTCTACCGGGGAGAGCCGTTCACGGGCGAGGCCGAGGAATACCTCGCCGGCCGCCGGGTCAGCGTGACGAGCTACACGGAAGGCCTCAAGGACGGGCCGTACCGGCACTGGTACCCGAGCGGGGCCCTCCAGGCCGAGGGAGTCATGCGGAGCGGGTTCCTGGCGGGAGAGGCCCGGAGATGGCACGAGAACGGAGTCCTCGCGCGGAGACTGCTGCACAGCGAGGACGGGCGCATCGCCCTCGCGGGATGCGAGTGGGACGAGAGCGGCGCCCCCACGCGGACGTGGGAGCGCCCCGACACCAAGGAGAACGAGTGACCACCACCGTTGAGCGCCACGGCACCCCCGAACCCGGTGACGAGGCGTACGCGAAGCGGCTGATGGCCTCGGCGATCAAGCAGATCGAAGCCCTGAACCGTTCCACCCGGATGCTCGACGCGCTGTGGGATTCCGTTCAACTCGCCGTGTGGGCCCGCGCGGCCGTGGATCCGGCCGGCGGGTCCATCGACACCTGGGAAGCGGTGGTCAACGCGGCGCAGGTGGGCTCCGCGGTGTTCCGGCTCACCGGCGCCGGCGAGGGGACCGTCGATTGCCGAATACACCATGAGACACGGCGACTTCCGGCCATGGGCCCCAAGAAGTTCGCGAGTGCGCCGAACTGGCTGGGCGCCTTCTACTACGCGGTCATCTGCCGTGACCGGGAACGCGTGACCGAGTTGTGCGCGATCCCGATGGACAGGCTCCGCGCGGCCGGGGCCATGCACGACGAGTACCTGTACCACTGGGTCGGGGCGCTCCAGGCGTACTGGACGAACCGGCAGGCGGACATGGTGGAGGAACTGACCCTGGCCTTTCGGCAGTCCCACCCCGACGCGGTACGGATCGCGCCCCGGGACTGGCTCCAGCAGCTCTCCTGTCCGCCGATCAACCTCTTCTACCGGTTCGTCAAGCGCGACCACGACGGCTTCGACACCGCGCTGATCCAGGCGCTCGAACAGCACAGGAAGTACTGGGACCAGGAGGATCGCGACTTCCACGTGACCGGCCTGTGGGCGATCGGCCCGCTGGCCATGGCCTGCCTCGCCTTCGACGCCGGCTTCCCCATCGACGTGGTCTCGGACTACCTGCCGGTCCAGCTCCTGAACCGGAGCCGGGTCGGCGAGTTCGACACGTAGGCGGGCTCCGGTCGTGCGCCCGCCAGGGATTGCGGGACGGCCCTCAGGCGGGCGGCGCCCCGCGCAGGTGGCGTACGAGCTGCTCCAGGGCGGTCCAGCTCTCGGTGCTCTCGCCGTCGCCCAGGGGGTAGTAGTAGCCCGGCCGGGCGTTCGAGCCCAGTTGTACCGGGTGGTCCTTCAGCGGTGTCCTGCTCGCGGTGTCACGCCCCGCCTCCCGTACCTCCGCGGGACCCAGCACGAAGGCGTACGGCAGTGGCGGGCGCTCGAAGCGGGGCGGGGCGCTCAGGTCCCGGCGTGCCGCGCGGAGTTGGCACATCATGGTCTTCAGCCCGTGCCGGGTCACCAGCTCGCCGGCCAGCCCCGACAGGTCCTCCAGCGGCGGCTTCTCCCCGGGTCCGAAGCCCACGGTGAGGGTGACGTCCTCCTCCACCCCCTCCGCGGTGCGGACCACGCGCAGGGTGGCGACGGCCGGCCGGTCCGGGGTGCCGACGACCACCGTCCAGGTGGGTCGGGGGGCGCGCGCGTACGCCAGGTCGGTCAGTTGCCGCCGCGACCAGGCCAGACCGGCCGGCTCCGAGGTTCCCCAGCCGGCCGGCGGACCGCCGGTCAGCGCTTGCCAGGCGGCCTCCAGCGCGCCGCCGAGAACGAGGTCCGCCTCGGGCTGGTGCAGGGTGCGGAAGGAGAGGATGAGCTGTCGCTCCCCGGTGGGCTCCACCTCCGCGAAGGTGTCCGCCACCGCGGTCTCACCGTTCTCGTCCCGGTCCGGGGAGAAGGCACCGTCCTGCCAGCGCAGTACCGCGCCGGTCAGTCCGTCGTAGTAGCCGCAGCGCTCGTCCCGCACCACCCAGCGCGAGGGCGTGGACTGCAGCAGCAGGCGGGTGGGCAGGGAGAGGCGGCAGTGCGGCGGGGTGACGATCTGCAGGGACCGGTCGCTCTCCACGGTGGCCCGCAGCGCCTCCGAGAGCCAGCTCGTCATGGGGACGACCGGACGGTCCTGGAGGACGACGGCGGCCTCGTCGGTGAGCATGTCGACGGCCGGCTGGGCGGCGGCCGGCAGCGGTACGGCCGTGACGCCCGAGACGTCGACCGGGAGGGCCGCGCCGACGGTGCCGGGGGCGTCCGGCGGCCAGACCCGGCCGCCCAGGAGCATGGTCAGTCGGGCCGCGAAGGCACCCGCGAGCTGCTCGGCCTGCGGTACGCCCGTGGTGGCGCGCGCCTCGATCCACCACGCCGGGCCGGCGCCGGCCGGCTCGGCGTCGGGCCCCAGCAGCCGGGCCGCCTCGCCCGGCACCTGGAGCAGCAGCGGCGCCTCGATCGAGACGAGCGGCCGTCCCTCGGCGTCGCACAACTGGACCACGGCGCCCTCGCCGGCGGTCTCGACCCGCAGGTCCGGGCCACCCGCGAGGAGGCCCGCCAGGACGGCCAGTGCGTCCGGCATGCGCTCGGTGAGCGCGATCACGTCTTTGGTCATGCGGTGTTCCCCCTGGTCATGCGCGGTCGGCTGTCGTCTCGGTGTCGCCGTCCGCGCCGGCGAGCGCCGTCTGGATCAGCCGGGTGGCCTCGCCGCGGCGGACGAGCGTGCCGCGCCCGGGCGGCTGGGTGCTCGCGTACACGCCGGGGAAGAGTTGCCCCTCCTGCCGGTCGCCGGTCATGACGACCGCCGACGTACCGCTCTCCCGGAGCGTCATCAGGAACGGCTCGTACAGCGCCCGCGAGGCTCCCGCCACCCTGCGGGTGACGACGAAGTGCAGGCCGATGTCCTGTGCGGAGGGGATGAACGGCATGAACGGCGCGAGCGGTTGCTGTCCGCCGGTGGTGAGGATGTCGTAGTCGTCGATGAGGATGACGATGCGCGGGCCCGAGTACCAGGTGCCGGACACCAGGGCGTCCTGGGAGGCGAGGTCGTCGGGCATGCGCTTTTCCAGCTCGGTGGCGATGCCGGTGGCCAACGCGCCGCACAGCCGGGAGTTGTGGGCGTAACCGCCGCGGTACTCCTCGGGCACCAGCCTGCGCAGACCCCGGCGCGGGTCCATGACCGCGAAGACGATCTCCTCGTCGGAGTAGCGCTCCATGAGCCCCTGGGTGACCAGGCGCAGCAGGTTGGTCTTCCCGCACTCGCTGTCGCCCAGGATCATCAGGTGCTGGTCCCGCTTGAACAGGTCGAGCAGGACGGGTGCGAGGGCGGTCTGGTCCAGTCCGAGCGGTACCCGGTTGGGTTCGGTCGTCACGGACGGCAGGGCGGCGACGGGGATGCGGGAGGGCAGCACCCTGACCCGCTGGGCGCCGTCGCCGGACCAGGACGAGCGGACCACCATGGCCGCCTGTTCGACGGCCGGACCCAGCTCGGAGGTCGAGGCGAGGGAGTCGATGCGGGGCAGCGCCGCCTGCGCGAAGAGCTTGCCGTCGGTCAGGACGCGACCCTTCTCGTCCGGGGCCAGGGTCTCGGCGAGCTTGCGGTCGATGCTGGAGTCGCCGGGGTCGTTCAGGCGCAGCTCGACGCGGGTCCCGAACAGGGACTGGGTGGCGATGCGGACGTCGTTCCAGCGCAGCATGCCCGCGACGACGTGGACGCCGTAGCCGCCGCCGCGCTTGAGCAGGTCGGTGACCGCGTCCTCGATCTCGTCGAAGTCGTCGCGCAGGGCGCCGAAGCCGTCGATGAGGAGCACGATCTCGGTCGAGGACAGCTCGGGGAGCCGGCCCTCGGCGCGCAGTTCGCGCAGCCGCTCGACGGAGTCGATGCCGTGCTCGCGGAAGAGCTCCTCACGGGCGGCGAGCATGCCGCGCACCTCTTCGACGGTACGGGCGGCGCGTTCGCGGTCGGCGCGGCCGGCGATCCCGCCGACGTGCGGGAGCCCGGACAGCGCGGCGAGACCGCCGCCGATGAGGTCGAGCCCGTAGACGCCGACCTCGCGCGGGGTGTGCGTCATGGCCAGGGACAGCGCCAGGGTGCGCAGCAGGGTGGTCTTGCCGGACTGGGGGCCGCCGATGACGGCCGCGTGGCCGCCGCCGACGGTGAGGTCGAGGACCCACTGCCCCTGCCACTGCCTGGCCGGGTCGTCGAGGACACCGAGCGGAACCTTGAGCGGGCCGGGCCGGACGGCCAGTTGTACGCCGCGCTCCCCGGTCCGCAGCGGACCGGCCGAGGTGTCCAGGGCGATGGCGCGGGGCAGCGGCGGCAGCCAGATGGCACGGGTGGGCCGGGCGGCGTGCCGGAGCTGGTCGACGACGACGGACATGACGGTGGGCCCGGGGTTGCGGTTGCGCATGGCCGGCCGGTCCTCGCCGGAAGGGGCCGCCTCGGGCTCGCCGAGGGTGTTGTACTCCGGGTAGACGTGGACGGCGGGGCCCTCGTCCTCGTCGTTCCGGGCGACCGGGCCGTGGTAGGGCCCGGAGACGAAGCTCGCCTTGAAACGCTCGTAGGCGCTGGTGTCGACCTTGAGATAACCGAAGCCGGGGATGGGCGGCAGGTGGAAGGCGTCGGTGGTGTCGAGCACCGTGCGGGACTCGTCGGCGGAGAAGGTGCGCAGACCGAGCCGGTAGGAGAGATAGGTGTCCAGGCCCTTGAGCTTGCCGCCCTCGATGCGCTGGCTGGAGAGCAGCAGGTGCACGCCGATGGAACGGCCGATGCGGCCGATGGACAGGAACAGGTCGATGAAGTCGGGTTTCGCGGTGAGGAGTTCGCCGAACTCGTCGATGACGACGAAGAGGTGCGGCAGCGGGTCGAGGTCGGGCCGGGTCTCGCGCAGGGCCGCGTAGTGCCCGATGTCGGCGATGTTCCCGGCGTCCTTGAGGACCTGCTGGCGGCGCTGTACCTCGCCGGCGAGGGAGGAGTGGACGCGCTCGACGAGGCCGGCCTGGTTCTCCAGGTTGGTGATGACGCCGGCGACGTGCGGCAGGTCGGCGAAGGGGGCGAAGGTGGCGCCGCCCTTGTAGTCGACCAGGACCATGGCGAGGTCCTCCGGCGGGTGCGAGGCGACGAGCGCCAGCACCAGGGTGCGCAGCAGTTCGCTCTTGCCGGAGCCGGTGGCGCCGACGCACAGACCGTGCGGACCCATGCCCAGCTCGGAGGATTCCTTCAGGTCGAGCAGGACCGGTTGGCGGGAGTCGCTGATGCCGATCGGTACGCGCAGGAAGGCGCGTTCACCGCGGGGCCGCCACAGTTCCCGGACGTCCAGGGAGGCCGGATCCTCGACGCCGAGCATCTCGGCGAAGTCGACGGGGCCGGACAGCGGGGCGTCGACGAGGGACTCGGCGGACAGCCGCAGCGGGGCCAGCAGCCGGGCGACGCCCTCGGATCCGGCGGCGGTGGCCGGGTCGGCGGTGCCGTGGGCGGTGACGGGCTCGGCGGGGCGCAGGTCCTCGATGTGGACCCGGTCGCCGTCGACGGTGATGCGCAGGGAGACCTGGCCGGGCTCCTGCACCCGGTCGGCCACCAGGTGCAGCACGGTGACGCCCATGTCCCGCAGGCTCACGGCGTCGTCGGGGCGCGGCAGCTCGTGCGCGTCCTCGCCGTACCCGTCACTGACGACCAGCAGTCGCCCGGTCATCTCCAGGGCGTCCTTGCCCGACAGCCCGCGACGGACCTCGGCGGCGTAGGAGGCGCGGGCGCGCAGGTCCCGGTTCATCAGCCGGGCGAGCTGCGCGGGCGCGGGGGCGATGCGGCGGGCGCTGACGGGCCCGTCGTGCTCGTCGGGGTCGAGGGTGTGGGGCAGCCACTTGACCCATGCCCAGTCGCTCATGCGGTCGCCGGGGCAGGCGAGGGCGAGCGCGACGTCGTCGGGTGCGTGGGCGACGGCGGTCTGGGTGAGCAGGGCGCGTACGACGCGCAGGACGCCCTCGCGGTCACCGACGACGCTGACGTTGCCGGCGCGGTCGAGTGGCACGGTCAGGGGTAGGTCGGTCGCTGTAGAGAATCGTTTCCTCAGCGCGCCGGCCTCATTGAGCATGAAGCGGTCGGGCGGGGTGAGGACGCTGCCGCCCTGCTCGCCGACGTCCAGGGGGCGCACCGGCATCCGCCCGGTGCCCACCCGCACGCGCAGGAAGTCGCCGTCGAGGCGGCGCCGCTCCCACAGCCGGGCGGGGTCGCGCACGATGTCGTAGAGCGCCTCGGGCGGCGGATCGAGGACCCGTGCCGCCTCGCGGCGCTCGCGCTCCTCGGCGCCCAACTCCTCGCGCAGCTCCTCCAGGTACTCCAGATAGCGCTCACGCTGTTGGCGCCGGGTGCGCTGGGCCTTGCCCCGCTGCGACAACAGCATGCCGACCGAGCCGATCACAGTGACGAGCAGCACGATCGCGCCGATGCCCGCGAACTGGCTGTTGCGCACCATCGTCATCATCACGACGGAACTCATCACGCCGGCGATGGGCATGAGGGTGTGCAGCGCGCCGCCCGTCCTGCCCTCGGGCAGATTGGGCGGCGGCTCGATCGTGCGCGCCCCGGGCACCGGCAGCGGCCGGGTGGTGCGGGCGGGACGGTGGACCATGCGGGTGCTCATCGGTTGCTTCGCCTGCTCATGGCTCGGGTGAGGACTTCGGCGGCGAGCTCGGTGACGGCCTCGCGCGTGACCTGGCCGAGCAGGTCGGTGCGGATCGGGCCGCCGGCGGCGAGGTGCCGGTCGTACGGGAGCATCAGGACCTTCACGCCGCCCAGTTGCAGGTGCTCACGCGCCGCGGCCACGTCGAGCGTCATGTGGGGGGACGACGCGGCGACGACGACCACCGTTCCCTCCAGCATCCTCGGTCGCGACAACGACGCCATCCAGTCCAGCACCGATCGGGTGGTGGTGACGCCCTCGACGGTGGCCGGGGTGACCAGCACCCGCGCCTGCGCCGCCGACAGGGCGGTACGGGACAACTCGCTCGGGAGGGTGTCGCAGTCCACGACGGTGATCCCGAAGTAGCGGCGCAACGCGACCATCACCGAGCGGTACTCGGCCAGTTCCAGGCGGTTGCCCACCCGGCCCTGGCTGCCGGGCAGCAGCCACCCCCGGTCGGGCAACTGGACGAGATAGCCGACGACGTCGGTGAGCTGCATCGACGGGTCGATGAGCTGCGCGACGTCACTCGTCGTCCAGCGCACCTTGGTGACGCCGAGCCGGGCCGGGAGCGTACCCAGTGCCGGGTCGGCCTCCAGCATCAGCACCGGATCCTGACGGTAGTGCCCGAAGGTGCGGCCGAGCAGCGCGGCGACGGTGGTCTTGCCCGCGCCGCCGCGGATGCTGGTGACGACGATCTGCCGGCCCGTGGTGAGCGGCTGCTGGAGCGCCTGCGCGACGCGGGTCGCCTCCTCCACCTCGCGGGTGGCCGAGGAACCGACGAGCCGGCGCAGCGAGCGGGAGGTCCGCCTGGTGGCGGAGTCCCCGCTGAGCGGCTTGCCCCTGACCAACTCGTCGGGGAGCGGCAGCTCCATGGTGACGGGCGTGGGCAGCGGCCGGGGGGCGGGTGCGGGGGCGGGCGTCGGGTGGGCCTGGGCGGCGGTGTCCCGGCCCGGTGCCTCGGCCCGGTTCGGCGGCTCGGCCCGGCCCGGTGCCTCGGCCCCGCCCGGCGGCTCGGCCTGGTTCGGCGGCGTGTCGGGGGACGCGGACGCGGCCGGGGGCCCGCCGGTCGGCTTCCCGGACCGGGCCGGTTCCTCGGCGCCGCCGTTGAGGTTGCGCAGGTCGCGCAGTACGTCGCCCTGCCAGTCGTCCTGGGACATGCGATCTCTCCTGGAGCTCAGAACTGGTGGAGCAGACGTGCGTAGACGCCGAAGACCCCGACCACGAGCGGGAGCAGCGCGATCACGCCGATGGTCTCGACGAGGTCCACGGCGCGCCGCAGCCGCACGCCCACGTGTTCCGGCGGCCGGACCGCCAGCACGGCGAGCGGCACGAGCGCCACCCCGCAGAGCGCGGCCAGCGGCCCGTACGGGGCGCCGGGGACATGGTCGATCCACAGCACCACGAGGCGTACGAGCAGCACCAGGGCGGCGGCCAGCAGCGTGACGACCTCGGCGATCAGGGGGAAGGCGCGCGAGCGGGAGAGCAGCACGACGACGGTGAGGGACGCGAGGAGGACCGTCCACCACGAGGGGGCGGTGACGGCCGACAGCCCGCCGGCCGCGGCGGACGCGGCGACGACGACGGTGGCCAGGACCAGCCCGCGGTGGGTGGCGGCGAGGGCGGTGTCGACCTCGTGGCGGCTGACGGAGGCGCCGCCCGAGCGACGGTCGTCGAGTCCGGTGAGCCCGGCGGCCATCAGCGCGAGGCGGGGCAGCAGGCCGAGTACGACGACCGACACGAGGGCCATGACGGATCCGACGCGCGCCGGGTCGTCCTGGAGCGCCGCGACGGCCTCCCACGCCCCGGCGGTGACGACGACGGCTCCGGCGCCGATCAGGCCGCCCTTGCCGAGCCGCGAGAACAGCCCGGCGAGCGTGAGCGTCACGGCGAGCGCGCCGGCCACGGCGGCGAGCCGCGCGGCCCCGCCCCAGGCGTGGGCGTCGGCGGCGGTCCACGCGGCGAGGACGCCGAGGGCGCCACCGGTCAGCAGGAGGGTGCCGCCGAGGTCGCGGCCCGCCTGACCCGCCTGGTCCGCGCGTCCTGCCTGACCTGCCCGGTCCGGCTGTCCTGCCCGGTCCGGCTGTCCTGCCCGGTCCGGCTGTCCTGCCGGGGCCGGCCGACCGTCCCGACCGTTCTGACCGTCCCGACCGTTGTGCCCCGCCCGGGTTGCGGCTCGCGTACCGGCCCGGGTGCCGATCCGCGCGGCGACCGCGCCGACGGCCGCGACGAGCACGGCCAGGACCGCGAGGGGAGCCGCCACCTCGGCCGTGCCGACGAAGGTGCGCGCGAGCACACCGGCGGTCACGGCCGGCACGATCGTCGCCACGCCCGCGGTCCACCGCCGGGCCTCGGGCCGCCAGCGCCACGCGCGTACGTCCAGGTCCTCGGCGAGCTCGTCGGTGACGTCGTGCACGACGGGGGCGGAGGGGGCGTCGTGCACGCGGACGAGCCGCAACACGGCGCCGTCGGGCACGGCGGCCTCGGCCAGGGTCCCGTCCTGCGGCAGAACCGTTCCTTCTGCATTGATCAGATGCCGGGCCGCCGGCCGCTCGCCCACCCTGTCGTCCAACAGCCGCAGGACATCGGGCAGAAGCCGCCCTATGGGCTCATTCGCGGGGAGCACCAGATCCACTCTCCGTCGATCGCCGACGAGAGTGATCCTGCTCAATTCCGTGCGCTGCTTTTCCCCCACGTTTACCACGCGGCAGAACCTATCACTGGGCCGACTCCGTCATTTCGTGTGTTCCTTTGGGATGATGCGTCGTATTCGCATGTACGGAGGACGACGAAGGCGACACCGACGGTGACGGAGTCGCCTTCGGTGCATAGTGGTGCCGTTGCCGCTGTTTCTGTCGCGCTCGCGTCATCCTTCGCCATTATTTCCCGATCAGCCGGACGCCGTCTCGGTGAGGCCCGGTGCCTCGCGTACCTCCGCGCGCACTTTCTCGTCACCGACCGTCAGCAGGTGGGCGCCGAACTCCCGCACCCTCGGGCCCTCGGCGCGGAAGACGATGGTGACGGCATGGTCCAGCGTGCGGGCGGAGGCGCTGACGCGCAGCACGCTCATGGCCAACTCCACCGACAGCGGGCCGTCGACAGGCGCCACGGCGCACGCCAGATCCACCAACTGCGTGGCCAGGTCGAAGCGCTGCTTCCCCAGGATCCGCGGCGGCGCTGATCACGTCGTCGATGTCGTCCGTCGGCCGGCCGTCGCAATCCATGCCCAGCAATTCACGACAGCCGTGCATGAACTCGTTCCTGTTTCCTTGAATTCGCTGCCCGCCGAACCCCACGGCCATGTCCCGGCGGGCGCATCGTGACAGGGTCTACCGCGGCGGGCGACGCGGCGGAATCACCTGTACCTGCCCGCCTCGCTCAGCGATCCACGCCTCGAGCTCCGCGTCGGCCAGCTCTCGGGACGATTCGCCGCTGAAGACGGTGATCGGGCCGAAGACGGTGCCGGTCAGTCCCCGCACCACAGTGGAGTCGTCCACCTTGATCTCAAACAGGTTCTCGTCGAGGACGGCGTCGGTCAGGTCCGCCCCCCTCATGTCGGTGTCCATCAGCGAGGCACCGAGAAACCGTGTTCCGCGGAAACTCGCTCCCGCCGCGTCGACATCGGCCAGCGAAGCCCGAACCATGTCCGCCCCGTCGAGTCGCGCCGACCTGAGCACGGCCTCGTCGAGGTTCGCCCTGACGAGATCCGCCCCGGTCAGATCCGCTCCGGTCAGATCCGCCGATTGCAGGTCGGCACGGTAGAAGGAGGCGCCGACAAGTCGCACGTCCACGAGGACCGCATCGGTGAACCACGCGTTCGAGAAGTCCCCGCCCGACAGGTCGGCGCCCCGGAAGTCGCACTCCATGCCGTTCAGGTTGTACTCCTCGGAGCCGAGCCACTCCTGCAGTTGCCGCGTGGCTTCCGCAGCGGCCGGGAGAACGGTCGGCCTCCAGTTCTTGCGGGTACCAGATGACACGATCTCCCCAACCGTTGCTTTCAACAGCGGCCTTGACGCTGTCGATTGCCGCTTGATTTACGTTCCGGACATCAATGACGACTATGCGCCCGTGTCTTTCGATCGCACGTTCGCCGGGCGGTGTGCCCGTTTCACCAGAGGTGTCCGGCTGTCCGGTTCCCCGTGTTCCTGAGTCTCCCCGTCGGACGTGGGCTTCTCCGGATGGCCGTCGGCACCGCCGTCGGATCCGTTGTCGCCAGAACCGGACCCGGGGTTGTCGCCGCCCAGGACCACACAGGCAAGGAACCGCTCGAGCTCGGGCGCCCCGGCATCGTCCATCAAGGCGACGAGTCCGGGAACGCGGGCCCGGTGAAGTGGATCCGCGAATTCCGGGCGGTCCGAAAGGCCGTCCACGCCGGCCGGGACACCGGGATCGTGAGCCCCGCACGGTGGGCCGATCCGTCCACGCACCGCTCGTGGCCACCCCGTCCGCGTGCCGGCCGCTCAGCCGAGAAGCGGTCCTACTCGGCGCCGCCCAGCGCCTCTCGAACCTCCGCGCGCACTCCCTCATCGCCGACCGTCAGCAGGTATTCGCCGAACTGCCGGACCTCCGGGCCCGCGGCTCGGAAAACGATGGTGACGGCATGGTCCACCGTGCGGGGGGAGGCGCTGATACGCAGCACGCTCATGGCCAACTCCACCGACAACGGGCCGTCGACAGGCGCCACGGCGCACGCCAGATCCACCAACTGCGTGGCCAGGTCGAAGCGCTGCTTCTCCCCCTCGGCCAGGGAACGCACACCACGGCTCACGACATCCCGGATGTCGACCAGTGCGGCCCTGACCGTGGCGCTGTCGATCAGTTCACCGAGTCGGTCCTCGAAGTACTGGCTGTCGGCCAGCCGCACGAGAGCGCGGAAGGCCCGCTCACGCAAGGCCGCCGTCCCCTTCTCCTCGACCAGACGACGGCTGCCGTCCACAGCCACCGCCAGCTGCGAGAACGTGCTGTCCACCGAGAACTTCCGGTCGATCGAGAAGTCGTACCAGGGGGTGGCCTCGGGGTCCGCGGCCGCCCGGATCACCGCCTCGAAACCGGCAGGCTCAGCCCACGTGGTCAGCGCCAGGCAGGCCAGGAAGCGTTCCTTCTCGGGTTCACGCGGATCATTCATCAGCTCGATGAGCCCGGGGACACGCTCCCGGTGCCCGGGCTCATCGACCGCGCTGAGAATCACATCGTCGATGTCCGTCGTCGGCTCGCCACTGAAATTCGTGCCGAGCAATTCATCGAACCGTGTCATGACTCGCCTTTCTTCATATGCGGATTCAGACACTAGAACGGCCCGGTGATGTAGTCCTTTGGTACAACGCCCTTGACCAACCACTCAGAGTCGCGGCGCGTGTGCATCATGTCCTTCATCCGCTGCTCGAGGCTGTCCGTCTTCTTCTTGCCGAAGCCGAGCCCCTCCGCCATCTCGCGGATTTTCTCATAGCTCGCACGCGGCGGGACCGAGATGTCGATCGGGCGCCCGGCCGTCTTGTTGGCGGCTGCCTGAATGGCCGCCTCGACCTCTCTGGGCGAATACACCTCCACGCCCTTGACCTTGCCGTTGGCGATGTCCTCCATCAACCTGGGCAGATCCACGCGGATCGTCTTGCCGCCGTAGTCCTTGGCGTCCGCGCCATCCTTGCTCGTCGACGTGAAGGGGCTGTCCGACTTCCTGGGCTCGCGCCCCACGACGTGGTCGACGATCGTCGCTTGGCCATCGGGGTTGGCCGGCACGAGGTCACCATCGGCATTGATGTAGCTCTTGCGCTGACCCTTGCTGTTGTACTCGTCCGAGAAGTCGTTGTCCTGGCGCCGGAGGTCCGGGACGTCCTCGCCGGGGCGGGGGGCGTACGGGCCGTCACCCGGCGGGGGAGTGCCGGCGCCGTCCGGAGAACCGGGCTCGCTCTTGCCCGAGTCGCCGGGACCGTGCCCGGGGTCCGAGGGGGTGTGGCCGGTGTCCGCCGGGCCATGGCCGCCTGAGCCGCCGCCCGGTACGTGGCCGGCGGGAGTGCCCGGGGTGTGGTTGCCCGCGCCCCCGCCGGTGCCCGACGTGTCGTGACCGGAGTGTCCCGGAGTGCCACGACCGCCGCCACTGCTCGGGGTGTGCGATCCGCCGCTCCCGCCGGAAGGCGTGTGTGAGCCCCTGCCCGGGCCGCCGGAGGAGTGATCCGTGGCATGACCGCCCGTGGACGGCGTGCCGGATGTACTGCTGCCGTCCTTCGGGGACGTTCCGTCTCCCGGGTGCGTCGAGCCCGTCGGGTGGCCGGTGCCGTTCTCGACGTGGCTCGGCCCCCCGGCGCCTTCGAGGACTCGCTCCTTGACGGGGGCGGGGGCGGGTTCGTGGTGGTTGGGCAGGTCGCTCTTGTGGGGTTCCCTGACGGGTTCGGTGTCGGGAACGACGTTGCCGTGCTCGTCGCGGATGCTGCCGTCGTGGCCGATGACGCGCTTGTTGCCGTCGGCGTCCTCGTACTCGCGCCCGGGGGGCGTCTCATCGCCCGCGTGCGCGGGGGTCGAGGGCGCCTCGCCGGTGTGGGCGGGTGTCGCGGGTACCTCGCCGGTGGGCATGGAGCGGGCCATGTCGTCGACGCCGGCCCGGCTGGCCTTGAAGCCCTCCATGAAGTCGCCGACCCTGAGCTTGCTGACG